>CAZEJJ010000087.1:13859-31768 GCA_964512185.1 uncultured Enterobacterales bacterium | reverse complement strand
TATCTGGCCGCCCAGCAGGGTGGGCAGGTACTTCTGGGCACGGGCACTAGTCCGCCCCCAGCACGAGGAAGGCTCCGCCGGTGGTGCCGTCGCTGGAGATGACACCCGGCGCGCCGATGAGCAGGTCGTCGTAGCCGTCGCCGTCGATATCGCCACCCCCACCCAGCGAGCTGCCGGCGCGCGCCGCGGCGTCCACGGCCCAGAGCACGGCATCCGACGAGCAGGAGCAGATGCTGCCGGCCATGGGGGCGAGCACGATGTACACTGCGCCGTTGGCGCTCACCCCCAGGCCCGCCAGGGGCGCGCCCACGGCGATGTCGTCGTCGCCGTCACCATCGAAGTCCCCGGCGGAGTGGACATCGTAGCCGGCCAGGATGTCCTCGCGGTCACCGCTGAAGGTGGCCTGGGCGCTGCCAAGATCGACCAGCGAGCTGGTCAGGGGGCCGCGGAGCAGGTAGGCGGCGCCGCCATCTGTGGAGCGGGTGTCGCTGTAGGGTGCGCCCACCAGCAGATCGGCGTAGCCATCGCCGTCGGTATCTCCCGCTGACGCCACGCTGAAGCCGGCCTTGTCTCCGGCGGCCTCTCCCAGGAGCTTGACGTCGGCGAGGCCCATACTGCCGGAGCTGCGCAGGGGACCGTAGAACAGGTAGGCGGCGCCCGACTCCGGCCCCAGCTCATCCTGCCCCCAGGCTCCCACCAGCAGGTCCGCCTGCCCGTCGCCGTTCACGTCGCCCGCCACGGCCAGCTCCCGACCCGCGCTGTCTCCCGGCTCCTCTCCCACCATGCGGACGGGAGCCTCTGACAGCGACGCGGTGCCCAGCTCGGCGCCGGGCACCAGGTAGGCGGCCCCCGCAGAACCCGCGTGGTCGAAGGCCCCGACCGCCAGGTCCAGGCTGCCGTCGCCGTCCAGGTCGGCACCCCCGTCGATGCCCGCGCCGGCCAGATCCAGCTCCGCCTCGCCCTGCCAGGTGGCCTCGGCCTCGCCCACGCTGAGCTCACCGGTCAGCGGTCCGCGCAGCAGGTAGACCGCCCCGGCCTGGAGAGCGAACGACGACTCCTGGTGCGCAGCCACCAGCAGATCGTCGTAGCCGTCCCCGTCCACGTCCCCTGCCCCGGCCACCGGATGACCGGCTCGGTCTCCGGCGTTCAAGCCGCTTACTCGTGCGTCGGCGTGTTCCAGATCCAGCCCGGCGCTGAGGGGCCCCGACACCAGCCAGGCGGCACCCTGCTCACCGCCCGCAGGCCAGCCGTGGCCTCCCAACGCCAGGTCCCCATGGCCGTCGCCGTCGATGTCACCCACCAGGGCAGCGCTCACTCCCGCCTGGTCCCCGTCTTCCTCACCCACCAGGCTCAGGTGGGACTCGTCCAGGTAGCCGAAGTCGGTGTTCCCATCGCAGTCGTTGTCGTCGCCGTCGTACCAGTCGAAGGCCCCGGGGTGCATGGCCGGGTCGGTGTCGGCACAGTCCGCGCCGCCGTGGTCCTCGCTCTGCCAGCCATCTCCGTCCTGGTCGTAGTCGTCGGCTCCGTCACAGTCGGAGTCCAGCCCGTCGTACCAGGTCTCCTCGCCGCCGGGATGCACCGCCGGGTCCTCGTCGTCGCAGTCGTCGCCACCGAAGGCCTCGCTGTCGTAGCCGTCCCCGTCCGCGTCGTGTTCCAGGGACCCGCCGGAGTCGGAGTCCACCGGGGTCTGCACCGAGTCGCTGTCGCGATCCTCCTGCCCGCAGCCAGCCAGACCGGCGGCCAGGGGCAGGAGGATGAGCAGCGCAAGCGGGGTCATGGGTCACTCCTTGTGGCGGCGCGACCCGGCTGACGCCCGCGGGTCACCTGAGCAGGGTAGCCCCTGGCCCACCGGGCGCCCACAGGCCTGCTGCGGCGGGTCCGTCAAGGCGCTATCCTGGGCGGCGCTCCCCGGAGGCCCCGCCGTGGCAAGCGATCTGCGCACCTGCTCCCGCTGCATCATGGACAGCTCGGTCCCCGGGCTGCGCTTCGACGAGCAGGGGGCCTGCGCGCTGTGTCACGTGCAGGACCGCCTGGATCGAACCTACTACAGCGAGCAGGACCCTCAGAAGCGAGCCAGCTTCGACGCCCTGATCGCCGGGATCAAGCGCGAGGGACGGGGCAAGCCCTACGACTGCATCCTGCCCTTCAGCGGCGGCGGCGACAGCAGCTACGCCCTGCTGCGCGCGGTGGAGCTGGGGCTGCGCCCGGTGGCCTACCACCTCGACAATGGCTGGGTCTCCGACCTGGGCCGCCAGAACCTGGCGACCGTGACGAAGGCGCTGGGTGTGCCCCTCAAGTCCATGGCCTATCCATGGGAGCGGCTGGGCGACGCCTACCGAGCCTGCCTGGAGGCCTCCATCCCCGAGCCCTGCCTGCCGTGCCTGGTGGCGGTGTTCTCCCTGGCCTACAAGGCGGCCGAGATCGAAGGGGTCCGCACCGTGATCTTCAGCTCTTCACCGCGCACCGAGGGCATCGCCCCCCTGAGCTGGAGCTACGTTGATGGCCGCTACCTCGAGTCCGTGGTGCGCCGCCACGGCCAGCCCAGGACCCTGCAGGTGGTGCGACAGTTCAACCGCCTGCGGGCCAGGCACCTGCTGGCCGGTGCGCTGCTGCGTCGCACGCGCATCATCATGCTGCCCCTGTACCTGGACTGGAACGACGCGCACATCAAGCAGCGCCTGCGCAGCGAGCTGGGGTGGCTCGACGGCGGCAAGCACGCCGACTGCATCTACACGCCCTTTCGCAACCACCTCATCCACCGCAAGTTCGGCTTCGATCTGCGCAGGCTGGCCCCCGCCGCCCAGGTGCGCTCTGGCCGCATCAGCCGCGCGAAGGCCCTGGCATGGTTCCAGGAAAACCCGCTGGAAGAGGACCTGGACAACAGCGCCACGGTGCTGGCCCGGCTGGGCTGGAGCCAGGACGACTACCGGCGCGTCCTGGCCGCAGCCCCGAGCAGCCACCGGGACTTCCGCAGCTACCACCCCCTGATCCGCCGCATGAAGCCGCTGGTGCGCTTCGCCTGCCGGCATGGCCTGCTGTCGGAGCAGGTCTACGACAAGTACTACGAGTGCTAGCCCAGGATGTGCCTGGCGGCGCCCTGCGCGGTGACGCTGGGAGAAGGCATGTTTTCAACATGTTGATGTCAGCGGCGCCGCGAAGGGCGCGCAAAGAGGCGTGGATCGTGGGCCGCGGTAGATTCGGTACGCCCCTCAGGATCCCAGGAGCCCTCACCCCGGGTAGGAGCGCAGGATGTCCTTGAGGGTCCAGCAGAAGAACTCCACCTCTTCGGGCGTGTTGTAGAAGGCGAAGCTCGCGCGCACCGCCGGTTCCTGGCCCCGGCTGTTGTACCAGGCGTGCACGCAGTGTCTTCCCGCTCGGGTCATGATGTTGGCCCCCTGGGAGAGCAGCCAGGCCACGTCGGAGGCGGCGATGCCCCGGACGGTGAAGCTGAGCAGGCCCCCGCGCAGCGCCGGATCGGCGGGACCGAGGATCTGGACGCGGTCCAGCCCAGCCAGGGCCTGGCTGGCCAGGGTGTTGAGGCTCCGCACCCGCCGGGCGATGCGGCGCTGCCCCAGGTCGTCGGCGTACTGCAGCGCCGCTCCCAGGCCGATGATCCCGGCGTAGTTCTGCAAGCCGGCCTCGTAGCGATAGGGCGCCGGCCCCAGGGTGCGCGAGGTGTAGCTGGAGTCGGTGACGGTCTCCCCCCCCGCCAGCAGCCCCGACAGGCGATCCTGCGCCCGCCCGCTGGCGTAGAGCACGCCGGTGCCCGTGGGGCCCAGGGCCTTGTGACCGGACAGCGCCAGGAAGTCCACCCCCAGCTCGCGCACGTCCAGGTCGTGGCCGAGTGCGCCCTGGGCCGCATCCACCAACACCATGGCGCCCACCTTGCGCGCCTCGCGCGCGATATCGGCGATGGGGAAGCTCACACCGGTGAGGTTGGAGCTGTGCAGCACCGAGACCAGCTTGACCCCGCGGTCCAGGCGCGCACGGAAGGCGGCCATGTCGAAGCGGGTGTCGGCCAGCGTGGGCACCACCCGGTGCTCGCAGCCGCTGCGCGCCGCCAGGTCCTGCCAGGGCAGCAGGTTGGAGTTGTGCTCCAGATCAGAGCTGACCACCGCGTCACCGGGCTTCCAATCCAGCCCTCGGGCCACCAGGTTGATGGCCTCGGTGGTGTTGCGGGTGAAGATGATCTCGGAGCTCTCCCGGGCCCCCAGGAAGTCCCGTGCGGTGCGGCGCGCGTCCTCGAAGGCGGCGGTGGTGGCGGTGCCGAAGGCGTGCTGGGCTCGTCCGTGGCAGCCCGAGTACTCCCGGTAGTAGCTGTTGATGGCCTCGATGACCGGGGTGGGGCGCAGGGAGGAGCAGGCGTTGTCCAGGTAGACCGCAAGCCGCCCCGAGTGCTGCCGCTGCAGGATGGGGAAGTCAGCCCTGATCCTTCTCAGGGAGCGTTCCTTGGGAGGAGCGAGGATGCGCACCGGCAGGTGCACCTCTCCGCGGGCGCGCAGGGAGCCGATGTCTCCCTGCTCTTCCTGGATCTCGACGGAACAGCACACCTTGGGACCTCCTCGAACGAGGCGCTGGAGCTTCCTGCTCAGGCGACGGCGAAAGCGCATGCTGCGGACCTAACTCGGAGCGCTCCGCGCCTCGTCAGCCTGGCGGTTAGGACCGAGTGTTGACCAGGCCCACACAGGGTGACGGAACGTGACTCCACAGCCAGCGCCGATCCTGGGCGTCCACGATGGCACGCACGACGCCAGCGCCGCCCTGCTGCTGGATGGCGAGCTGGTGGCCGCCTGCAGCGAGGAGCGCTTCTGCCGGCGCAAGGGCGCTGGCGGCTGGCCCGTGCGGTCCATCCAGGCCTGCCTGGACCGCGCCGGGCTCGAAGCCCGGGACGTCCACGCGGTGGCGGTCTCGGGCTACACCACCCCCAACCCCGGGCTGCGCCTGTTGCGCCCGCTGCAGGGAGCGTGGCACCTGGAATCAGGTCGTTTCTACACCGAGGAGAAGGGGATCCGGCAGCGCTTCGACGCCTGGCTGCAGTTCGACAGCCCCTTCCCGCGCATGGGCTCCCACGGCACGGCAGCCCGGGCGCTCCGCCCCCTGTTGCTGCGCGCCCTGGCCCGCCAGTCCGGCCTGAGCCCCCCCGGTGGCTTCCAGCTGTTCGATCATCACCGCTGCCACGCTGCGACCGCCTGGATGACCAGCGGCTGGGAGGACGCCCTCGTGATCACCGCCGACGGCCTGGGCGACGGCGTCTGCCTGGCGGTCTACCGTGGCCAGCGGGGAGGTCTGCAGCGGCTGGCAGCCAAGCCCTTCCCGCACTCCTACGGCCTGCTCTACGCCACCATCACCGGGCTGCTGGGCTTCAAGCCATTCCGCCACGAGGGCAAGCTCATGGGCCTGGCCTCCAGCGGTGACGCCGGCGCCGTGGAGCTCCCCTTCCCCTTCGGGGGCCCGCCGGAGGATCGCCGCTTCACCCGGCGGCTGGGCGTGCTGCACCAGGGCTGGCTGGATCCGCTGCGCCACCAGCGACGCGAAGACGTCTGCGCCTGGCTGCAGCGAGGAGTGGAGCAGGACATCTGCGATCTGGCCACACACTGGCTGGATCTCACGAGCCTGGATCGACTGGCCCTGGCCGGGGGTCTGTTCGGCAACGTGTGCCTCAACGCCGCGCTTGCGGCGCTGCCGCAGGTCAAGGCGCTGCAGGTCTTCCCCAACATGGGCGACGGCGGGCTGTCGGTGGGTGCCGCCCTGCTGCACCAGCGGGCGCTGGGCGGCAGCGCGCACGGCAGGCTCGAGCATGTCTTCCTGGGCCCCGAGCACAGCGAAGCGGAGGTCCGCCAGGCCGCCGACCGGCTCGCACAGCAGGGCCACCAGGTCTCCCGGCCCCATGACCTGGTGGCTCCCGTGACCCAGGCGCTGCTGGAAGGGCGGCTGGTGGGCTGCTGTCACGGGCCCATGGAATTCGGCCCCCGAGCCCTGGGGCACCGCAGCATCCTGGCCCCGGCCACCAGCCAGGCCACGGAGCGCTTGAACCGCTGCCTGGCGCGCTCTGACTTCATGCCCTTCGCGCCCATGCTCCTCGCGGACGACGCGTCGCGCTGGCTGCAGGATCTTCCCACCGTGCGGCACGCCGCGGGCTTCATGACCGTCAACCTGCAGGCCCACCGGGAGCTGCGCCGCCGCTGTCCCGCCGCCGTGCACTCCGACGGCTCGGTGAGGCCCCTGCTGGTGGACGCCGAGCGGCACCCCCTCATGCACGGCCTGCTCAGCAGCTACCGTCGGGCCACAGCCCAGCGCGGGCTCGAGCTCCCGGCCCTGATCAACACCAGCTTCAACCTGCACGAGGAGCCCATCGTGCTGGGACCGGAGAGCGCCGCCACCAGCTACCACGCCGCTGGCCTCGATCTGCTGGTGCTACAGGATCGGCTGATCCGCCGCCTCCCCCCTGGGTCCACATGAGACAGCCGCGCCTGGCGCTGGTGTACCCGCGGTTCCGCTACCCCAGCGGCGACATGCCGCTGGGCATCGCCACCCTGGCCGCCTGGATTCGGCGTGAGCTGCCGATGCGGGTGTCGCTGCACGACGCCACCTTCCAGCCTGGCCTGGCCGCCTTCGTCTCCTTCCTCGATCGCGCGCAGCCCACTGTGGTGGGCATCGGCGCCAGCACCCTGATGCTGGACGACGCCCTGCAGCTGGCCCGGATCGCGGCCAGCCGCGGCGCCCGCGTGGTCCTGGGAGGTCCCCACCCCAGCCTGCACGCAGAGCAGCTGTTGCGGCAGCACGGCTCGGTCCACGCGGTGGTGCGGGGAGAGGCGGAGCGCAGCCTCCAGGCCCTGTTGGAGCGCTGGTCGCCAGGCCAGGGCGGCACCCACGACCTGCCACCCGCGGGCGTGACCTGGCGCGACCCCGACGGTGCGGTGCGCTCCGGCCCGCCGGCGCCCATGCTCGACGACCTGGACGAGCTGCCCCACCCAGCCTGGGACCTGCTGCCGCTGCGCGCCTACCTGTCCAGCTGGGGAAAGCTGGATCACCTCCGACCGGGTCTGCCGGGTGCGAACATCACCGCGGGGCGCGGCTGCCCATACCGCTGCAGCTTCTGTCAGCCCGCGCTGAAGCAGCTGTTCGGCCCTCAGCTGCGCCTGCGCTCTCCGGAGCACCTGGTCCGGGAGATGGTGCAGCTGAGCCGCCGACACGGAGCCCAGGGCTTCTGGTTCACAGACGACACCTTCACCGCCAGGCACAGCTGGGTGCGGGAGTTCTGCGCGGCCTACGATGCATCCGGCCTGGGGCTGCCCTGGGGCTGCACCTCGCGCGCGGATCGCCTGGACGCCCCCTTGCTGCGACGCATGGCAGCCAGCGGCCTGGCACGGCTGGGCATCGGCCTGGAGAGCGCGGTGGAGCGCATCCGCGAGGAGGTGTACGACAAGGGCATCAGCCTTGAGCA
This sequence comes from uncultured Enterobacterales bacterium, assembly GCA_964512185.1. Classification (GTDB taxonomy): domain Bacteria; phylum Myxococcota_A; class UBA796; order UBA796; family JAFGLY01; genus CAZEJJ01. The sequence goes on along the minus strand of CAZEJJ010000087.1, from coordinate 24,324 downwards.
GGTGCGCACCGCCCTGGAGCAGGCGCGGGCCCTGGGCGTCCACAGCTTCCTGTTTCTCATGCTGGGAGCACCAGGCGAGACCGTGGCGGAGATGCTCACCACCATCAGCACCGCGGCTCGCCTGCCCGCCGACGGTGCCAGCTTCTCCCTCTGCGTCCCCCTGCCCGGCACAGCCCTGCACCAGCGCCTGCTGGACCAGGGCGCCAGCCTGTCCGAAGATCCCTCTCATTACGACTACTACGCCCGGCAGCCCATGCGGGCTGCGTTGCCGCCCTGGGCGCTGCGCAGCCTGCAGCGCTATGGATGGGCCCGCTTCTATCTCTCCCCGCAGCGCTGGCGGGGGCTGCTCCGCCTGGCGGCCCGACCCGCGGGCTGGCGCGCCCAGGCCCACCGCCTGCGTCGCATCTTCCCCCGGCCCCCCAGAGTATGACCGTGTCGCGTCGCGTCCTGCTCATCGACCCCCCCTACCTGGGCGACAACACCCACTGGTGGGACCGCGTGGGCAGCCAGATGCCCGGGCTCGGTCTGCCCATCCTGGCGGCCTGGCTGCAGCGCCGCGGCCACCGCGTCAGGCTGCTGGACGGCCACGCCGAAGGCCTGTCCCTGTCCAGGCCCGATGCCCACCTGCGCGCTGAACGTCCCGACCTGGTGGGCATCAGCGCCATGACCCCCGTGGTCCCCCACGCCCTCGAGCTGGCGGCGGCCTGCCGGCGGATCCATCCCGGCGTGCCCATCGTCATGGGCGGCGCCCACGCCTCGGTCATGCCCGATGACCTGCTGGGCTGCCCCGACATCGACTACGTGGTGCGCGGTGAAGGCGAGCACACCCTGACCGAGCTGGTGGAGGGAGAGGATCCCGCCGGCATCGCGGGGCTGTCCTGGCGCAGCGACGGCCAGGTGCAGCACAACCCGGACCGCACTCTGCTGGCTGATCTCGACGAGCTGCCCTCGCCCGCCTGGCACCTGCTCCCCATGCAGCGCTACCGCCCCGGCCTGGGAACCTACCGGCAGCTGCCGGCCATGTCGCTGCTGTCGGGTCGCGGCTGTCCCAGCCGCTGCACCTACTGCTTCAACCTGTTCGGGCGCTCTGTGCGCCGCCAGTCTCCGGGGCGCGTGGTCCAGGAGATCCGCCGCCTGCGCACCGAGTTCGGCGTGCGCCAGGTGCAGTTCTACGACGACACCTTCACCCTCCAGCGCAGCTGGCTGCAGGCCTTCTGCGAGCGGCTGCGGCGGGAGCTGCCCGAGATCACCTGGACCTGCTACGGGCGGGTGGACACGGTGGAGGCCGATGTCCTGGGCTGGATGTCCGCAGCGGGCTGCCACCAGATCTGCTTCGGCGTGGAGTCGGGGGATCCCACGGTCCTGGGCAGCATCGACAAGCGCATCGAGCCCGACCAGGTGCGGCGCGCCGTGCGTCTCACCCGCCAGGCGGGCATCGGACCCCGCGGAACCTTCATGTTCGGCAACCGCCACGACACGCCCGCCAGCATGCAGCGCACACTCCAGCTCGCCCTGGAGCTGGACCTGGACGTCGCGCTGTTCTCGGTGGCCACCGCCTACCCCGGCACGGCCTTCTTCGACTGGGCCCGCGCCGAAGGCCGGCTGACCACCACGGACTGGGGTCGCTACGACCGCAACAGCACCACCGTCCACCTCCCGGGGGCCGACCCGCAGGAGGTCTGGGGTTTCCACCGGCAGGCCTATCGCCGCTTCTACCTGCGACCGCGCATGGTGCTGCGGCACGGCCGGCGCATGGCCCGCCCCCGTCAGCTGCTGGACGCGGCGCGCGTGCTGGCGGCGGTGGCCGGCTATCGGCGCTCGGTGTCGCCCTCGTCATCGGGCAGGTAGGGCAGGCTGTAGAGCACCGTCCACGACGCCACCACGGCCCGGCCACGGCTGGGATCCAGGGCGATCTCGCGGATCATGGGCATGAGGGTGCCGAAGCTGTCCAGGACGCGACCATCGGCCAGGTCCTGCACCAGGATCCGGCCGGTGAGCACCGACCCGCTCACCAGCAGCCCGCGCTGGCTGTCCACCGCAAAGGCCCGCACGCCAGGCTGGGTGGGAATGCGCCGCTCCACCTGCCCGCTGGCCACGTCCACCACCGCGATGCTGCTGGCGCTGGGCTGCGCCACCAGGAGCCGCTCCATTCCCGAAACCCACAGGGGCTTGGCGTTCGCCGAGTAGAGCTCGATCCACGGCTGCACCAGGCCCGTGAGGGGATCGGCCAGGTAGAGGCGTGCGCCGAAGTTCGGCGCCAACACCAGGCGCTGCAGGGGGGGGATCCAGGCCGCGTCGCGGGAGGTGGGGAAGATGGGATCGTCGGCGGTCCTCAAGGCGACGCGCTCGGGCAGCACCAGCCCGGGCAGCCTGAAGGCCACCAGCGATCCCGGCTCCTGGTCATGGGCGTTGACCGCCACCAGCAGCAGCCGCGAGATCTCGGGCGCCGGCACCAGGTAGAAGAAGTTGGCGGGACCATCGAAGCGCCGCGCGGCCACCTGCTGCCAGCCCTCGGCTGTGAGCTCGAGCCCAGCGAGCTGCCCCGGACCGTCCATCGACCAGAGCACCTGGCTGTCGGGATCCACCCAGGCGTCCAGCGCTCCTGCGTTGAACGGAGGCCACCTCGGGGCCAGGTCGCGTTGCAGGGCCGGTCCACCGTCGAGGGGCAGGGCCAGCAAGCGGCAGCTGTCCTCCGCCACCACCACGAGGTGTTCGCCGAGCAGCTCCAGGTCGTGGTACTCGCCGCGTACCCCGGGGGCAGCCCGCTCCAGGACCTGGACCCGGGAGTCCACGCGCTCGTCGGGCCAGGCCAGCAGCTGAGCCCGATGGTCGCCGGCACGCCAGCCGAGGTCCGCCAGGCACCACAGGCCCATCAGCCCCACCAGGCCTGGCAGCGCGGCCAGCCGCGCGGCGCCCCCGTGGATGCGGGCCAGCAGATCGCGGGCCAGGGGTACCGGCAGCAGCAATTCGCTGCCGGGAACCCAGGACAACAGGCGCAGGGCTCGGATCCGTCGGTTCCACAGGGCGCCCGGCGCCAGGTTGAGCAGCAGCAGCGTGAGCAGCGCCAGCACCGGGGGCGCCCCATCGACGCCAGACAGCAGCGCCGCGGCGCCACCAAGCAGCAGGGCCCCCAGCCAGATGAGACGAGCAGGGACGGCGACGGACAGCAGGCCCACCGCCAGGCCGGCGGCCAACGCCGTGCCCAGGGCCCCCTGGCGCAGCAGCACCAGCTGCCAGGCCTCCAGCAGCGCCTTGACCACGCCGTGGGGGTAGGGGGTCAGACGCAGCACCCCCTCCAGCAGGGCTTCGCGCGAGGGCCGGACCGCCAGGATCGCCACCAGCACGGGCAGCCGTGCCCCCAACCATGCCCTGCGCAGGCCCTCCAGGCGACCCGCCGCCCCCGTCGATGCCCGGCTGGTGTCGTCGTCTGCGCTGGCGTCTGTGGAGGACACGGGCAGTCCTAACCTCCCCATGTGCGCAGGACCGCGGAGCGCGGACAACGGCCCAGGGAGAGACAGGATCCCCCATTATTCATCAGATCGTGTAGCGAGACCGACGAGGTGCGAGTGATCGGGGTTCGCGCGCAGCGCCGACTGACCGAAGGCGTGCTGCAACACGCCGAGGAAGGAGACCAAGCGCGGGCCGCGAACGCCGCACCTCGGCGGTCGCAGTAGCGAGATGATGAATAATGGGGGAGGATACGAGACCCGGCGTGGTTGGCTTGCCTGGACCTTCCTCTACGAGGTGAGAGCGATGCCCCGTCCGTCTACTCGCTGGCTGTGTCCGCTGCTCCTCTTCGCCTCCACCGCCCGGGCTGAGCCCGCTGTCGACCTCGAGGTCGGTCGCGCAGCCCTGGCCATCGGCGATCTCGAAGCCGCACAGGCGGCCTTCGAGCGGGCCGCCAGCTCCCGCAAGGGCCGGGAGGCCGCCACCGCCGGCCTCAGCTGGCCCTTCTGAGCCGGCGAACCAGCCGCACCGATGCCCGACCTCCGCGCCGTCATCATCCGCCTCACCCGGCTGCTGGTGCGGATCTTCTTCCGCGCTGTGGAGGTGGAGGGCCTGGTGCACATCCCCGAGCAAGGTGGCGGCCTCGTGGTCTCCTGGCATCCCAACGCGCTCATCGATCCTGTGCTGATCCTGGCCTGCATGCCGCGCCCGGTGGTCTTCGGCGCCCGGGCCGGGCTGTTCCGCTGGCCCCTGCTGGGCTGGCTGATGAAGGCCGTGGGCACCGTGCCCATCCACCGAGCCCAGGATGGGGAACACAGCCGCGATGCACGCAGGGCGGCGAACCTGGGCAGCCTGGACGCGCTGGCGCGGGCGGTGGCGGGTGGCGGGTTCAGCTGCCTGTTCCCAGAGGGCGACAGCCACGATGCGCCCCACCTGCTGAGCCTCAAGACCGGTGCAGCGCGCTTCTACTACCGGGCCCGCCTGCTTGACCCTGGATCGCCGCCACCGGCCATCATCCCAGTGGGACTGCACTACGACAACAAACGCCGCTTTCGCAGCAAGGTGCTGGTGCGCTTCCACCCGCCGCTGCAGCTGACGCCGGATCTCGACCTCACGCCCCGCGCCGACGAGCCTCCCGAACAGGGGCGCGCGCGCTGTCGCACCCTCACCGTCGCCATCGAGCGCTCCCTGCGCGAGGTGGTGCACGCCACCGAAAGCTGGGAGCTGCACCATCACATGCACCGGGCCAGCCACCTGCTGCGCGCCGAGCGCGGGCTGCGAGCCGGTGTGGAGCTCGCGCAGCCAAGCATGCTCGAACAGCAGGTGGGCTTCTGGCGCATGTGGGCCGGCTACTACCGCTGGCGCACCGACAGACCCCGGGAGACAGCTGCTCTGCTGCAGCGCCTGGCGGAGTACCAGGCCGATCTCGAGGCGCTGGGCCTGGAGGACGAGGAGCTGGATCGCCCACCGGTGCAGGGTAGCGGCTGGCGGGTCGCGCTGCTCACGCTGCAGATCCTCGCCGTCTTCGTGCTCTTTCCCGCCCTGATCTTCCTGGGGGGCATCGTGAACCTGGGACCCATGCTGCTGGTTCGCTACGGCTCCCGGCTGGCCGCCAGGGCCGGCAAGGAAGAGGCCACAATCAAGCTGGCCGCGGGATTGGTGCTCTACCCACTGGCCTGGTTGGTGGCGGGGCTGCTGGCCGCGGGAGCCTCCTTTGTCCTGCACGAGGCGGATCCGCTCATCCCAGCCACTCCGGTGCTGGCGGCGCTGGTGGTGGTGCTGCTGGCCATCGCTGGCGGCATGGTGGCCCTGCGCTACCTGCGGCTGCTGCGCGAGACGGCCCGAGCCATGCGGGTGCGGCTCACCCGGGCTCGACAGCGGGTCACGCTGGCCCGCCTGCGGGTGGAGCGCGCGGAGCTGGCGGATCTGCTGGAGTCCCTGGAAGAGGGCCTGGATCTACCCGGCTCCGTCACCGCCGAAGGCAAGGTGATCGCCAGCGAGCAGGTGCCGCCGGGTGGCAAGATGTAACGGCCAAGAGTCGCCAGTAGAGCTCATGTCTACCGCGACCCACCCGCGGCTGCAGGGACCTGCTCTGCTCGCAGCGCCGGCTTCCACGTGCGTTCGAACGGCTCGCGCCAGCTACGCCCTACCGGCTCCTAGTAGACGACGGGCACCGGGAGCAGGGGCAGCTCCGCGCCCAGGGAGAAGCCGTGCGTCCCATCAGCGTAGCGATGCCCACCCACGCCACCGTAGAGCACACGAGCGTGCATGCCCCAGCGCACACCCTGCGTGGCCCCCAGGCAGCGCCCATGGTCCACAGCCACCAGGCCATAGGGGATGAAACCCAGCCTGGCGGTGGGTGCCAGCGCCCCCACGCCACCGCGGGCGCCACCGGTGAGGGTGACCCCCTGTTTCAACACCGCGTTCAGCTCCGCGAAGGGCCCCGCGACCACGCCCGGGGCCAGGTTGAAGGCCCGCTCACCGAAGACGATGCCGGCCAGGAGGTCCACGCTCGCGCCGACGCCGAGGTGGCCATCCACGAGGCTGATATGCACGCCAGGAGTGGCCTGGAGCACACCGACGGGACCCTGCTGCACTGGTCTGCTGGTGTCCGCCAGAGCCACCGACGCGATCAAGAGGATGAGCATCCTTGGTTCCCTCTCTGACCCGTGCTTGTCAGGCGCCGGGTCCAGGTGCGAGCGGAGCATAGCCCCGTTCGGGCCCACTGTAAGCGGGCGGGAGCGCAGGTGTAGAGAGCATGGGTGCAACGACGTGGGCTCTGTGTGACAATGTGCCCTCGGTACAGGCTCCCGCAGAGCGCACACCACCGGAGGTCGCCGATGAACCCCAACAAGCTCATCTGGCTCCTGGCCCTGGCCTTGGGGCTCTCCTGCGGCGGCGAAGACACCGGCGATCCCGATTCCGGAGCGGACGCCGATGTGGACTCCGACGCCGACGCCGACTCCGACACCGACTCCGACGCATGCCTGAACCATCTCCACCCTGCGCCAGAGGCCTCGGCCTCGGCCGACGCCGGTCCGATCCTGGACGCCTCCCTGGACGGCTACGCCGCTTGAGCACCTCACCTCGGTCGCCGCTTCTGGTGGCCTGCTGCCTGCAGGCCTGCCAGCCCTTCGTCGATATCTCAGCCGAGATCAGCGACTCCATCCCCACCGTCGCCACCGTACGCTGGTCCACCGAGACCGCCACCAGCAGCTGGATCGAGTTCGGCCCCTCCCGCGACTACGGCTTGACCACACCGGCCACCCCCAGCGGCACCGAACACGAAGCTGTGCTGCTCGGCCTCTGGCAGGACGAGACCTTCCACTACCGCGCCGTGACCGAGGCCGGGGACAGCAGCCGTGATCACCGGATCGAGACCGGCAGCTTCCCCTCCGCCATGCCACGCGTCGACGTGAGCGGAGACACCGCCTCCTGGTCTGGCTACCAGATCCTGCCCTTCGCCGGCGAGACCAACGCCGTGGCCATCTGCGATCCCCAGGGGCGCGTGGTGTGGTACTGGCAGCCCGAGGCGGGCCTGGCCATGGCGCGGGGCATCGTGAGCGTGGACGGTCAGGGCATGCTGCTGTCACAGCTCGCCACCGACGACGACGCGGACCGGCCCTTCACCTTTCTGCAGCGGGTGTCCTGGGATGGCAGCCAGGTGGAGGACATCCCCCTGCCCATGCTGGACCACGACTTCGTGGAGCTTCCCGACGGCACCATCGCCGGCCTGGTGCTCGCGGAACGCGAGGGCTACTCCGCCCTGGGCGACTCCATCGTCGAGATCGACCCTGAAGGCAACCACAGCGAGGTGTGGAACGCCTGGGACGCCTTCGATCCCGAGACCGTGGGCACGGAGTTCCTCGAGGAGGAGCACTGGACCCACGCCAACGCCATGGACTACGACGCCGAGAGCGACACCTGGCTGGTGGGCTTCCGGCACTTCTCCAGCGTGGTCCGGATCGACCGCCCGTCAGGCGAGCTGATCTGGGGCTTGAGCGGCGAGGCCAACGAGTTCGAGTTCACCGAGGGCAGCCAGCCCACCCTGCGCCAGCACCAGTTCCAGCTGCTGGACGATGGCATCTTGATCTTCGACAACGGGGACACCGAGCGGGGCTACTCGCGCGCCGTCCAGTACGAGCTCGACACCGATGACATGGTGGCGGACCAGGTGTGGGAGTATCTGCACACCGGTGAGATCTACAGCTCCATCAAGGGCGACGTGAGCCGCTTCGACGACGGCACCACGCAGATCGTGTGGGCCACCGCGGGTGAGATCCAGGACATCGATCCATCGGGCGAGGTCGTCTGGCAGCTCAACACCATGCTGGGCACGGTGATCGTCTACAGCCAGCGAGTGGACGACCTGTACCTGCGCTGACCCATGCTCCGGGCAAGGGCCCCGTCAGCGCGGCCCCAGCCGGAAGCAGCCGGTGCCCGCCTGGATGGTGGTGTTGGCCACGACTACCTGCCTCTTCGGCGGGCCATGGCGGCCAGGACCAGTAGCAGCCAGGCGCAGCTCGGACGGCCCAGGGTTGTGCCGCAGCCGCAGCCTGCGTCTTCAGGCACGCCCTCCAGCGCCGTGCCGCCCTCTGTCTCGGGGCACTCGGCCACCAGCCCGCCGTCCCAGGCGCTCGGGGTGCTTTGCAGCAACAGGTTGTGCAGCAGCATGAAGTCCAGCCCCGCGTAGCGCAGGCCATCGGAGCCATCCGGGCCGACAAGGCCCAGATCATCATCGGGACCGCGAGACGGAGGTTGCTCTTCGTTCGCTGCATGTGGGCGAGTATACTCCGACGAGTGGGACCGCGAGGCGCCATGCTCCCAGACCAGGAGAGACGATGTTCCCCCTTCCCTTCCTATTCGTCGCCGCCGCCAGCGCCGCCACCATCGACTCCGACCAGCTGGGGGCGCAGCTCAAGAGCACCTACACCCACCTGATGGAGCCCTACCTGGTGGGGGCGGTGGGCGTGGACGCCGAGAAGGCCGTGCAGAGGGCCCTGCGATCCCAGCCGGGTACCCACGTGGAGCTGGTGCGCATGCCCACCATCGGTGATGCCGGGGCCGAGATGACCCGCGCACTGGGCAAGGCGGGCATGCGCTGCGGTCTGTACATCAAGCCCGAGCCCGCGGATCGCTGGACCATCAGCCAGCACGGTGACTGCCGCTCCGTCCAAGAGCTGGGAGCCGAAGCCGGACCGGCCGCCGGGCCCGCGGCCCCACCGGTGGTGCTGGCCACCGACCCCGAGCCAGCACCCACACCGCCGGCCGCGCAGAGCGATCCCAGCAGCGCTGCGTGGCAGATCGCGCGCCTCGAGCGGTCGGTACCCGATCCCAACACGGCGTTGTTGCAGAGCACCATCCTGGGCTTCGGCGCCGGACACTTCTACGCCCACAACAGCCGCCGCGGCGGGCTGCACCTCGCCCTCCAGCTGGGCGGCATCGGCCTGAGCGCCCTGGGCTTCCGCTACGGCATGAACGCCAACAGCCAGACCGAGGCCAAGCTCGCCGAGGCGATGGTCTTCATCGGCAGCGGAGTCTTCGCTGGTGACCGCGTCTTCGACATCTTCACAGCCCCCATGAGCGCCCACGACGAGGCCGAGGAGCGCCTGCAGCGCGGGCGCCAGGGCCTGTAGGGCGATGGCACCGGGCCGGCACCAGGGAGCCCAGGAGGCACGCCAATCGGCGGAGGGTGATCCCACTCCCGGGAGAGTGACGCGGATGGCGCGCCATTCGGCGAGGAAGAGGCGCGTGGACTCCCGACCCCATAGCTGAGCCCTCGGACAGCAGCCCACCGGGAGGCACCCTTGACCACGACCCGCGTCCCCTTCCCTCTCGACAAGCGCGCGTGGCAGCCCGGACTCATCCCCGGGGTCATCACGCTGGTCAGCACAGTCGACGCCCAGGGCGTGCCCAACCTCGCCCCCAAGAGCTGGGTGCAGATGGTGAGCTTCGACCCACCCATGCTCATGTTCTCCGGCCGCCCGGAGGGCCGCACCGAGGCCAACATCCAGACAACGGGCCAATTCGGCCTCAGCCTGGTGCACGGAGCCCTGGCCGAGCGGGCCTTCGGCTGCGTGCGGTGGATGGGGACGGAGCGGGTCGAGAGGGCAGGTTTCACCCTGGAGCCTGCCACCACCATCGCTGTGCCCCTGATCAGCGAATGCAGGGCCTGGCTGGAGTGCGAGCTTTCGGACAGCAAGCAGCTGGGATCGGCGCTGGTGATCTTCGGAGAGATCGTCGCCGCGTCGGTGCGGCCAGGGCTGCTGCAGGCCGAGATTCGCCAACGCTACCCGGCGCTGGACCTGGCCATGTACCTCGAGGAAGGCCTGTACGCCTCCCTCGACCGCGCCCGACCCGCGCAGCCCGAGGCGCCGGGCGAGCACGACACCCGCTGGGTCTACCTGCTCAGCCACGCCCGCCCGGAGCTGTTCACCCAGGAGCTGGTGAGGGCCCACGTGGCCCATCTCAAGGCGCTGGAGGAACAGGGCCTGCTGGAGCTCTGCGGGCCCTTCGGCGAACGCAAGGGTGGCATGGTGGTGCTGCGAGGCGTCACCGGCGAGCAGGCCCAGGCCATCATGGCGGCCGATCCCTTCGTCAGCACCGGCGCCGAGCACGCCGAGCTGCGCCAGTGGAACCTCTCGTCGCGAGACAACAGCCACATGGGCATGGGCTAATCCTTGGACAAGCCCACGGCGGAGATCCCCAGCATGTGGCTGCCCTACGTGTATGTCGATGACGTGGACGGCACCAACAGCGAGGCCGTGGCCGACGGCTCCAGGCTCACCGGGGACATCATGGAGATCCCCAACATCGGTCGCTTCGGCACCATCCTCGATCCCGAGGGCGCCGCCATCGCCCTGATCACCCCAGCGGGTTGATCCCTGGACTTCTTCCACCTCGTCGAGGCCGCCGGGCCCGTCATGGCCGGCCCCCAACCCCCCGGCCCCCCCCAGCGCCCCGGCGTGGCCCCCCGCCCGCCCCACACCCACCCGGCCCCCCGGCGGGCAGAAACCCC
>CAZEJJ010000087.1:0-13849 GCA_964512185.1 uncultured Enterobacterales bacterium | reverse complement strand
GGGGGTTGTGGTGGGCGTTGTCCATCCCGGCGGGCCACGTCCTGCGCCCGGAGGTGGCCGAGCGCCAGGCCATCAGCGCCGCGGACCGCCTGCGGGAAGAAGACCCTCACACGGGCGCCTGAGCCGAGCTGCTCCCCACCCACATGCTGGCACGGCGCTCTCGCTTCGAGGTGGACCTCAACCGGCCGCGCGCCACCGCGGTCTACCGCACACCCGCCCAGTCCTGGGGCCTGTGCGTGTGGCGCAGCGAGCCCGGATCAGGGCTCGTCTCGCGCTCCCTGGCGCTCTACTTGCTGCGCGCCAGGCGGAAGCCCAGGTCTTCGGTGCGGGACTCCAGCTCGGCCGCGTTGCGGGCAGTGAAGCCGCACTCCATGTCGGGCGAGGCGAAGCTGCCGCCCCGTAGCACCCGGTCGCGGCCCGGCATGGGCCACACCGCATCGACACGCGACTGCGCGCGGTAGGGAGCCTTGACGTCCCACACCCACTCCCAGACCACACCGTTCATGCCCTTGAACTTCCAGACATTGCCAGTGGACGAGCTGGAGAAGCGCGAGCGCAGGCAGGGGATGGGCTCGGAAGGCGGCTCCAGCCGCCCGGCACGGGCCGCGTACTCCCACTCGGCCTCGGTGGGGAGCCGGTAGCCATCGCCGTGGACCGTGAGCGACACACCCCCGGCAGACTCGCATGTATCGGTGTCTGTATAGAATGGCAGGAAGCCGTCTTCGCGCGAGAGCAGGTTGGCGTAGCGCACGGCGTCGCACCAGCTCACACCACCCATTGCGTCTCGGTGGTTGGCGTTGGAGGGTACCACCTTGCCCTGCAAGGTGTACCACTGCCCCACCGACACCTCGGTCTCCGCCAGCCAGAAGGCCCGGATCCGCACCCGGTGGGCCGGGCGCTCATGGGCCGTGGCGAAGGTGTCCGCCTCACCGGCTCCCATGGTGAATTCTCCCTCGGTCAGGCCCACGAAGCGCATGCCGAGCTTGTCTGGCACGGCTGTGTGCAGCTGGTTGGAGGGTTGGCCGCGCGGGCGCGCGGCCAGGTTCGCCTGCGGTGCCCTGAGGGTCGGCGCGGCGGAGAGATCGCCAAGCCCCGCCGCAGCCGCGCTGCCTTGGGCAGGAGATCCGCCCTGAGCCAGGACCCCCAGGGTGGCGCTGGGGCCCTGCTGCGAGGCCATGGGCAGCGCTTCTTCCACCGGCCCCTCGTCGTCCCCTCCCAGAAAGCCCGTGCACAGCCAGACACAGAACAGCAGCTCGGCCACCAACACCAGCGAGTAGAGCCTCACCCGCCTGGGCTTGGGGGGAGGCTGGCCAGGTGGGCGCCGGGCCGGAACGGGGGCGGTGTTCTCCCGCGGATCGCCTGGAGGAGCCAGCTCGTGGATAGGCACACCCACATCGGTGATCTCGCGCTCCTGCTCGGCGGCCTGGACCACGGGCATGACCAGCAGGTGTGGGTCGGTGTGCTCCCCCTCGCCGGCCAGCTCCGGCTGGGTGTCTTCCTCCTGGTCGCGCAGCCTGGGCGCCGTGTCCTCTTCAAGGTCGGGCTCCTCCTCCTCGGATCCGCTCCCGCCGAGGCCCGGTCGTGAAACCGGGTCCCGGACCGGGGCGGTGACGCTGTGGTCCTGCGCTGGACGACCCGTGTCCAGGGCCGCCACACGTTCCACCAAGGCGGCCTGCTGGTCGTCCAGGGGCATGGCGCGCACAGCACCCAGGGAACCGCCACCGGCCAGGGCGCCAGCCACGCGCGCCGCCAGGTCATCGAGGCCCAGCTCCAGCCCGTCCGGCACGACCCCGGTGAACAGCCCCAGCAGCTCCGCCAGCTCGGCGGCGTCGAAGGACGAGGCCAGCGCTCGCGTGAGGGGTGAGCTGGAGCCGGGGTCCGTGGAACGGGGCATGGATCCGCTGGGTTGGGCGCCACCGCACATGGCGCCTTCGAGATGTAGACTCTACAACAGCTCGGGGCCCAGCACCCGTCGATGGCAAAGATCGAAGGTCTCGGCGCTGCCACGAGATGCCTCCACGACCCGGCTCCGACGCGCTGATGTGGCCATGTACGCGCTCCTGCTGCTCTGCCCCTTCCTCCTGGGATGCGATGAGGATGATGAGCCCCCGGGCAGCGCCCTGCAGCGCGGCCCGGGAGAGGATCAGCGGCCCTGCCAGCAGCTGCCCGGCCAGCTCATCGCCTTCGGCTGACGGCGCCCCGATCAGCGCTTGCGTTCCCGGCGCCCTTCTCGGAGAATGGGCCTCCATTCCGCTCCAAGGAAGAGTCATGTCCGTCTCGGCCTACGAAGTCGCCCGCCACTTCGACCACCGCTGCGAGCAGGTCACCGAAGCCATGGGCTGGTACGAGCAGCTCCGGCAGAGCATCCTGTCCCACATCGAAGCGGTGAGCCAGCAGGCCGAAGCGGCGCGCCTGGAGCTGGCCCGAGCCTACCTGCCCCAGCTCTCGGCCGATGCCCTGCAGCGCGCCGAGCGCCTGTCGGGCTACCGGGGCTTCAGCCGCCGCGATCCCCTGCAGGCCCTGGCCCGGGAGGCGGGCATGCTGCAGCGCACTGTGGCCCGCATCCGCGCCGATGTCAGCTATCAACGTCGTGAGTTCCTGGTGGGTGCAGCGGGTGAGCACACCCTCGAGCGCGAGGAGGCCGTGCAGATGCTCTCCCCCTGGGAAGAGGAGTGCGCCCGCTACGAGCGGCTCGAAGACTTCGTGGAGCTGGTGGCCATCGGCTACGACACCCCGCAGTTCACCGAACTCTGGCTGACCAAGCGCTACTGGCGACACTGGGCCTCCGGCGACCGGATCTGTGGAGCGCTCGGGCTTGACGACTTCGGCGACGACGTGCTGCCAGCCTGGAACAAGCTGCTGGCGGAGCGCACGCGCTGGCGCGCCGAGGTGGCCCGGATCGACCGGAAGATCGACGCCGTACACGCCCTGGCGCAGCAACACGATGGATCCGTGGCGCGTATGCCGCAGCTCCCCGGGCTCTTCCTGGAGCAGGCCCAGGCCGCCATGGCCGAGTTCCTGGAGCACGCCGACCTGGCCCTGCTGGCCCAGTGGGTGGACGACGACCAGGTTCCGGACCGCGCGCTGACCATGGGGCTGCGCAAGGCCGCCGGGCTGGAAGCCAAGCTGGGCTACCTGCGCGAGCTGGAGACCGAAGCCGTCAAGACCATCCTGACCGACCTGGGCGCGCGCCTGGGCAAGTACCAGCACAAGCTCCGCAAGTTCGCCCGCAAGGGTGGGCGGCTCGTGATCGGCGCGGATGTGACCAGCGACCAGAAGTTCGACCTGAAATACGAGAAGTTCAGGCGGCGCCACCGGCGGCTAGAGATGCTCGTGCAGCGCCTGGCCGTGTACGACAGCTACCACCGCTTCGATCTCTGCAACGAGCCGGATCTGTGGTGGTACGAGTTCACCCGCAGCCGCCCCAGCAGGCTCACGCCCCGGCTGCGGGCCTGGTACGACCAGCGCCCCGAGCTGCGCCCCCGGCACGACCGCAGCCAGGACCAGGCTCGAACCACCGCAGCGCTGGCTGACGCCACGGCCGCACAGGCCGCCGCCGATGACCTGGGCTACCTGTCTTGAGCCGCCTGCGCGTCGTCTCCTACGCCATCAACGGGCGGGGCATGGGCCACCTGGTACGCCAGCTGGGCATCCTGCGTTGGATCCGACGCATCGCTGGCCTGCTCGAGAGGCCCTGCGAGTGCTGGGTGCTCACCAGCTCCGAGGCGGACACGCTGGCCCGGCGCGAAGGCATCCCCGCCCTCAAGATGCCTTCGAAGGCCATGCTGCGCGACGCAGGCCTGGCCCCCGAGCGCTACCTGGCCGTGCTCCGCGGCTGGGTGCTCAACGCCGTGGCTGGCCTGCAGCCCGATCTGCTGCTGGTGGACACCTTCCCTGCCGGCAGCATCGGCGAGCTGCTGCCCGTGCTGGAGCTGGCGCGACACCGGGTGCTCGTGGCGCGGCGGGTGCGCGATGAGTTCGCCGCTGACCCCACCTACCAGGCGCTGCTGCCGCTCTACCACGGGCTGATCACCCCCGATCAGCGCGGCGTGGGCCCCATCATGTTGCGGGAGCGCAGCGAGCTGCAGTCTCGGCAGGCGGCGCGCGCCGCCCTGGGAGTGCCCGCTGACCGACGCGCGGTCTGGCTCACCCTGGGCGGTGGAGGCGATCCCGCCGCGGCAGACACCCTGCCCCGCCTGGCGCGCGCGGTGGGCGCCCGCGGCTGGCACTGCGTGGTGGCGGCCGGACCCCTGTACCAGGGGCGCGAGCTGCGCGGTCCCGGCATCACCTGGCTTGACCGCTACGCCCCCATGGAGCTGCTGCCCGGCGTGGACGCGGCGGTCTCGGCGGGGGGCTACAACAGCTTCCACGAGCTGATGTTTGCGGGTGTGCCCACCGTCTTCCTCCCGCAGCCCCGCATCGCCGACGACCAGCTGGAGCGGGCCCAGCGCGCCGAGCGGGCCGGCGCGGCCCGCGTGGCCAGCGTCCTGGCCGAGATCCCCGATCTGCTGGAGAGCCCTGGTCAGGCCCACGCCGCTCGTTCCCTGGTGCCGGAGAACGGCGCCAGGCGAGCTGCCCTGCAGGCGCTGGAGTCCCTGGTGCCCGCTGCCGACCTGGAGCTCGCGGCGCGGGTACTCAGCCCCCGCGTGGTGGGGCTGCTGCACACCGTCAGCGCCGGTGGAGGGGCCGGGGCGGTGCAGCGCTCCCTGGAGCTGGTGCGACTGCTGGCCGACGGCACCCCCTCGCGCAGAGCGCGCCTGCAGGCGGCCCTGCTGGAGGCAGGGGTCGAACCTGGCGCGGCGTCGCTGCCCGACCCGACACCCGGCACGGCCGCAGCCCGCGTCGAAGCCTTCCAGGCGCTGGTGCAGCGCAGCGCGGCACCCGCCGAGCTGGCCTTCAACCTGCTCCAGGCCCTGGCGCGCAAGTTCCCCGCGGCCCGCGGTGCCGAGCTGCTGGCCGCCTGCGAGCTGCTCTTCCCGAGCTGGGCGCGCTTCGACGACTGGATGGGCGCCATCTCCCTGCTGCGGGCCGTGCCCACCCAGCGCAGCGGCCTGTCCTTGATCGCCTTCGCCGAGTCCATGGCCAGCTGGCTGGCGACAGAGGACGATCTGTTCGAGGCCCTGCGGAGCTTCACCCGCCGCGAGGCCGCCGGCCGCAGCACCGTGGCCGGAGTGCTGCGGGAGCTGCAGGTCACAGGGAGCGCCCCTTGAGCAGCCCGGTGCCGGCGGCTCGGAGCGGCAAGGCGCTGCGCGCCCACGTCCTTCAAGGCATGCGCGCCGGCAGGCCCGCCACCGGTCCCCTGTCGGTGCACGTGGACATCACCAACAGCTGCAACGCTCGCTGCCTGAGCTGCTGGGACCACTCACCCCTCTTGAGAGAACCCCGCGACCAGAGCTGGAAGCGCCGCCGCCTCCCGCTGCCCCGCTTCGAGGCGCTGCTGGACCAGCTGGTCCCGTTCAGATCCCTGCAGGAGATCGTGCTCTCCGGCATGGGCGAGCCCCTCACCCACCCCCAGGTCTACGCCATGATCCGAGCCGTCAAGGCCCGCGGCTGGCGCCTCACGCTGATCACCAACCTGGTGGCCGCCCAGCTGAGCCAGCTGCTGTCCAGCGGTGTGGATCGATTGCTGGTGGGCGTGCACGGCGTGCACCCCGACAGCTACGCCGCCTTCCACCCAGGCTGGAGCGAGCGCGAGTTCTTCAAGCTGTGCCGCGCCCTGCGCGCGGTGCAGCGAGCCGGCATCGAGGCCCGCCACGTGCAGGTCATCTGCCGCCACAACGCGGGCGAGGTGGAAGCCATGCTGCGCTTCGGCAGCAGCTTCGGCGCCCAGCGGGTCAGCTTCAAGCTGGCCTCTCTGCGCGATGGCACCGAGGCCTGCGCCGCGACTCCGCGCCAGCTCGCCCAGCTGCGCGAGAGCCTGCCCGCGGCCCGACAGCTGGCGCTACAGCTGGGTGTGCCCACCAACCTCCAGCGCTTCGAGGAGCAGCTGGAGGCGGGTGGCGGTCGCGCCGCCATCACGACGCCCATGCACCGGGTGGGCTGCAGCATGGGCTACGTCTACGCGCGGGTCACCGTGGCCGAAGAGGTGCTGTTCTGCTGTGACACCCAGCTGCGGGTGGGCAGCCTGGAGCAGGCCGAGTTCGAGGCACTGTGGCAGGGGCAGGCGTGGCAACGCTGGCGCGAGCGGCTGGCCGATGGGCAGCTGCCGGCGGGCTGCTCGATCTGCGGCAAGTACGAGCAGAACCTCAGCTGGCGCGAGCGCCTCGACGCGGCGAGAGATCTGTGAGCCGTCAGCCCACCGTGGAGTGGCAGGTGGTGGGCGCCTGCAACTACAGCTGCAGCTACTGCATCCAGTCCGCGCGACGCCGACGCGGGATCCCCCAGCTGCAGCAGGTGCAGCGCGCCATCGATCGTCTGGCCTGCCTGCCGGGGCGCTGGGAGATCAAGATGTCCGGGGGCGAGGCCTTCGCCTGGCCGGGATTCCAGCAGGAGCTGCTTCCCCGGCTCCTTGAGCGCACCCCCCACCTGGTCAGCGTGCTGACCAACTTCTCCTCCAGCCCTCGCGATCTCATGCGCTTCGCCCACAGCACGCGGGGTCGCCTGCAGGTCTTCTCCGCCTCCCTGCACCTGGAACAGGTCCGGCTCGAGGACTTCCTGCGAAAGGCGGCCTGGTTCCAGGACCTGCTCGATCCGCAGGTGCGCTTCGTGGTCAACCAGGTGGTGCTTCCCGGCCGCGAGCAGGAAGCCGCCGCCTGTCGTCAGGTCTTCCGGGACCAGGGCATCCGCTGGTTCGCCCAGCTCTTCAAGCAGGACGGCCAGCTGGCCCGCTACCCCGATCCCGGGGCGCTGGAGCCCTTGCTGGGAGCCGCCGGCGATCCCCGCGCCGCCAACCGCGCCCCCAGCTACCGCGGCCGGCGCTGCTGGGCTGGCGTGGAGTACTTCACTGTGGACCGAGACGGTCGGGCCTGGCGCTGCCGCGCCGCTCGTCGCCAGCATCAGGGCTGCCTGGGCGATCTGCTCGGGGGCGAGATCACCCTCGACCGCCAGCCGCGGGCCTGCCCCTACCCCATGTGCCCCTGCACCGTACCCGCCAACCGGGGCATGGTGGCCGGCGTGGGAGCGGCCCCGTGAGCACCGCCAGCACCTCCCCCCGCTATCCCCTGCGCGGCGTGGTGAGCTGGAACATGAACACCAGCTGCAACTATCGCTGCAGCTACTGCACCCAGCGCTTCGTGGAGGGTCGCGCCCAGTGGGCTCGAGATCTCGACTCTTTCCTGGCGGCCTTCGCCACCCTTCCCGGTGACTGGGAGATCAAGCTCTCGGGGGGAGAGCCCTTCCGGCACCCCCGCTTCCTCGACGCGGTGAGCGGCCTGGTGGCGGGCGGTCTGCGGGTCAGCGTGGTCACCAACCTCTCCGCTTCCCGTGCGAGGTTGCAGCGCTACGCTGCCATCACCGCGGGCGACCCGGGCCTGCTCTCCGCCTCCCTGCACCCGGAGCAGGTGGAGATCGACGACTTCATCCACAAGCTCGCCTGGTTCAAGGAGCTGCACGCCGGCCCCGCACACGCCACATGCGTGGCCACGCGCAGCCTGTTGCCGCAGCTGGGCGCGCTGCAGGCCCGCTTCGCCGCGCAGGGCCTGCGGCTCAAGCTGCAGCCAGAAAAACAGGACCGCGAGGTCATCGCCTACACGCCAGCCGAGCAGGCCCTGCTGACCTCACTGGGGGGTCACAACGGCACCGGCCTGGTGGCGCCCGACCTGTCGGGGCGCGCCTGCTGGGCGGGAGCGCGCTATTTCGTCGCCGATCATCGGGGTGTGGCCTGGCGCTGCTACCCCGCGCGCCGCTACCGGCGCGAGGCCCTGGGCAACCTGCTCGACGGCAGCCTCGCGCTGAACATGGCGGCCAGCCCGTGCCCATACCGATACTGCAACTGCACCGTGCCCCAACAGCGGGGCATGGTCCACACCGGGAGTCATCCATGCTCGCTGGACGCGTGAAGCTCAAGCGCTTTCTGCTCTACGCCGGAGCCGTCGGCTTCATCGGCTGCGCCGGGCTGGTCTACACCTGCGTCCTGCCCGACGGAGACCACCACGACCAGGGCAACATCCACACGCCCACTCCCCCAGCGCCGCCCGCTCCCGAGCCCCCCGCCAGGATCGAGCAGGCGGGCGAAGAGCACCTGGCCGCCGTGCTGGCATGGCGTGGCGAGGACCTGGGCGGCCCCAAGATCAAGGACGCCAGCTCCGGCTCCACGTTCAAGATCAACCTCTACCAGGACGAGGGCCACGGCCAGGTCAACCGCGCCAAGGTGGACCTGGATCGCGACGAGAGATGGGACGAGCAGTGGACCTTCGAGGCCGGCGGGGTCACCCGGCAGGTCGCCCCCGAGGACGACGAGAGCTACACCGTCACGCTGCTGCTGGCCGGCGATGAGTGGCTGGCCGAAGGTGTAGAGCCCCAGCAGGCGAACGACGAGCCCGCCAGCGCCACCCAGGCGGCGATGGCCCAGCAACCCTGGATCGCCGTGGTGCTCTCCTACCAGGGCCGTGACCTGGGCTCCGCAAAGCTCAAGGATGTGAGCGAGGGCCAGCGCTTCAAGGTCAACGTCTACCAGGACGAGGGCAACAGCACCGCCAACCGCGCCAAGGTGGATGTCGATCGCGACGACAAGTGGGACCAGAAGTGGACCTTCGACGGCGCCACAGTCTCGGTGAAGATCGCGCCGGCCGACGACGAGGACTACAGCCAGCAGGGCCACTGGAGCGACCAGGGGCTGGTGCTGGAGTAGGGTGAGCGCCATGTACATCGAGTTGCTGGACCTGCCAGGCTGCGACAAGGCTCACTCCACCCGCGCCCTGCTGGCGTCGGTGTTGGAGCAGCTCGTGCCGGGCACGGCCATCCACCACGTCTCCGTCACCAGCCACCTGCGGGCCTTCGAGCTGGGATTCCCTGGCTCCCCCAGCGTTCGTGTGAACGGCCGGGACCTGGAAGGCCCGCGGGCACCGCTCCCCGCTCTGGTCCTGCGCCTCTATCCCCAAGGCACCCATGGGGCCGCGCCCCGCTGGCTGCTGGAGGCGGCGGTGCTGCGAGCCCTGCAGCCCCGGCACCTGCTCTTTCTCTGCGTGGCCAACTCGGCCCGCAGCCAGCTGGCCGAAGGCCTGGCCCGCAGCCTCGCGCCTTCCGGGGTGCGCATCTCGTCGGCGGGCTCGCAGCCCGGTCAGCTGCGGCCCGAAGCCGCGCAGGTGCTGGCGGAGCTGGGCATCGACGCCAGCGGCCAGCGGGCCAAGGGCATCGACTCCATCGATCTGGCCACCGTGGACGCGGTCATCACCCTGTGCGCAGAAGAGGTCTGCCCGCTGCTCCCGGTGCAGGTCTCGCACCTGCACTGGGGGCTGCCCGATCCCGCCAGCGATGAACCGGACGAGCAGGCGCGGCTGGCGGGCTTCCGCGCCGCGCGGGACGAGCTGCAGCGACGCCTCACGGCGCTGCTGGGGCCCTGACCGACCTCAGGCCTCGATCTCCACCAGGCGTAGGCCGAGGTCGATGTCGAGCTCCTGGCCCAGCGGGCTGGTGACGGTGGCGTCCGCCAGCGGCGAGGTGGACAGATAGTCCTCGAGCATGTCGGCCACGCGCGCCAGCAGCTGCTCGCGGGTGTCGAATTTCTCTGCCTCTTCCCCGATCTCCAGTGTCCAGTCCATGGCTGCCTCCGAGTGGTCGAAGGGGTTAACCGGGCAGGGAGCACGGAGGGAGCGTGAACAGCCGCGGCAGAGAGGTGAGCACTGCGATGCCGGGACCCCGCAGGGAGCTGGGCACCATCATCGACAGGGCGGGCGATCGCCGCTTCGCCATCATCGTCTGCACGGTGGCCATGCTGGCCCTGCTCTTCGGCACCAGGCACAACCTGAGGAACCCCACGCTGGGCCTGGCCGGCTGGACGCTGGCCACCTTCCTCTGCCTGCCGCTGGCCACGGCGGTGCTGCTGGACATGCGCCGCCGCGCGCTGCCCCTGCTCCTGGCCTGTGCGGGCCTGTTGGCTGCGCTGACCCCCCTGGTGGCGGGGTCCTGGAGCAAGCCCGCCCGTGCCGCGTTCAAGCAGGAGCCCGGCTGGCTCTTCCTCGCGGTGGCGGTGGCGATCCCCCTGCTGGTGCTGGCTGCCTGGCGCGGAGGCGTCCGGCTCGGCCGCTGGGGCGCCCTGGCCGGCGACTGGCGCTGGTGGCTACCGCGCACCCTGGCGCTGATGCTGGGCACCGTGCTGCTGGTGGTGTTCTGGGTCTGGCTCGACCCCAAGCTGCGGGAGTACTACCCCTCCTACGATCCCGGCCGCACCGACATGACCGCCCTGCTGGGCTGGTGTGGGGCCATGGCCCTGTACATGCTGGGCTGGGAGTTCTACTGGCGCGGCTTCCTGCTGTTCGGAATCGGCCGCAGCGCCGGCGTGCTCTACGCGGTGCTCTTCCAGTCGCTGCCCTTCTTCCTGACCCACCGGGGCAAGCCCGAGACCGAGATGGTGGCCAGCTTCTTCGGTGGGGCGCTGCTGGCCCTGTTCTGCTGGCGCGCGCGCAGCTTCTGGCCTGCCGCCCTGCTGCACATCACCCTGAACACCAGCATCCAGCTGGCGTGCTTCTACTGGTAGGCTGATCCCTCCTTATTCGCCATCCCACTACTGCGACCGCCGAGGCACGGCGTTCGCCGCCCGTGCTTGGCCTCCCTCCTCGGCGAGTCGCGACACGCCTTCGGTCAGTCGGCACTGCGCACGAGCACCGACCACTCGCGCCTCAGCGCCCTCGCGACGTGGTCTGACGAACAAGGGGGGCTGACAGTGCCTCGACAGCCCCAACTTCCCCTGCGTGATTACGGCGACCAGCAGGACACCATCGAGGAGCAGACGGTGGCCACCACCCTGGAGCTCAGCGGCCTGGTGGAAGTTGAAGAGACGGTGAGCTGTCAGCTGTCCGCCAGGGACCACTGGGGCAGCTGCGCAGCCAGCGAGCTGCGCAGCTTCGCGGTCGTCGCCACCCCAGAGCCCCCGCTACCCGAAGGGCCCGGTGCCTGTGCCAACGGCAGACGCAGGTACAGCGCCCAGGCCTTGTGGCTGCCGCTGCTGGCCCTCATGGTGCGCCGGCGCAGCGTGCCTCCGCGGCGGCGACCTCGTCCCCTGGCCTCACCATGATCACCCTCGAAGACCTGGGCTGGACACCAGCCCGCGCGCAGGAGCTGGCCGAGCTGGATCGGCCTGGGCTGCGACCCGCGCGGATCACGGCGGTGCACCGCGGCACGGTGGAGCTGCTGTCACCGGCTGGCGCGGCCAGCATGGACAGCACCCGGGGCGAGCCGATGGCGGTGGGCGACTGGGTCGCTCTGCATCCCGAGCAGGGAGCCGTCGCGACCCGCCTGACCAGGCTCACCTCGCTGGTACGCCAGGCCGCGGGTCGGACCACGACAGCCCAGGTGTTGGCGGCCAACGTGGACCTGGCCCTGTTGGTCACCGCCCTGGGGGGAGATCTGGCCCCGCGGCGTCTCGAGCGCTTCCAGGCCCTGTGCCACGCCGGCGGTGTGCGGCCCGTGATCGTGATCAACAAGATCGATCTGGAGCCGGTGGACATCGGTCGCCACATCGGCACCGCCGAGGCCGCCGCGCCGGGAATCCCCGTGGTCACAACCACCACCCAGTGGGAAGGGGGCGTAGACGCGCTGCTGCCCTGGCTGGCTCCAGGCCGCACCATCGTGATGCTCGGCAGCTCTGGCGTGGGCAAGTCCTCCCTGCTCAACCTGCTGCAGGGCCGCGAGGTGGAGCTCACCCGCGAGGTGCGCGCGCGCGATGGCCGCGGGCAGCACACCACCACTGTCCGTCACCTGTATCCCCTGGCCGATGGCCGAGGCTTGATCATCGACACCCCAGGCATCCGGGAGGTGGCCCTGTGGAGCGACCAGGGCCTGGATGCCACCTTCGCCGAGATCGCTACGCTCCTGGGGACCTGTGAGTTCCGCGACTGCCAGCATCAGAGCGAGCCGGGCTGCGCGGTGCAGGCAGCCGTGGCCAACGGAAGCCTGGACCCGGCCCGGCTGGAGAGCTGGCGCCAGCTACAGCGCGAAGTCCTGGCCCGCCAGGCCATGCGCGATCCCCGCTCCCGCAAGCGGGCTGGCCGACGCATGGCCAAGATGATCAAGGAGGTCGCGGCCGAGCGAAGACGGCGGGGACGCTAGGTCCTGACGGGGGAAAGCTCTAGTCCCAGTCGCTCTCGGGGCCGCCGTAGGCGCCCTGGTCGTTCTGCGTGCCATCGGCGTCGTTGTAGCTGCTGCTGGAGTGACCAGCGTCGATGGACGGAGAGCCCGCGCCGAGGCTGAGGTCGTCGTTGCCGGGGTTGCCGTCATCGGTGTAGGCGCTGAACAGCGGATCGGAGCTGATGTTGCCGTCGGTGCCCGTCGGGTCGGTGATGCCGGAGTAGTTGCCGCCAGTGTTGCCGTACACGTTGTTGTAGGTGCCCGCGAAGCTGGAGGCGCCATCCACGAGCACACCCTCGGCCACATCAGCGCCGTAGACGATGCTGTTGAGGGTGGTGGCGGAGCTGGTGCCGCTGGCGTAGATGCCGCCGCCCGCGGTGGCGTCGTCACCCGCGAAGGTGGCGTTGGTGACCTCCAGCGAACCGTCGAGTACGAGCACGCCGCCACCGTCGTCAGTGGCGTCGTTGAACAGGGAGGCCACGTTGGTGAGCATGGCGATGCCGCCGTCGACCTGGAAGCCGGCGCCGTCGGTGGCGTCGTTGGCCACCACGTAGCCGCCGTTGAACTCGATGAAGGAGCTCTCGTCGAGGTACACGCCGCCGCCCTGGTCGGCGAAGTTGTACTCCACGTCGGCGCCGGTGAGCACCGAGCCCGAGTTGATGAAGCAGGCTCCGCCGCCGTAGGAGGAGATGTAGTAGGTGTCGTAGCCACTGGAGTAGGACGCCGCCGTGGGCAGCGAGTTGTCGGTGATCAGCACGTCGTTCACCGTGGGATCCGAGTCGGACACGTACAGCCCACCACCGCAGTAGTTGTAGTAGTAGTTGGTGCAGGTGTACATGGAGGTGCAGGCCCACTCTTCGGAGAGCAGCTCCAGGTTGCCTTCGCCGCCGGTGAGGGTGAAGCCCTGCAGCACGGTGGCGCTGCTCTCACCACCCGAGATGGTGACCGCCGGTGCCGAGGTGCCAGCTGCGTCGATGGTGGTGACGTCGGAACCCTGCACGCCCGTGACCACCAGGTCCACGCCTGTGAATTCCACAGCTTCGGCGTAGGTGCCCGTCATGGCGATGACGCACTGCGAGGCCGCGTTGATGGCGTCCTGCAGGCTGTCGAGGGGGCTGGTGATGGTGCCCGCACCGCTGGACGAGCCGCTGATGGCGTCGGCCACCACCGGCTCGGTGGCGTCAGTGTCGTCGCAGTCCCAGTCATTGGCGACGTAGCCAGTGGGCACCGCGCAGGCCAGGATGGTGCTGCCCGGGTCGCCCGTCTGGTCGGAGTCGGTGTCGGCGTAGAAGGTGTCGCCGTCGAGCACCTCGCCGTCTTCGTCTACCGCGCCGTCGCAGTCGTCGTCTTCGCCGTTGCAGTACTCGTCTGCTCCCGGGTACTGGGCGGCGTCGGTGTCGTCACAGTCGGTGTTGTCGCTGACGTAGCCGGAGATGGCGTCGCAGTCGATGTCGGTGCTGGCCGGGTCGCCGTAGCCATCCACGTCGGTATCGGCGTACCAGGTGAGCACGTCGACCGCGTCGTCTTCGTCCACCGAGCCGTCGCAGTCGTCGTCTTCGCCGTTGCAGTAATAATCCGCCCCCGGGTACTGGGCCGGGTCGGGGTCGTCGCAGTCGGTGTCGTCCGC
>CAZEJJ010000086.1:0-31810 GCA_964512185.1 uncultured Enterobacterales bacterium | reverse complement strand
TGCCTCCCATGATGTCTCCGAAGAGACCTGGGGGGATATGCATGGAAGGTCACAGAGAATACGACATTCCAGGTTCGGTTCACGGACGAATGATAGTTGAGCTGGACGGCATCCCGGCGATGATGATGCCGAAGCTGGTGGGTGGCACTGGGTGGCATCCCACGCAGCAGCGGTCCGAAGCGAAGATCGCGGCGTCCATCAGGCAGGGAAGCACATCGATGCGTTCGCAGAGAGCCTGGAAGCCGTCCTCGACCAGCTCACCTGCGGCGGGATCCCGGAGGGCTGGGATCCCCACCGCCCCTTACCAGGGATCCCCTTCACCCTGGACCCGACCCGGTCTCGTGGACATCCTGTCGCAAGCGAACAGGAGGTCCTCGATGTCGAACAAGAACCCTCACCGCGCTCCGGAGCTCGAAGAGCGGGTGGTCGCCTCGGCGCGCTCTGGGGGGAGCCCCGAGCCCCTGGCCGAGGAGCTCCCCCCTCGCCCGGGGCCTCCCGCCAGCGACCATAGCTGGGATGAGCGCTACGAGCAGCACGACCCCGAGACGATGCCGTGGTTCCACCCCGAGCTCGATCCGGAGATCGAGGCCGCGCTGCAGCGCTGGCTGCCCGATCCGGGCCGCGTGCTGGATCTCGGCACGGGCCCCGGCACCCAGGCCATCGAGCTCGCGCGCCGCGGACACCAGGTGACCGGGACGGATCTGTCTCCCGCCGCGATCCGCAGAGCCACCGGGCGAGCGGCCGGAGAGGGCGTCGAGGTGGACTTCCGTGTCGACGACGTGCTGGCGAGCGGACTGACGGAGCGCTTCGATCTCGTGATCGACCGGGGCTGCTTCCACGTCTTCGAGCCGCAGCTCCGTTCGGCCTACGTGCAGACCCTGTCGAGGCTCCTCGATCCGGGAGGGTTGCTGTTCCTGAAGACGTTCAGCTACCTGCAGCCGGGGGAGCACGGGCCCCAGCGAGTCCGACCCGAGCAGGTGGAGTCCGGCTTTGGTGGGCCCTTCGAGATCTTGTCCGTGGAGCACTGCCTCTACCAGGGCAACAACAGCCCGCTGCCGCGAGCCCTGTTCTTCGTCCTGCGGCGCGCCGTGTGAGCAGATCGGGCATCGCACGCGGCTGTCGTGGAAGGACGGTGAGCTCGATGTCCGCCGCGCTCTGCCGCTCCATCGCGTTCAAGGTCCTGGGGGTGCAGTGATGAGGATGAACGGAGTCCCTCGCGGCCTTCACGGGCGCCACCCTGGAGCTCCTCTCGCGAGCTTGAGGTCCCGACATCGTCATGCTCTTCCCTGCCCCCGGCCGCGAGACAGCAGGCCATGGCACCGGGATCCCCCTGCCAGGCTGGTCACGCTGGCAGCGGTGGTGTCCCGTGCCTGGTCCGTTCCTGTGGCGGCTCGAAGAGCTCGGACAGGTACTCCAGGAACGCTCGGACCTTGGGACCTTGTTGCGACCCGGCAGCGTCAGGGCGTGCATCGGCGGTCCGGCCGCCGCCTGGTGAGCGAGCACCTCGACGAGCTCCCCCCGCCGGACGCGGTCCTCGGTCATGAAGTCGAAGGCCTGGACGACCCCATCGCGCGCCAGGTCGCCCGGCGCTGAGGAGGACGAGATGAGAGGCAAGATCTGCGTGGTGACCGGGACGACCTCCGGGATCGGCTACGAGACAGCGCTGGCGCTGGCCGCGCGGGGGGCGACGGTGGTCACGGTCAACCGGGACGGCAGCCGCGCCGCCGCCGCCGCGTCGCGGATCCGCGCCGAGACGGGCAGCGACGAGGTGCACTGCCTCGTCGCCGACCTGTCCCGTCAGGACGACGTCCGGCGGGTAGCCGGCGAGATCCTCGAGCGCTGGGACCGGATCCACGTCCTGGTCAACAACGCCGGAGGGATCTTCGGCGAGCGCAGGCAGACCGAGGACGGGCGAGAGTACACCTGGGCTCTCGACCACCTGGCCTACTTCCTGCTCACGGACCTGCTGCGGGAGCGGCTGGTCGAGAGCGCCCCGGCCCGCGTGATCAGCGTCGCCTCCGAGGCGCAGCGCTCGGGTCACATCGACTTCGAGGACCCGGAGGGATCCCAGTCCTACTCGGGGATGCGGGCCTACACCCAGGCCAAGCTCGCCAACGTCGTCTTCTCCGTGGAGCTGGCCGAGCGGCTGGAGGGCACCGGTGTTACGGCCAACGCCATGCACCCTGGCGCGGTCGCGACCCGCTTCGCCAACGAGGGACCGTGGTGGATGAGGCTGATGGTGAAGCTGATCCGTCCATTCATGCGCTCGCCGGCCAAGGGAGCCGAGACGGTCATCTGGCTGGCCACCGATCCCTTGGTCATCGGCGAGAGCGGCAAGTACTGGGCCGACAAGGCGCCGGCCCGCCCCAACCCCGAGGCCCTCGATCCGAAGGTCCGCCGGCGGCTCTGGGACCTCAGCAGCGAGCAGGTGTCCGCATGAGAGCGATGATGATCCGTGGCTATGGCCCGGCGGAGGTGTTCGAGCCCGGCCAGGTCGAGGACCCGCGTCCGGGGCCCGGACAGGCCCTGATCCGCGTCCACGGCTCGAGCGTGAACCCGCTCGACGCGGGGATCCGAGCCGGCACGCTGAAGCTGTTCGTCAGCATCGAGATGCCCGCGGTGCTCGGGGTGGATCTCGCCGGCGAAGTCGTCGCGCTCGGAGAGGGGGCGGATCGCTACTCCGTCGGCGACCGGGTCTACGCCTACACCGGCGTGGGCGCCGGCGGCGGCTACGGGGAGCTCGCCGTGGTCGACGAGCGCTGCCTCGCGCGGGTCCCGGAGCGACTGGACCTCGTCGAGGCTGGCTCGGTCCCCGGGGTCGGTGCGACGGCCTACGAGGCCTTCACCGTGCATGCTCCGCTGGGGCCCGGCATGCGCGTCTTCGTCAACGGAGCCGCCGGCGGGGTCGGGACCTGGGCGATCCAGGTGGCCCGGGCCCTGGGCGCCGACGTGGTCGGGACCTGCAGCACCTCCAAGCTGGAGCTGGTGCGGGGGCTGGGCGCCGAGCCACTGGACTACACCGTGGGCGATCCCTTCTCGGAGAAGGGTGCCTACGACGTGGTGCTCAACGCCGTGCGCGGCGCCCCGAAGGGACCACTGCGCTCGCTGCTGCGAGACGGCGGCACGCTCGTCACGGTGGTCGGATCCCCGGTGGACGCCGTCACCTCGAAGGTCGGCAACCTGTTGCGCAAGACGCGTCTGGTCCCCTTCTTCGTCAGCTCGGAGTCCACCTGCCTCGAGGGGCTCTCGGAGCTGATCGCCGCCGGGAGTGTGCGACCGGTGATCGAGCGGACCTATCCGCTCGGGGAGCTGGCCGAGGCCCACCGGCGGGTAGAGACGGGACGGGTCGCCGGCAAGGTCTGCATCGACGTGATCCAGGAGTAGGGATGGGAACGATCACCCTCAACGACGGTCGGGAGATGCCCCGGTTCGGCCTGGGCGTCTTCCAGAGTCCCGACGGGGAGGTCACCCGGACCGCCGTCCTCGCGGCCCTCGAGGCCGGCTACCGCTTGATCGACACCGCGGCGATCTACCGCAACGAGGCCTCGGTCGGCGCCGCCCTCCGGGACAGCGGCGTGGCCCGGGAGGCGATCTTCCTCACCACCAAGCTCTGGAACAGCGACCACGGCTACGACGCGACGCTCCGGGCCTGCCGGGCCAGCATGCGGCGGCTCGGCGTCGACTACCTCGACCTCTACCTGGTCCACTGGCCGGTGGCCGAGCGCCGGCGTGACACCTGGCGGGCCATGGAGACCCTGCGCGACGAGGGGCTCGTGCGCTCCATCGGCGTGAGCAACTACATGCTCCGCCACCTCCGAGAGCTCCTCACCCACTGCCGGGTGAAGCCGGCGGTCAACCAGATCGAGCTGTCGCCCTACAACTTCCGCTACCGGGAGCCCGTGGTGGAGCTGTGCCGGGACAAGCACATCGCCGTCGAGTGCTACAGCCCGCTGACCAAGGGCCAGAAGCTGTCGGACCCGCCCCTCGTGCAGATCGCCGCCCAGCTCGGCAAGACCCCGGCCCAGGTGTTGATCCGCTGGGCGCTGGACAAGGGCTTCGTCGTGATCCCCAAGTCCAGCCGCCCGGCGCGGATCCTGGAGAACCTCGCCGCGCTGGACTTCTCGCTGAGCGCCGGGCAGATCGAGAGGCTCGACGGTCTGAACGAGGACCTCGTGACGGGCTGGGATCCCACCCACGCGCCCTGATCTCGGAGCCGCGCTGGCTCGAGCCTCGCCGGGCTCACCTCGCCCGCTCCAGCGTCGCCGCGACCTCGATCTCAGACCACCCCGGCTCTGGAACGACCCAGCAGCTTGGATGATCTTTCGCCCAGGCCACGGGCGCTCGCTCGGCGGTTGCGCCAACGCTTCGCCTGAGCTAGGGCATGCGAGATGTACATTCGCCGTCAGCTCCGCGGGATCATCGCCACGATCATGGTGATCATGCTCCTGCCCGGATGGCTCGCTGCGGTCGAGCAGCTGGGCGAGCTGGCGCCCACGGGCGATCAGCACTACGCCCACGCCGAGCACGCCCTGGCCAAGCAGCTGGTCGTGCAGGGCGGTGTGTCGGAGCTGGGTTGTACGTCCCTGGATCACCACTGCTCCTGCCACAGATCGGTGCCGGCTGTGCTGATGCAGCTGCCGACGATCCGACCCGTGCCTGTCTCGTTCCATGCGAGCAGCGGTTTCTGCTCGATCCTGGCACCAGCGACACGCGCGACATCGCCACCCGTACCTCCTCCCATCGCCTGAACGCAGCGGGAGAGGGCAGCTCATCCTCGGCCGCCCGGCTGTGCCCCTGCGGTGGGTCTCACAGTCGATGTCCGTCGGTCATGACGAGCCCTTCCCGCTGATCCGGGGCGGCGGCGAGCCGTGCTCGCGCTGCACCCCGGTCATCCTCAGGCCCTCTTCGGGTCCAGCCGAGGTCCCCCTCGCTGGCTCCAATGCCCCCCAGGCGAGCACCGATCCGCCAGCCGTGATGGACGCGGACTGACCGGGCGGAACGAGAGGTGAATGGTGGAAAAACGCGCGCGTACTTCGTGTCGGAACATGCGACCCAGTGCGAGATCCAACCCCGGCGGCCGCCCGGTCGAGCTGGGGTGGGCTCGTTCCCTGGGGAGGCTCTCGGTGCCGCTGGCCGGCCTGCTCACCGCCTGCGCTCTGAGCTCCGCTGGGGCAGGCCTCCCTGAGCCCCGGGACCTCTACGCCGAGCTGCCGGTCTGGACCCCGCCGCTCCGGCCGCCCGACCCCAGCGGTACGGCCTGTCCGCCGCCGAGCTCTCCCACCGAGACCCTGAGCCTGCGCCAGGCGCTGGCGCTCGCGCTGGAGCACAGCCCAGAGCTGGCGGCGCAGGGCTGGGAGGTGAGGGCGCGCGACGCCGCGGCGCTGCAGGCGGGCCTGCCGGAGAACCCCTCGCTCGATGGAGAGCTGGAGGAGTACACCGGATCCGCCGCCGGTCGTCTGCTGGGCTCGGGTACCCGGACGATCGGCTTCAGCCAGCCCCTGCTGGCTCCCGGCACGCTGCCGCTTCGGCGACGGGTCGGTGTCCTGGAGCGCGACCTGGCCGGCTGGGACTACGAGGCCGCTCGGCTCGACCTGGTCACCGAGGTCTCCCACCGCTTCGTGACGGTGCTGGTGGGGCAGGCTCGCCTGGAGGTGCTCGGGGGGCTCCGCGAGCTCACTCGCGAGAGCCTGGCGGCGGTCAGACAGCAGGTCGATGCGGGCGCGGTCTCACCTGTGGAGGAGACTCGAGCGGGGGTGGATGCCTCGCTGGTGGCGGTCGAATGGCAGCGGGCGCTGAGAGACCTGCAGGCGGAGCGTGGGCTCCTGGCCGCCACCTGGGGTGGCAGTGGCGCGGTCTTCGAGGCCGTAGAGGGTGAGCTGGAGGCCATCCTGCCGCCCCCATCCCACCAGGAGCTGGCGGCCTCGCTGCCTGCCAACCCAGACCTGGCTCGATGGGGCACCGACGAGCTGCTGCACCTCCGCCAGGTCTCCCTGGCTCGGATCGAGGCCCTCCCCGAGCTGGAGGTCGGCGGCGGCCTGCAACGGTTTGGAGACAGCGATGAGCACGCCGCGGCCATCGCTGTCTCGCTCGAGATCCCATTGTTCGACCGCAACCAGGGCTCCATCCGCGAGGCCCGCTTCCTGCGAGCCCAGGCCCAGGCTCACCGCCAGGCCGCAGAGGTGCTCGCCATCTCCGAGCTGGAGCTGCGGTGGCGATCGCTGCAGGCCGCCCACGCGGAGGCGCAGATGTTGCTCGAGGAGGTGGGGCCTGGGGCGCTCAGCGCGTACCAGGCCACCCTCGAGGCCTACCGCCACGGCAAGACCCCGCTGCTCGATGTGCTCGACTCCCATCGGACGCTGAGCGAGGCCCAGCTGATGACCATCGACGCACTGGCCGCCTACCACCACACCCAGATCGACCTGGAACGACTCGTCGGCCGCTCGCTCGCAGCGATCGAGACCACAGCACAAGGAGCAGAGTGATGGATCGCGTTTCCATGGCAGAGGAACAGAGGCCGCGGCTGGGAGGCTGGCTCACGGTGGTGTTCATGGCTTGCCTCTCGCTGGCGCTGGGCGGATGCGAGGGGCCCAGCCCACCGGGTGGGGATCGACACGCGGGCCACGACGAGCACGACGAGCACGAGAGCCACGACGAGCACGAGGGCCACGACGACGACGGCGTGACCGTGCGCCTGGACGGGGCGCTGGTGGAGCTGGCCGGCATCGAGCTGGCCACGGCCTCCCCGGGCAGCCTCTCCACTGAGACCCGTGTGCTGGGCGAGGTCCGCCTGGACCAGTACCGCATCGCGCACCTGGCTCCCTCGGTCTCCGGCCTGGTGCGTGGGATCACGCGCAAGGTGGGGGACGAGGTGGTGGTGGGCGAGCTGCTGGCAGTCACCTCCAGCCGTGAGCTGGCCGAGGCCCAGGCTGCCTACCTCGCGGCTCGAGCCCGCCTCGACCTCGCCCAGGCCGCCCTGGAGCGCGAGGAGCAGCTCTGGGAGAAGAGGATCACCTCGGAGATGGACTACCTCGAGGCTCGCCAGCTTCGGCAGGAGGCCAGCAGCGAGCAGCGTTCCACCTCCCAGTCCCTGCAGGTCCTCGGCGTGACGGAGCAGGCCATCAGCGCGCTGGAGGCCAGCCCCGAGGACGCGCGCCTCGGCCGCTACGAGCTGCGCTCCCCCATCGCCGGCACCGTCCTGGAGCAGCACTTCGCCCTGGGAGAGAACGTGGAGGCGGGAGAGCCGCTCTTCCTGGTCGTCGACCTGGATCATGTGTGGGTGGATCTGGACCTGCCCCAGGATGCCCTGTCCAACACCAGGGAGGGCCAGTCGGTCCGCATCTGCGGCGCCAGCGATCCCTCCCTCGCCGCGGACGGTGAGATCAGCTTCATCTCACCGGTGATCCACGAGCAGAAGCGCACCGCGCTGGCTCGGGTCGTGCTGCCCAACACCGATGGACGCTGGCGCCCCGGCACCTTCGTCAGCGCGGTGCTGGCCGACGAGGAGGAGCTGGCGTCGATCCTGGTGCCCAACGACGCTGTGCAGACCCTCGACGGCAAGCCAGTCGTCTTCGAGGTCACCGGCGAGATCGCGCGGCCTCGGGAGGTCGTCCTGGGGCGCTCCGACGAGGCCAGCGTCGAGCTGCTGTCTGGGCTCTCGCCGGGAGCGACCTTCGTCAGCGCCGGCGCCTTCGATCTGAAGGCCAAGCTCGTCACCAGCAGTCTGGGTGGCCACGCCGGCCACGGCCACTGAGCGGCTCCCAGCAGCCAGCCCTGTCCACGGAGCTCTCCTCTCCAACCGCAGCCCCAGCCAGGAGCCGATCCATGCTCAACCGGATCATCCAGACCTCACTGCAGCAGCGGGCCCTGGTGGTCATCGCCCTCCTCGCGGTGGTCGTCTTCGGCGTCCAGCGCTACCGCGGCATGCCCGTCGACGCCTTCCCCGACATCTCGCCCATCATGGTGCCGGTGTTCGCCGAAGCCCACGGCATGGCGCCGGAGGAGATCGAGCGCCTGATCACCTATCCCATCGAGTCCGCCATGAACGGGCTGCCTGGGGTCACGCAGATCAAGTCCACCTCGGCCTTCGGGATGGCGGTGATCTACGTGTACTTCGAGGACGAGGTCGACATCTACTTCGCTCGGCAGCTGGTCGCCGAGCGGCTGTCAGCGGCCGTGGCCGAGCTGCCCGAGCTGCACGAGCAGCCGACCCTGGGCCCCATCTCCACCGGCCTGGGGCAGATCTTCATCTACTACCTGACCCTGGACGACGGCGCCGACACCGAGGGCAAGAGCCCCGACCTCTACCTGCGCGAGCTGAACGACTGGGTGGTGAAGTACCAGCTCCGCACGGTGCGAGGGGTCACGGACGTGCTCTCCATGGGCGGCAACGTCCTGCAATACCAGATCAAGGTAGATCCCGCCGCCATGCGCTCCTACGGGCTGTCGCTGCAGGACCTGGTGGAGGCGGTCCACGCCAACAACCGCAACGCGGGGGGCCAGTTCCTGGTGTTGGGATCCGAGGAGCACCTGGTCCGTGGCATCGGCCTGCTCCGGGGGTTGGACCAGATCCGTGGCATCCCTCTCCGCACGGTGGACGGCGCGCCGATCCGCATCGGCGACGTGGCGGAGGTGGCCTACGGGCCCGAGGTGCGCCGGGGAGTGGTGACCCGCAACGGTGAGCAGGAGGTCATCTCGGGGATCGTGCTCAAGCTGTACGGCGAGAACACCTCCGAGGTCATCGAGCGCCTCTACGAGAAGGTGGACGAGGTCCGGGCTGGGCTGCCCGAGGGGGTGAACCTCGTCCCCTACTACGAGCAGGCGGAGCTGGTGGCCCACGCCACCGACACCGTGAAGAAGGCCCTGCTGATCGGCGGCCTCCTGGTGGTGCTCATCATCGCCGTCTTCCTGGGCGACCCGAGGTCCTCGCTGATCGTGGCGCTCTCCCTTCCCCTGTGCGCGCTGCTGGCGATCATCGGGATGCGCCACTGGGACATCTCGGCCAACCTGATGTCCCTGGGTGGCATCGCCATCGCCATCGGGATGCTCGGAGACGGGGCCATCGTGATGGTGGAGAACATCCACCGCCAGCTGACCGACCCGGGCCGCGAGGCCGAGGGACGCCGCGCGATCGTGTCGTCCGCTGCGCGGGAGGTGGCGCGGCCCATCGCCTTCTCCATCGCCATCATCGTGATGGTGTTCCTGCCCATCTTCTCCTTCGAGGGCGTGGAGGGGAAGATGTTCAGGCCCATGGCCTCCACCATCTGCCTGGCCCTGCTGGGCTCCCTGGCCACGGCCATCATCCTGGCGCCCGTGCTGTCCTCGCTGTGGCTGACCAGAAAGCAGCCCCGGGAGCTGGGAGCGCTGGTGCGCCTCAAGCAGCTCTACCGGCCCCTGCTGGCGCGCGCCCTGCGCCACCCCAGGCGCGTCGTGGCCGTGGCCGTGGTGGCGTTCGCGATCAGCCTCGGCCTGGTCCCCTTCCTGGGCACAGAGTTCGTCCCCACGCTGGAGGAAGGCTCCATCTTCATCGGCGTCACCATGACCCCCTCCACCTCCCTGGAGAAGGCAACCGAGACGGTGACACGGCTGGAGCGGCGCATCGTGACCTACGCGCCGGTGGACGAGACCGTAGCTCGCATCGGTCGGCCCGAGGCGGGCAGCCACCCCCATCCCGTCAACTACGCCGAGATCCATCTCGAGCTGAAACCAAGGGACGAGTGGGGCGAGTACCGCTCCAAGGAAGAGCTGGTGGGAGCCCTGACCGAGGACCTGTCCACCTACCCCGGCGTGTCGCTGAACTTCACCCAGCCCATCCAGAACGCCTTCGACGAGCTGCTCTCGGGCGCCAAGACCGAGCTGGCCATCAAGCTGTACGGCGAGGAGCTCGACGTCCTGCGCGAGCTGGCGGCCGGGATCTCGAGCGCCATCGGGGATGTCCCCGGCCTGGTGGATCTGGCGGTGGAGCAGAGCTTCGGGCAACCCCAGGTGCGGGTCATCGCGGATCGGCAGGCCTGCTCTCGCTACGGTGTCAGCACGGACGATGTGCTCGAGCTGGTCGAGCTGGCGGTGGGCGGTGAGGTGATCGACTCCATCTTCCTGAACACCCGCCGCTTCGGCATCCACGTGCGCTACCAGGAGCCCGAGCGGACCACCCCCGAGGACATCCGGCGCCTGCTGCTCCACACGGGCGACGGATCGCTCATTCCCCTCTCCATGGTGGCCGAGGTGGAGCAGGTCATCGGTCCCATCCAGATCAACCGCGAGAAGAACCAGCGCCGCTGGGTCGTGCAGGGCAACGTGCGCGGCCGGGATCTGGGCGGCGTCGTGGCCGACATCCAGCGGCGCATCCAGGAGCAGGTCAGCCTCCCGCCTGGGTACTTCGTCGAGTATGGAGGGCAGTTCGAGAACCAGCAGCGGGCCATGGCGCGGCTCTCGATCATCGTCCCCATCACCATCGGCGCCGTGTTCTGCCTGCTGTGGCTCTCCATCGGGATCCCACGCCAGGCCTTCGTGATCATCCTCAACATCCCCCTGGCCCTGATCGGTGGCGTGGCGGGCCTCTTCCTGTCCGGGGAGTACCTGTCGGTGCCGGCGTCGGTGGGCTTCATCGCCCTGTTCGGGATCGCGGTGCAGAACGGCCTGGTGCTGGTGGCGGTCTTCAACCAGCTCAGGCAGGAGGGGATGCCCCTGAAGGAGGCCGTCCAGGAGGGAGCCCTGCTGCGCCTGCGCCCGGTCCTGATGACCGCCTGCACCACCATGTTCGGCCTGCTGCCCCTGCTGCTGTCCTCGGGCATCGGCTCGGAGGTGCAGCGCCCGCTGGCGATCGTGGTGGTGTCCGGGCTGGCTTCGTCGACGCTGTTGACGACGCTGGTCATCCCGACGGTCTACGCCTGGATCGAGCGGGGGCGCGACACCGCGGAGGACGCCCAGGGCGTCCTGGTCCATGACGATGCCTGAGCTGCTGTCGTGGTGCCCTGTCGTCGGCCTGCCGGTCGACCTGTTCGAGCTGGCGTCCGTGGCGGCGCTCTTCGGCGGCTACCTGGCCCTGTGGTCCATCAAGCGGCGCCGGCAGCGCCGCGCCACGGGCCGGGACCCGGAGATCATGGGCCGGGCCACGGATCGCCTGCAGCGGTACTTCTCGAGCGTGACCCGCGCGCTGACCCTGGGCGTGATCGCGCTCATCGCGCTGCACGCCCTGGGACGCGACGACTGGTGGGGCCTGGTCCGCCTGGCCCCGCTCGACCAGCGCTGGGCCGACTGGCTGGGGCTGGCCACGGGCCTGTGCGGCCTGCTGCTCTGCGGCGTGGCCCAGCTGACCATGGGGAGCTCGTGGCGGGTCGGCATCGACGAGCGGCAGCGCACGGAGCTGGTCACCGGAGGGATCTACGCCTATCTCCGCAACCCCACATACCTGGGGCTGTTCCTCCTCTGTTGCGGGTTCTGGCTCATCTGGCCGAGCTGCGCTGTGGCCACCTGGGGGCTGATCTTCGTCTTCTTCCTCGAGATCCAGGTCAGGTGCGAGGAGCAGCACCTGCTCGAGCTGCATGGCGAGACCTACCGCCGCTACCTGGCCCTGACCTGGCGCTATCTGCCAGGGCTGTACTGACCCTGGCCGGTCGCCCTGTTCGACCTGATCGCCCAGAACCGCTGCGTCCCGGGCTGAGGAGCGCCTCCTCGGGTACCATCGATGCTCCCTTCGCCCACTGTGGGAATCCTCGATGAAGCTCTCGCGCTCCACCGCGCTGCTCGCCCTCGCCCTGCCCCTCGCCAGCGCGGAGGCCGCGCGGCTGGGCTTCGACGAGTCCGGCGCGGCCGATCTGTCCTACGGTGACGACGCGCTCGTCCGCGTCCGGCTGGCGGTCTACGGCCCGGACTGGGACTACCTGGACCAGGACGACGCCACGGAGCTCTCTCCCGGTGAGATCGACGGCGGCAGCCGCAGCTTCGCGGGGGGGATCCCCATCGAGGGCACCGACGACGGCGTGATCCGCTACGACGAGCTTGTGGAGTGGCTCGAGGGTGAGCGGGTGGACCTCTCCTACCGGACCACCGTCGAGACGGCGGCGAGCTCCATCGAGCTGTGCAGCCTGGCCCTGTCGTTCTACCTGGCCGCTGATCACTTCGCGGGGATCGAGATGAGCACCGACGAGGGCTCGTTCACCTTCCCGGTGGAGCTGGACGGCGCGGGCTTCGCGAGCTGGACCACCGAGCACGTCGCCCTCCCGCTGGGGGAGACCGGCGAGACCCTGGCCATCGACTTCGCCGAGCCCGTCTCGCTGGGCTTCCAGGACAACCGCTACTGGATGGGCACCGAGTACGAGCTGCGCGCCTCGATACGGGGCTGCGAACAGGTGGAGGCGGGCGCCACCGACCAGCTTGACCTGGCCATGTCGGGCGATGCACCGCTCGAGGTGCAGCTGGGCTCGGTCGAGTTCGCCCACGACACCAGCGGCTGGGTCGAGTTCG
Source organism: uncultured Enterobacterales bacterium (assembly GCA_964512185.1). Taxonomy (GTDB): domain Bacteria; phylum Myxococcota_A; class UBA796; order UBA796; family JAFGLY01; genus CAZEJJ01. The sequence continues at coordinate 19,348 of CAZEJJ010000086.1, read as the reverse complement.
CCCTCCCCTACGACCAGGCCCCCGTGGCTGGCAGCGCGGTGGACGTGAGCGCCTTGCTGGAGGCCCGGGACGGCTCGGAGGGCTTCCTGTGCGCGGTGGACGAGCAGCTGGAGTACGGTGAGGTCCCGGGGGCCGCCGCGAGGTTCTGGGGCACCAACCTCTCGGCGGGCGCCAACTTCCCCGACCACGACGAGGCCGAGCTGGTGGCGGAGCGGCTGCAGCGCTTCGGGGTGGACCTGGTGCGCCACCACCACATGGACGCCTCGTGGTCGCAGCCCTCGCTGATCGACTACGACGAGGACTGCCGCAGCCTGGACGCCGACGCCCTGGACCGGCTCGACTACCTGGTCTACCAGCTCCGGCTGCGCGGGATCGCCAGCTACCTCGACCTGCTGGTGCACCGCACCGCCTGCGAGGGCGACGGCATCGAGGCCTGGGAGGAGATGCCGGCGGGCTGGAAGGGCTACGCCACCTTCGACGCCCAGCTCATCGAGCTGCAGAAGGAGTACGCCACCCAGCTGTTGACCCACGAGAACCCCTACACCGGGCTGCGCTACGCCGACGACCCGGGGGTGGTGCTCATGGAGCTCGCCAACGAGAACGACCTGTACTCCTACGAGCTGGAGCTGGAGCCCTACGCGTCCCAGCTCACCGCGCTGTGGCTCGCCTGGCTGGCCAAAGAGGGGCTGGCCGAGGTCGAGCCGCGCGAGGGCAGCGTCTACAATCGCTTCCTGTCCGAGCTGCAGTCGGACTACTACCAGGAGATGATCGCCCACCTGCGCTCGCTGGGCGTCCAGATCCCGGTCACGGGCACCAACTGGAGCACCCAACCCGGGCTGCTCGCTGCCAACGGCCAGCTGGAGTTCACCGACAGCCACGCCTACTGGGATCACCCGACCGACGACTACACGCGCTTCCAGGGCGAGGCCATGGTCGAGGCCTCGCTGGGTGTGGAGAGCACCACCTTCGGGACCCTGGCCTTCTCCTCGGTGCCGGGTCGCCCCTGCTTCGTCTCCGAGTGGGGCCACCCCTGGCCGACCTTCTACCGGGCGGAGGGGCCGCTCTGGATGGCCGCCACGGCCGCGCTGCAGGGTTGGGACGGGGTGGCCTGCTACAGCTACCGGCACGGCACGGGGGAGGTGGACAGCATCGAGGGTCCCTTCGAGTCGGCCATCGACCCCGCCATCTACGCGCTCTTCCCGACCGCCTCGCTGCTCTACCGGCGTGGCGACCTCGGCGCGGCGAGCGCGCGCACCGTCGTCCAGCACGACGATCCCTGGGCGGACCGGCAGGCCACCCCCGCCTACACCACCTCGGCGGGCGGCCGGGCCACCCGCACCTGGCTCGTGGACGCGCCGGGCCTGCCCCCGGTGAGCATCGACGAGCAGGACCTGGTGCTCGAACCCGGCGGGTCGGCCCTCGACGACGGCTCGACCGTGGTGACCGATCCCGCGGGGCAGCTGTGGCACGACTTCGCGGCGGGCGTGGTGCTGATCGACACCGCGATGACCCAGGCGGCGCTGGGCATGCTGGGCGGGGCCGCTACCCAGGCGCTGGGGGAGGTGGAGATCACGGTAGACGAGCAGACCCCCTTCGCGGTGGTCGCGGTGACCAGCGTGGCGGAGGAGCCCATCGCCAGCTCCGAGCGGCTGCTGGTCACGGCGGTGGCCAGGGTCGAGAACAGCGGCCAGAGCTACCTCCAGGGCACCAGCTGGCAGCGGGACGACGACGGGAGCGGGCCCACCATCGTGGAGCCGGTGCACGGGGAGCTTCGGTTCTCTCGCTCCCTGGAGGGCGCCCGCGCCTGGCGGCTCGATCCCCTGGGCGAGCGCCAGGACGAGCTGGACCTCTCGGGGGGCGTGCTCTCCCTGGCGGACGGTGGCTTCTCGCCCTGGATCGAGCTGGTCTTCGAGGACGAGCCCGCCGACAGCTCGCCGCCCAGCGACGACAGCGCCACCTCGAGCGACAGCGGGCCTGGCCAGGACACCCCAGGCTGCGGCTGCGGCACCTCGTCCCGGTCGGCTGGTGGCGCGCAGTGGTGGTGGCTGGCGCTGGCGCTGGTGTGCCGGCGGCGATGGCCCGCATCTCTCGCCGCCGCTAGCCTTCCAGGATCCCGCGGAGCACGGCGGCGAGCTGATGAGGAGCGTAGGGCTTCTGGATGAAGCCGGCCAGGCCCTCGCCAGCGAAGGCGCTGGTGACCTCCTGCTCGTTGTAGCCGCTGGAGAGGATCACGCGGACATCGGGCCGGAGCCGCCGGAGCGCGGTGAAGGTCTCCCTGCCGTCCCTCTCGGGCATGGTCATGTCGAGCAGCACCACGCGGACCTGGTCGGCGTGGCTGCGGAAGGTCTCCAGGCCCTCGCGGCCGTCCGATGCGAGCAGCACCTCGAAGCCGAGCGCCTCCAGCACCCTCTCGGCCGTGCTGCGCACGATCTCCTCGTCGTCTACCACCAGCACGAGCCCCTCGCCGCGCCAGCTGTCTGCCTCTACGGGCCTGACGATGTTCGCCTCGACAGGCTCGTCCGCGACAGGGAACAGCACCTTGACGCTCGTCCCCCTGCCCGGCTCGCTGTTGACCCTGATCGCGCCCTTGTGACCCCGGACGATGCCCAGCAGCGCCGCCAGCCCGAGCCCACGACCGGTGAACTTGGTGGTGAAGAAGGGATCGAAGATCTTCTGCAGGGTCGGCTCGTCCATGCCGCAGCCGGTGTCCGTCACCTCCAGGAAGACGTAGCACCCAGCGGGGAGATCGAAGCCCATGAAGGTCTGGGCCAGGTAGCCGGCGTCGGCCTCCATCGTGCCGGTGGTGGCGCTGATGACGCCGCCTGCATCCCCGATGGCGTCGGAGGCATTGGTGAACAGGTTCATCACCACCTGCCGGACCTGGGCGGCGTCGCCCTCGACCCGGGGGAGGCCCGGCGCGAGCTGGTACCTCCGCACCGCTTTCTTGGAGATGATCGCGTCCAGCAGCTCATCCATCTCGGTGATGACCCCGGACAGGTCGAGGGGCTCGACCACGAAACGGCCCTTGCCCGAATAGGCCAGCATCTGGTGGGTGAGGTCGGCGGCCCGCTCGGCGGCCCGCTCCGCCCGCTGGAGGTGCTCCTGCACGGGGGAGCCCGCTGAGAGCTTCATCTGGGCCAGGCTGATGTTGCCCAGCACGCCGAACAGGATGTTGTTGAAGTCGTGGGCGATCCCGCTCGCCAGGACGCCGAGGCTCTCCAGCTTCTGCGCCTGGTGGATGCGCTGCTCGAACCTGTGGCGCGCCTCCTCGGCCTCTCTGCGCTCGGTGATATCGACGAAGCTGGCGAAGAACCCGATGTGGTCGCCCTGCTCGTCGTGCCGAGCCATGGTGTCGACCAGGACGGGCACCTCGATCCCGGCGTTGCTGGAGAGGGAGCATTCCGCGCCGCGCACCGAGCCCCGCTCGACGGTCTCCAGCCGCAGGGCTTCCAGCTGCTCGGGGTGGGGGCAGAAGTCGAGGATCGACCTCCCGATGACCTCTATGTCCCGGCGCCCGAGCAGGCGCAGAAGCGCCTCGGTCGCGTCCACGATGACGCCCATGGTCGTCAGGTAGGCCACAGGCGTGGGCAGGAAGCGGCGGATGTCCTTGATGTACCGCTCGAGGTCCAGCAGCAGGTGCTGGGCCCCCAGGCTCTTCTCACGTGCTCGCATCACCGGGTTCCCCCCATCTGGCCTCGTACTCGTGACTGTCGTCTCCGCGGAAGACGCACTTCTGCTCGCGGATGGTCAGCGGCCTGCCAGGGAAGACGAAGGACAGCGCCTGTCGCAGGTAGCCCTGCAGGTAGGGACACTGCACGGGGTGGAGCCGCGCGTCCCAGAGCCTGATGATCAAGCGCTGCTCCCGCGCATCGAAGAGAGGCACATCCATGCGCCCCATGGTGTAGTGTCGCTCCCAGACCTGCGGGAACTGCATCACGAAGGCCCGGGGGGAGACGAAGAACCTGACCATCAGCTTGAAGATGAAGGAGCGCCGGGGGGCGGCGTCCGCCATGGCCTCGACCTCTCGGTCGTCGAGCTCGAGGACGTCGCGGATGACGAGCAGGGAGAGGATCCTGAGGCCCACCGGGTACCAGCCCGTCTCGTCGAAGGCGCCGTAGTCGATGGGGTGCCCAAGCCGTGTCGCCTCGCGCTCGACCCGGCGCAGGCCGTCTGCGCCCGCTCGCGCCTCGACGAACAAGGCGTCGGTGCGGAAGGCGGCGCCCCGCGCCTCGCCCTCCGCGCTCATCAAGACCTCGACCTCGTCCTTGTTGATCACGCAGTCTGCTCCTGATCAACATCGACGATAGCAGGTTTGCGGGAGCATATCCAGCAGATCGTCACCAGATTTGACCCTCGAATGACCTGCACCTGAGCTGCCCCCGGAGCGGTGCAAAGGCGCCGTCGCTGCGGGCTCCTGCCGGCAGGTTTCCTGCGATGGCCCGACGGCATGTCGCTGCTCCCCGCCCCGGCCGAGTACCAGCAGCGTCAGGTCGGACAGGACCTGCTGTGCCGAGCGCTGGACGCCCACCGCCAGGACCTGGTCGCCCAGGCGGAGGAGGCTGACCGCCCATTGTCGTGTTGGGCCTTCCGCGAGCTGCGGTCCTGCCTGGAGTGCGGCGTGCTGGAGAACTCCTGTCTGGCGGCTGACGAGCGACGCTGTTGGCTCTCGCTGCTACGGGCCGCATGCCTTCGTGGTCAACATGCACCTGATCGACCTCGTCGGCTCGGACCTTCGCCGTCGACGCGCTGCAGTTCCAGGACCGCGGCCAGGGCATGCGGGTCTGGTGTGCGGCGTCGGGGAGGCGCGGCTTCCACAACCTGGCCGTGAGAGCCGGATCAGGCCTCGCCTGACCGGCACCAGCGGCGGGCCGCCGATGATGGCCGGCTAAGGTATACTCTCGCCATCATGCAGGGAGCCCCTATGGACCCCTTCCCCGCCACATCGGGGGGCTTGGCTTCGGATCGCGAGCAGGTCGAGGGGCATGGCTTCTCCGCTGCGTGCTGCCATCGATCCACACCGGGGAGGTGAGCGTGGCGAGCAGATGGCCGTCGATGCTGCTGCTTGCGCTGGTGGCCTGCGACAGCGACGACCTCACCGACATCACCGCCCTCCACGACATCGAGTCCATCAGCGGCTCCCTCACCATCACCGCCAACCCCTCCCTGCCCACCTCCGCGGCCGAGGCCCTGGTGGAGGCCATCGGCAAGCAGAGCATCGCCGGAGAGATCACCACCTCGGGCAACGGCGAGGGCCGCTGAGCCACCCCCTCCCAAGCCAAGCCCCCCCGATCTGTACGCCCCGGCGAGCCAAGCCTCCGAATGTGTACGCCCCGGCGAGCCAAGCCCCCGGATCTGTTTGTTCCGGGCCCGTTTCGAGCACTTCAGGAGGCCTGGCTCCGATCCGTGGACACATCGAGGGGCTTGGCTTCGGATCGCGAGCAGATCGAGGGGCATGGCTTTGGAGCTGTTTCAGGAGCTGGCGCCCTTGAGCAAGATCTGGTTCTCTCAGGCCACCATCACCGTGGCCCGCGACCCGGAGCTGGAGGAGCTGGCGGGTAGGAGCGGCCGCGCCCCGATCTTCTTCGGGCTGGAGAGCCTCTCCGAGGCCAGCCTGGGGGACGCTGCTGTTCGCGGTGACCTCGCAGGCCTGCACCCTGTTGCTGCTCGGCGTGGTGCTCGGCCTGCTCATCCCGACGGTCTACGCCCCGCCGCTACCTGGTCATGACCCGGCGTTATCTGCCAGGGCTGTACCGACAAGATGGCCGCAGGGGCCTCTCGATCTGGGGTTCATGGTCCGCTGTCCCCCAGCAAGAGCGGGCTCTCATCGACCAGCAGCCTGTCCAGGCGGAGCTCGGCCACGAGCCGGCGTCCCTCCAGCCAGGCCTCCTGCCCTTCGAGGATCTCCGCCTGGAGCAGCGCCGCCGACAGCAGGTCGAGCTCGCCCCGGTCGTAGCCGAGGGCCACGCCCTCGAGCGCGGCCCGGGCCTCGGCGGGGAGATCGACGCCCTGCTCGGTGAGCGTCGCCTCGAAGCTGGCGCTGACCCGCCTGGTCATGCCCTGCTCCGCGGCGGCGCGGCGCTCCACCTCCGCGCGCTGCGACTGGGCCACCGCCAGGTCGGCCAGGGCGTCGGCGCGGCCGTCCACGTTGGCTCGCCACAGCGGGAGGGTGAGGGCGAGCTGCGGGCCGGCTCGCAGCTCGGGCCCCTCCTGCTCGACGAAAGCGCCCAGCTGGACAGGGGGCAGCGTCCGGGCACGCTCGCGCGCGAGCGCAGCGCGGGCCGCGGCGACCTCGGCCTCCGCGGCGACCAGATCGGAGCGTGGGGTTGTGTCCTCCTGCCCCGGCGCGGGCGCGGCCGCCAGCGGGTCGTCGGGGAGCGCCAGGGCGGACAGCTCGATCCCGACCCGCGCGGCGAGCTCCGCGCCGCTGCGGCCCTCGGCCACGGTGGCGGCCATCCAGGCGGTGCGCGCCTGCGCCACCTGCAGCCGGGCGATCCGCAGCTCGAGCTGCGAGGCCTCGCCCACCGCGGCCCGCTCCCCGGCGGCCCCCTGGATCCGCCGGGCGACCTCGAGAGCCCGGGCCGCCAGCTCGGCCTGCTGCCGGTCCGCGACGGCCGCGATCCACAGCCGGCGTGCCTCGGCCGCCAGCTCCAGCTCGGCGCGGCGGCGCCTCGCCTCGGCCGCGTCCAGCGCGTGCCCGGCGGCGGCGCGCTCGGCCAGGCCCTCCCCTGACAGGGACAGGGCCTGGGTGGCGCCGAGGGACCAGGCCTGGCCCACCACCGCGACCGAGCCGCTGAGCACGGGATCGTGGCGCAGGCCGTGGGCCGCGCGCAGGGCACCCTCGGCGCGGGTCACCGCGGCCTCCGCCGCGGCCAGCGCGGAGGAGCGCGAGAGGGCCTCTGCCACCGCTGCGTCGGCGGAGAGGGGCTCCGCGTCAGCCAGGGCCACTGAGATCAGGAACCACAGGGCGATCATCGCTGCACCTCGCGGAGGAAGCGCCGGGCATCCCGGCTGGACCAGTCCCGGGCGCCGCCGACCCGGGCGGTGATGCGCCCGTCCGCGACAGCGAAGGTGTCGGGCAGCCCCGAGACCTGCCAGCGCTCGAGCGCCTCGCCGCCGCGGTCCCGGACGACCGCCGCGGGGACCTGGCCACCGAACCAGGACTGGACCGTGGGCCAGGGCTCGTCGGTGACCGCGAGCAGGGGGACGCCCTCGGCCTCGGCGGCAGCCAGCAGGCTGGGCAGCTCCTCGAGGCAGGGCGCGCACCAGGTGGCCCAGAAGTGGACGAGGTGGGGCGCCCCGGGGGCGGCCCTCGCCCGCCCGGCGTGCTCCACCTCGAGGGGCGGGGCGGCGAGGTCGAGGGCCTCCCAGGCGAAGGTCGCGAGCCCGTCGCGGGAGGCCTCCACCCCCAGGTAGGTGAGCACCAGCAGCAGCTGGAGGGCGGCGAGGGCGGCGACGACGAGGGCGGCCCGGCGGGAGATCATCGGGACCTCCTCGTGACCGTGAAGAGCACCGGCAGCACCAGCAGGGTCAGGGCCGTAGAGGAGACCAGGCCCCCGATGACCACCGTGGCCAGGGGCCGCTGCACCTCTGCGCCGATGCCCGTGTTCAGGGCCATGGGCACGAAGCCCAGCGCCGCCACCAGCCCGGTCATGAGCACCGGACGGAGCCGCTCGACGGCAGCGCGCTCCACGGCCTCGCGCAGGGGCACGCCCGCGTCCAGCTGCCGCCGGATGGCCGAGACCAGCACCATGTCGGCCAGCACGGACACCCCGGCCAGCGCCACGAAGCCGATGGCGGCCGAGACGCTGAAGGGCATCCCGCGCAGCCACAGCGCCGCCACGCCGCCCACGGCCGCGAGGGGCACGCCGGTGAAGATCCGCGCGGCGTCCACCAGCCGGCCGTAGGTGACATACAGCAGCAGCGCGATCAGCGCGAGCGCGAGGGGCACCACCACCAGCAGGCGGCTCCGCGCCCGCTCATAGTGCTCGAACTGGCCGCCGTAGCGGACGTACCAGCCGGCGGGCAGGGTCAGCTCGGCGGCGATGCGCTCCTGCACCTCGGCCACGAAGCTGCCCAGATCCCGGCCGCGCACGTTGGCCTGCACCACCAGCCGGCGCCGGCCCCACTCCCGCTGGATGGTGCTGGGCCCCTCGATCCGCTCCACGTCAGCCAGCGTGTCCAGGGGCAGGCGCGTGCCGTGGGGTCCGGTGACCAGCAGGCGCCCCACCTGCTCGGGATCCCGGCGGCTCTCCTCGGACAGGCGCAGGGCGATGGGGAAGCGGCGCTCCCCCTCGAAGAGCTCGCCTACCTCGACGCCGCCGATGGCCTCCACGGCGCGCAGCACGGTGCTGGCGGGCAGGCCGTGGCGCGCGAGCACCGCCCGGTCCAGCTCGGCGCGGAGCACGGGCACGCCGGTGACCTGCTCGACGCTCACGTCGGCCGCGCCGCGGACCTCGGCTACGATGTCCTCGACCTGCAGCGCCAGCTCCCGCAGGCGCTGCAGATCGTCGCCGAAGAGCTTGATGCCGAGATCCGAGCGCACCCCCGCCACCATCTCGTTGACCCGCATCTCGATGGGCTGGGTGAAGATGGTGTTCATGCCCGGCAGCGGCGACAGCGTCTCCTCCATGGCGGCCACCAGCTCGGGTTGGCTGCGGGCCTGGGTCCACTGGGAGCGGGGGGTCAGGGTGATGAAGACGTCCGACAGCTCGATGCCCATGGGGTCGGTGGCCACCTCGGCGCTGCCGGTGCGGGTCCAGAGCTGCTCGATCTCGTCGGGGAAGGCCTCCAGCAGGGCCAGCTCGATCTGGGTGCCGTAGCGCACCGACTCGTCCAGCGAGACGCTGCTCAGGCGCACGGTGTTGATGACCACCGCCCCCTCGTTCAGCCGCGGCACGAACTCGGTGCCCAGGCGGCCGGCCAACAAGGCCGTGTTGAGCACCAGCAGCAGGGCCACGCCCAGGACCATGACCGGTGCGTCCAGGACACGGCGCAGCACGGGGCGGTACAGCCCCTGGGCCAGGCGGACGATGGCCACCTCCCGGTGGCCCCGGCGCACGCGGACGAGCAGGCTGGTCAGCACCGGCACCAGGGTCAGCGACGCCAGCATGGAGCCCAGGAGCGCGAAGACGACGGTCAGGGCCATGGGCCTGAAGAGCTGCCCCTCGGTGCCCTCCAGCGCCAGCACCGGCAGGTACACCACCAGGATGATCAGCTCGCCGTACATGGTCGGCTTGCGCACCTCCAGGGCGGCGTCGCCGACCACCTCGATGGGGTCGTCGTCGGGGCGCAGCCCCAGGTGCCGCGCGGCGTTCTCCACCTGCACCACGGAGCTGTCCACCACGAGCCCGAAGTCGATGGCCCCCAGGCTCATCAGGCTGCCGGTGATGCCCAGCTGCAGCATGAGGTTGGAGGCGAAGAGCAGGGACAGGGGGATGACCAGCGCCACGACCAGGCCGGCCCGCCAGTTGCCCAGGAAGGCGAAGAGGATCGCGATGACCAGCAGGGCTCCCTCGAGGAGGTTCTTCGCGACGGTGTCCAGGACCTGGTCCACCAGCCAGGTGCGCTCGTAGACGGTCTCCACCTCCATCCCCGGCGGCAGCGAGGTGGCGGCCTCGGCCAGGCGCAGCTCCAGGCGCTCGGTCACCTCGGCGCTGTTCTCCCCCATCAGCATGAAGCCCAGCCCCAGGACCACCTCCCCCTGCCCCTCAGCGGTCACCGCTCCGCGGCGGATCTCCCGCCCGTCGCGCACCTCGGCCACGTCCCGGATCCGCACCGGCACGCCGTCTCGGGACGCCAGGACCACGTCGCGCAGGTCGTCGAGATCGGCGAAGCGGCCGACGCCCTGGATCAGGGTGGTCTCGCCTGCACGGTCGATGTTGCCCCCGCCGACGTTGCGGTTGTCCCCGGCCAGGGCGTCGGCCAGCTCGTCCAGGCTGAGCCCGAAGCGGACGAGGGCCTCCGGGGCGACCAGGATCTCGATGCGCCGCTCGTCCCCGCCCCAGGTGTTGACCTCGGCGACCCCGGGCAGCGCCCGGAGCTGCGGGGCGAGGATCCAGTCCTGGGCCGTCCGCAGCTCGGAGAGCGAGTGCTCCTCGCCGCGCAGCAGGTAGTGGAACACCTCGCCCAGCCCCGTGGCCACCGGCCCCAGGGCCGGGCGGTCCACGCCCTCGGGCATCGCCACCGCGCTGACGCGCTCCGAGACCACCTGCCGCGCCCGCCAGATGTCCGCGCCCTCGTCGAAGACCAGCGTCACCTGGGACAGCCCGAAGCGGGACAGGGAGCGCAGCTCCACCAGCTCGGGCAGGCCGGAGAGGGCCTGCTCCACGGGCCAGGTGATCTGCCGCTCGATCTCCTGGGGCGACAGGGACTGGGCGGTGGTGTTGACCTGGACCTGCACCGGGGTGGTGTCGGGGAAGGCGTCCAGCGGCAGGCGCGAGAACGCGAGCACGCCGGCCACGGCGATCAGCACCCAGGCCACCAGCACGATCCCGCGGTGGCGCAGCGACCAGCGGATGACGAGGTCGAAGAGCATTGCTACTCCACGTCGCAGCAGCCGGCGCCGATGCTGTCCTTGAGGGTCTCGGTCTTGAGCAGGAAGCTGCCGGTGGTGACCACGGGATCACCGGGCAGCACGCCCCCGGAGATCCGCACCCGATCTCCCTGGCGGGCGAGGACCCGCACGCGCCGGGCCAGGTAGCTGTCCACCTGCTCGCGCACGAAGACCAGCTGCGCGTCTCCGGCCCGCTGCACCGCCGCGGCCGGGACCACGACCACCGCGGGCGCGGTCTCCCCCAGGATGGTCGCCGTGCCGTAGAGGTTGGCGCGCAGCGAGCCGTCCGGGTTGTCCAGCTCGACCCGGGCCAGGGCCGTGCGCGTGGCCGGATCCACCGCGGGTGACAGGGTGACGATGCGGCCCGTGAAGGCCTCACCGGGCAGCGCGTCGAGGCGCAGCTGCACCTGTTGGCCCGGCGCCACGCCGGCCAGATCCCGCTCGGGCACGTCCAGCTCCGCCCACATGCGCGATGGATCCACCAGCTCGAAGAGAGGCTTCAGGCCGTCCACCACCTGGCCGACGCGGGCGTGGCGGGCGGTGACGATCCCCGTGAGGGGAGCGCTCAGGACAGCGCCGTCACCCTCGCCCCCACCCACCAGGTCCAGCTCGGCGCGGACGCCGGCCAGCTCGGCCTCAGCGGCGGCCAGGGAGCGCTCGGCGTCCAGCAGGTCCCGCTGGGAGGCCACCCCCCCCGCGAGCAGCTCCCGCTTGCGCTCGACCTCCGCTGCGGCCACGTCCCGGGCCTGGGCGGCCGCTGTGGCGCGGGAGCGATCCGCCGCGAGCTGGGCGCTGCGGAGCTCGGCGAGGGCCTGGCCGCGCACCACCCGGTCGCCCACCTCGGCGCGGATCGCGCTGACCAGACCCGCGGTCCTGGCGCTGACCGCCGCCACGCGGGTGGCGTCCCAGGTGACGCGCGCCACGACCTCGGTCCCCTCCACCCAGTCGCTCTGCTCCGCGGCGGCCAGCTCGAAGCCGGCCTGCTCAGCGGCAGCGCGGGTGCGGAAGCGGACGCGGGTGCCGTCAGCCGGTGCGCCGTCGGTGGCGGTGGGCTCGAGGGGCGGGCGCCCGCCCCGCTCCGGGGCACAGATCGGACAGAAGGACTCGGGGAAGCCGTGCTCGACACACCAGTCCCCCTTGGCCTGGAACACGGCGGCCAGGGCCGGGTTGCACTTGGGGCAGACCGCCTCGAGCACGCCGTGCTCGGGGCAGAGTTCGGGATCGGAGGCCACCGTCGCCGCGGGCGCTCCCTCCTCCGCAGAGGGGAGATCGTCCGCGCAGCCGACCAGCAGCCCGATCCCCAGGAGGCAGAGCCCCTGGAGATGTGGCGGCATGTCAGCCCTCCTTCGGCGGTCGCTCGATCTTCAGATCCGGGTCGCACAGCAGGCACTGCGACTCGGGCAGGCCGTGCTCGGGACACCAGTCGCCCGTCGCCTGGAAGGCGGGGACGAGCGACGGGTTGCAGCGGGTGCACTGGGACTCGGGCACGCCGTGCTCGACACACCAGTCCTGGTGGGAGCCGGGGACGTAGCCGGAGGGTGCGTGGCCGCTCGCGGTGGTCGACGCCGCGGCGGGCGGGGAGGGCGAGGCCGCGGGGGCGCGAGCGGGCTGGTCGGCGGTGCCGCCACCGCAGGCCACCAGGGCCAGGAACAGGCAGACGAAGGGATTCATCAGGATCTCCATGCAAAGAGGGTGCGAGCGCTTCACGGGGAAGCGTGGCGAAGCAGGGAGATCAGCCGATGGGGGGTGGGGTGGGGGGCGGGCCGGTCAGCCGGTCGGGGACCAGCGCGGTGGGGAGGTTCACCCGGAAATGGCTCCGCCCGGTGGGGAGCCGCGCCGCCCGCGCCGCCGTGGCAGCCGAGGCGGCCACCCCGGTGACACAGCAGTCCTGACCACAGTCCAGATCGCAGCCGCCGCCTTCATCATCGGCGTGCCCACTCGTGGGTGGGCAGCAGTCGGCGGTGGCCTCCGTCACCTGCGCGGAGTCGCCCGCCGTGGCCAGCGAGCGCGCGACATCGCTCCCTGCCGAGAGCAGGAGGGCCAGGACGAGGAGCAGGAGGGCGCGAAACACGGTCATTCGTTACTCCCCGTCGAGGAGCTCGTCAAGGCCTGGGTACCTCTCGCCCCGGCGATGACATGGACCCGCAGCAGGGGGAGCGGCTCCCAGGCCTCGTCTGTCAGTGGAGCGGTGGCCAGGAGCAGCACCTCCTGTTCACACCCCTCCTCGACACAGCGCCGGGTCACGGCGTGGAGCTTCGTGCTGGCGAAGGCCACCAGCCGAGCTCCGTCGCTGAGCAAGATGTTGAGCTCGCCCAGCTCCGCCAGCTCGGCCAGCGGGGATGCCAGGATCTCCGCCAGGCCCTGGGGGGTGAGCGCTGTCCCCCCGTCCCAGTGGTCCGCGACCCGGTCGAGCAGGTAGCAGAAGGCGCGCTCCGAGTCGGTCTCGCCGATGGGCAGGAAGCGGCGGGGCTCGTAGCGGGAGTGCTCGATTCCGGGGAGCTTGCCGTTGTGCGCGAAGACCCAGGATCGGCCCCCCAGCTCTCGATGGAAGGGGTGCGTGTTGGCCGTGGTGCGACCGAAGCGGGAGGGGTTGGCCTTGCGGATGTGCCCGATCACCATGGTGCTGCGGTAGTCCTGCTCGGCGATGGAGGCGAAGCAGCGGCTCTCGGAGGCTGGCGCGGGCTCCTTGAACACCCGCGCCGCGCGTCCCTCGTAGAAGGCCAGCCCCCAGCCATCGGAGTGTGGGCCGATGGCGCCGCCTCGTGGCCGGAGCAATGCGAGAGAGCGCATCAGCTGCGTGGGATGGCGGGCGCTCATCCCCAGGAGCTCACACACCTTCGTCAGGCCCCGAAGTGCAGAAATGCGCTGGCGAGCAGGACCACGATGGCGAGCTTGAGGCAGATCTCGCACAGAGCCTTGCGCCGGGCGCGCGTCGAGAAGAATTCCTTCTCCCGCGCAGGATCGGGCGCTGCGTCTGGGGCGAAGCCCGCGAACAGCACCTTGAGGCGCGGGTTGAGCTGCATGAAGATCACGTACATGATGGCCATCATCCCCAGCAGGCTGCCCAGCTTGAGCACGAGGGCGGCGACGCCGACCGGGTGCAGCTCCATGAGCGCCCCGTGGAACAGCAGATGGTTCAACGGCATGCCGATGCCCGTGAGCCAGAGCGTCGTGAGGAACACCATGCAGTAGGGCGCGTTCCCCTGGATGGTGTCCTCCACCACCTTGTCCAGCTCGTAGTTCAGCTTCGGACCAAACTGGCCTCGCTTCAAGGTGAGCTGCTTGTTGTAGAACGGCGCCGCCGCGCAGCCCACCAGCGCGATGTTGTGGAGGGCGAGCAGGAGCGAGTGGATCAGCTGCTCGGGCATGAGGTTCTCCTTGGTCGAGGGGGAGCCCCGGGCGGCACCCAGGGCGAGCGAGGGATCTCGCCGTCAGCGTCCGAACACCTGCACCCTGTCTGGGTCCTATATTCAAACAACTATTTGAATAGCTCAGGCTCAGATGAATGTCAAGGGTCGGATCACGGGCGAACCCCACCGTCTCGAAGACCAGGTGGGCTGGTCGACCTCGCACCGACACTCTCCGAGCTGGTGGGCGTCCTCGCCCCGGTCACGGCTTGTGGAAGACGAGGAAGGTCTGGTAGGGGAGGAGATCGACCCGCTCGCTGGCGAGCACCAGCCCGACGTCTGTCACCATGTCCACCAGCTGATCGCGGGGGATCTTCACCGACTCTGGAGGCCCCTCGGGGAGGTCGCCCTCCTTGAATTCCATCAGCGCCAGCCGCGCTCCGGATGGCATCGAGCTGGCCACGGTCCGGAGCCAGGCCTGCCGGCCCTGGACGTGGTGCAGCACGTCGCAGACGAAGACGAGGTCGGCGTCCGCGGGCACTGAGGGATCTGTCGGCTCGATGAGCACCGCGCGGATGTTCTGCGCCTCCGCGGCCGTCGCCTTGTGGTGGATGTGCCGGACCATCTCGGCTTCGGTCTCAAGGGCGATGACCCTGCCCTCCGGCAGGGCGTCGGCGATCCGGAAGGTGAAGTAGCCGGAGCCCGCACCCAGATCGACCACCGTCTCCGTGCCCTCGAGATCCAGGGCTTCGATCACCGCGTCGGGCTTCTGCCAGGTCGCCCGATCCGCTCGGTCCAGGAAGGCGATGTAGCTCTCGACATCCTCGAAGGGACGCAGCTGCGTCGGATCGATGCCCTGCTGGCGCAGGGGACAGTCGATGGGCGCGAGCTCGGGATCGTGGGCTCCGCCGGCAGCTCGCGGCTCATCGCTCTGCTCGGAGCTGCCCTCGGCGGCGGCTCCTTCGGCGGCGGGCGGAGCGGCGGCGGCGGCGGCTGGCGCCCGGGTGGGAGGCGGGCGCTCCCCCGACAGCTCGGCATGGCAGCTCCCCGCGAGGAGGGCGCCCAGCAGCAGTGACTCAAGTTGAGCGAGCGGTCGGGGCCTGGCGGCGGTCATCGTCGTCCTCCACCTGCGAGGGGATGGCGCCTCGCAGCAGCTGCAGGGTCTCGAGCGTCACGGCTCTCCTGTGCGGGGGAATCCCCCCGAGCATGGCCTCGAAGTGACCGAGGCTGGCGTCGTCGATCTTGCGTGCCAGGTCGCCCCCGCGCGCGGTCAGCGTCAGCCGGCGCACGCGGCCGTCATCGCTGTCCTGGCGGCGCTCGAGCCAGCCCCGGCGTTCGAGCCCGGCGGCCATGCGGCTCACCGCGCTCTTGGACAGGCCGAGAGCGGCTGCCAGCTCGTTCTGTGTCGCTCCGGGGTGGCGCTGCAGCTCCATCAGCGCGTGGGCGTGCGACACTGCCACCGGCTGGCCACACGGCGTGCGGGCCGTGTCGAGCAGGCCGAAGCTGCGGACGAGGGCGTGGAAGGCCTTTCGCAAGCTCTCCGCGTCGGTGAGGCGCTCTTCTGGGTCGTGTTCGCTCATCGGGAGCAGCTATTCCGAAAAAGTTGCGCATGCAACTACATGGAGAGGACGGCGCTCGCCGAACACCGCCATCACCCACCTCCGGCTGGAGCTGCCCGCGGGCGACCGCGTGCCCGGGGTGTGCCTGGGTGGCGGCGAGCTGCTGGAGGTGCGGCTGGCTGGGTGATGGGAATATTCACATCAGAGCTGATCCCGGCCTACGACCTGACCTTCGCCTACAAGCCTGGAGGCCCCTGGACCTCGCGCCACCAGGTGACCGTCAACGGCAAGGCGGACGGCTTCGTGCGCGCCGTTCTGAAGGCAGTGGGGGCGCTGGCCTTGTCGAAGCGCGGCAGGGCCACAGCGATCCTCGACGAGGTGCTCGAGGCGGTGCGCGGCCGGCCGGAGATCGCGGCCGAGGTCGGAGTGGAGGCTGAACGGATCGCGGGCATCGCGCGGGACCAGAGGCTGGAGTGGTGACTCGCTGGGCCTCTCGAGTTCGATAGCCCGCACCCCTGTTGTCTCACCAGCGTATCGAGACGACGGGCACCAGCCAGCGCCTGCAGCGGATGGCGTGGTGGTAGCCTGGCGCCACCTCTGCGGCAGTGCGCTCCACCGTGCGCTCGACGACCACCCCGCGGATCTCGCCCAGCCGGAGCCTCCAGCGTCGCCCCGCGCGCTGGGAGAGCACCGCGACCTCAGCGCCAGCCTGGTCCACCAACATCAGCCGAGCTTCGCGCTCCGCGAGCCGCAGCATTGAGCCTGGGCGCAGGCCGCCGAGCCTCGCGTGGATCGGGTCCTCCGGTGGGTGGCGGCCCGCGTAGTCCATGAAGAGGTCCCAGGGTGCCAGGGACTCCTGCCTGCACTGCGCTGCGACCTGCCCCACCCTTGGGCTGGCGGGCGCGCTGCGTTCGACGACCTCCAGCACAGCCGCGGCGTCGACCCTCTTTCGAAACCAGAGCACCGGTCCCCCCTGGGGCACGGCGGCTCCCCCCAGGTTCAGCTCCTCGTCGATGCAGAGCAGCAGGTCGGAGCGCCCGGCTTCCCGCAGCAGGGCGAGCTTGCGCTCCAGGTACTCGGGGGTCCAGAAGCCCACGATCTCCAGCAGCCAGCGGCGCTGGGGTTCCGCGCGGCTGACGAGCTCGAAGTCGGGGAAGAACAGCGCCTGCCCGGCCCGCAGGGCGGCGGGCTCCCGCAGGATGTCCCAGCCGGGGGCGAGCTTGCCGAAGTCCTTCGCGAAGCGCTCCTCCAGCTTGCTGTCGAAGCGCCTGGGAGCCTCGCCTGGGAAGATGGGGGCGCCGGTGCCCAGCTGGAGGGTCCGCTCCCGTCCATCCAGCACGCAGCGCGCCTCGAGCTGGAAGCGCTGGCACCACTGCAGCACCGGCAGCAGCGAGGCCAGCCTGCGGCCGTACATCAAGGTGTGACGGAACAGGGCGTAGGCCCCGGAGATCTCGAGCCGGCAGCTGTCCGGGTGGCCCTCTTCGATGGTCACGGTGCAGAGCAGGCGCCGGAGCTGCACCTGGCGGACCACGGCCCGGGCGTTGCCCCGCAGCCGGATCCGCACCTCCGAGGCCCGCCGCAGGATGCCCTGCACCAGCGCCAGGTTCACCAGCAGCGCCAGGCCCGTCGCCTCCGGCCACGGGTCAGCCAGCCGCACGATCTGCTCATCCGGATGATCGGCGAACAGCCCTCGATCCACCGCCTCGGGCCGCAGATCCAGCTCCTGGGCCACCGTCGCGAGGACGAGCTCTCGCTCGAGCCGGAGGCCCTCGCTGCGCGCGCGCTGGGCGCTGAGGCAGACCCGGAGGCGCAGCTCCCTGGGCTTCACCCCCTGGACGGGGGGATGCCTGGCGCCCAGCCGCTCGAGCACATGCCAGGCCGCGGCCCGCAGGGCCTGGGGCGAGGGGCACGGCAGCGGCTCGCTCATCCGCCTTCGCAGCTCTGCCCAGGGCCTCCCCTTGTAGCGGGCGTGCTCATCGAGCAGGACCGTCAGCCAGGGGTGATCCGCCTGTGTGAGCAGGCGCGGGACCACCCGGTCGTCCACCAGATCGAAGCAGAGGTGCCTAGCGGGCAGCATACGAGCTCCTCCGGCGGGTGGCCTGGCGCTCCTCGAAGGTGTCCGCACTCACGAGCTGGATGACCAGCGCGAGCTTGCCCTCCTGGGGCCGCAGCACCCGCCCGATGCGCTGCAGGTATTCCCGGTCTCCCCCTCGCCCGCCCACCAGGATCGCCACCTCCGCCGCGGGCACGTCGATGCCCTCGTTGAGCACCTGGGAGCTCACCAGGACGCGGAGATCCCCCGCTGTGAACAGCCGCAGCGCCTCCACCCGCTCCCCTCGTCCAGCGTGGCAGGTGATGGGCAGGACCAGGTGCTCGCGCGCCACGCGGTAGGCCGTGGCGTTGTCGGGTGTGAACATGAGCACCCGGGAGCCGGCGTGCTCCACCAGCAGCCGGCCCAGCGCGGCCGCCTTGGCTTCGGTGAACGCCACCACCTCCCGAGACCGTCGCCAGCCCTCGAGGGCCCGGCGCCCCTCGGCGCTGCGGCTGGCCGCGGCGAGGAACTCGTGCCATGGCGCGCCGGGACGATGGCGCGCGAAGGAGCGGTGGACGCGCTCGAAGGCCGCTCGCTCGGCAGCGTACCGGGTCCGCTCCACCGGGTTCAGCGGCAGGCGCAGCGTGATCAGGCGGTAGGGGGCCAGCCAGCGGCCCGCCAGGTCGTCGATCTCCAGCTGATAGACCACCGGGCCCATGAGATCGCCGATGCGGAGCATGCGCTGCGTGTCCTGTGGGGGCGTGGCCGTGAGGCCGAGTCGCAGTGGCGCCGCGGACAGCTCCAGGGCCTCGTCTCCCCCGCCGCCGCCAAAGTGATGCGCCTCGTCCACCACCAGCAGCGAGAAGCGGCGGCCCAGCCGCTCGGCGTGGACCAGGGCGCTGGCGTAGGTGGAGACCGTGACGGGGCGCTCTTCCCTCCGGCCATCCCCGAACAGCCCCACCTCGCCTGGGTAGTGCTCACCGAGGGAGCGGGCCCACTGCTCCACCAACACCCGGGTGGGCGCCAGGACCAGGGTCCGCTGGCCGCAGCCCGCCATGGCCGCGAGGGCGACCCGTGTCTTGCCCGATCCCGTCGGCAGCACCACCACCCCCCGCCTGCCGGCAGCCTCCCAGGCCGCCACCGCACCCGCCTGGTAGGGGCGCAGGGGGGGCGCCTCCCAGGTGGGAGCTGGCTCGAGGTGCGCTGGCACGCCGTCGCTCACCCGGGCGCCGAGGGAGGCCAGGGCCGAGAGCAGCTCCGGGTGGCGCCAGGCGGGGGCGCGGAAGCGGCGGACGCGGGGATCCCACAGCACGCCCGGGAGCTCTGCGAGATCGACGCTGCCCGAGCGCAGATCCAGGATCACGGTGCCGCGATCCCAGCCCAGCGCTACGCGAGGAGCGGGCTCGGGTGGGGACGCCAGGCTCATGGTCGCTGCTTCGGGCCTGTCCATGCGAACCTCCTGTTGCGGGGTGCGCGCCTGGATCGCACGAAGCGTGCCTGCCGATTCCCGTGGTTCGAGCGTTCGCGGAGCGTCGAAGTGTCGAACGCGATCGTCGAAGCTCGACGCTCTTCGACGGTTGGAGATCCAGGCTGGAGGTCTGGAGGACGGGCACGGCGCACGCCACGCGCACTCTGGGTATGCTACTCACACGCATCAGATTGAGGCATCAGCAATGCGCACCACCGTGGACATCCCCGAGCGGCTACTGCAGGGAGCTGCAGCAAGCGACGAAGGCGAATTCTCGACGCGAGGCGCTGATCATCGCCTCGGAGGACTACCTTAGAGCAGGCGACAGAACCCCTAATCTACTGCGTCCCAGCAGTCGCGACTGCGGCCGTCCCTGCTTGCAGCGCTCTC
>CAZEJJ010000085.1:5120-32263 GCA_964512185.1 uncultured Enterobacterales bacterium | reverse complement strand
CCTCGCCCAGGGAGGTGCCGTGGGTCGTGGCGCTGCCGCCGTTGGTGTAGATCACCCGGTAGCGGGGGGCGCCGTCGGGGTAGAGCAGGATGCCGTTCCAGTCCTCGTCGCTGGCCACCATGACCTCGTTCTGTTCGTCGGCGTCCGAGGTCACCAGCGCGTCGTAGCTCAGGCCCAGCATCTCGGCGGCATAGAGCTGCTCGCGGCTGGTGAGCTCATACGCGCTGTCCATGAACAGGTCCTTGTGGTAGCCCTCGGTGGCCTCCGCAGCCAGGGAGAGGACCAGGAGCAGGACGGGCGCAGCCGGTGCCATGCTGGGCTCCTATGCCGTGCTCTGCTGGCTGGCTCTGGCTTTGTTGTCGAGGAATCGTTGATGTCGCGCGCTGCTCTCCGCTGGACCGTCTCACTGCTGCTGCTCTGCCTGCCTGCGGCTGCGCTGGCGGAGGATACTCCGGCCACAGTCGAAGTGCCGCAGGAGCTGATCGAGCTGGGGGACAACCGGGAGCGGCAGCTTCATATCGAGTCGCTGCAGCGGCGCTGTGCGGAGCAGGTGGAGCTGGCGGCTTCTCTGGAGCGGGCACGCCAGGTGATGCACTACCTGGAGCGAGGCGGGCTGGACCATCCCGATCTCGGAGCGCTCTCTCTCGCTTCGGCGATGGATCGGGACCCCGAGCTGCGCATGCAGCAGCAGCGGCAGCCGCCGGGTGAGGATTGCTAGGGGCTTGTAGGGTGGTCGCGGTGCGGCCGCGGCGGAGGCCGTGCGCTCGCACGGCTCCTGCCAGCTACGCCCTGCGCCCTCCTGGCCGGCGCCGGTGTGGGAGCCGTGCACCAGGGCGAATATAGCGCGCTGTGCTGGTCGGGAGGATGTTCGGTGGGCTAGGGTTTGTGGTGCTGGCTCCTTCTGCTCATGCCTACCCGCCGCGAGACCCTGCTGCTGCTGAACCGGGCGCTGGCCGCCGGGGCCGTGGTGAGCCTCGTGCCGGGGCTGGCCTGGGCGGCGAGGACCTGGGACGTGCTCTACTTCGACTGGGTCTCCCAGCTGGACGACGCCCGCGATCAGCTGGGGTCTCTGGAAGAGGGCGTGTTGTCCGCCGAAGAGGCCGCCCACCTGCAGATCGTCAGCCGCGAGGCCGGCGGCTACGCCGTGATCTACCGCTTTCTGGGCAGCCAGGAGCGGGCCCAGACTCTGGCCGCCGAGCACGGAGCGAGGCTGCGGGAGTCAGCGGGCAGCGACGAGGAGCTGGCGCGCACCATCCCCTCCAGCTCGTACCGGCGCCTCTACAACGTGTCCTACGGGCTGGGCCCCAACTTCGACGCCTTGAAGACCAGCTGGGACAAGGTGGCCGGCATGCTGGGCTCAGGGGTGGCCAAGGCCCTCTACGTGGAGCGCACCGACGCCGGCAACTATGCCCTAGTCTACAAGCGCTACGGAGACGTGGAGAGCACGGCGGCCGCAGCGAAGCGCCACGACCGGCTGCTGCGCAGCACGGGGGTGCGCGCCAGCTTCATCGAGGAGCGCAACAACGAGATCGTCTGGACCGGCTCCAGCGCCGCCGCCGAGGCGCTGCGCGATCGCGCGGGCCCCCCGGAAGAGCCTCCTCCCGAAGAACCCCCTCCCGCAGAGCCCCCGCAGGAAGAGTCTCCTCCCGAGGCGCCCGCCGCCTTCGCGCTGCGCCCGGGCAGCTCGGATCTCAAGGACACCATCAACGACTACGTGCAGGGCCTGCGCCGCAAGGGGCTGGTGGCCAGCGACGAGGAGACCTCGTGGCTGGTGTACGACCTGGCCCGCGACCGCACCGTGGCGGCCATCAACGCCGAGGAGCGGCGCCAGGCGGCCAGCATGATCAAGCCCCTGGTCATGTTGGCCTTCTTCCACGAGGTGCAGCGCGGCCGCTTCAAGTACGGCGACTCCAGCCGTAGACAGCTGGAGCTGATGATCCAGCGCAGCTCCAACCCCTCCACCAACTGGGTGATCGACCAGCTGGGCAGCCCCGAGAAGGTCAACGCCCTGCTGCAGGAGCACTACCGCGCGCTGTTGCCCCAGACCCGCGTGGTGGAGCGCATCGCCGCCGGTGGGCGCACCTACCGCAACGGCGCCTCGGCCCAGGACTACGCCCGCTTCCTGCGGGCCGCCTGGTTCGATCAGCTGCCCAGGGCCGCCGAGATGCTGCGCATCATGAACCTGCCGGGTCGCGACCGGCTCTACTACGGCGCGCCCAGCATCCCGGTGGGCACCCAGGTCTACAACAAGACCGGCTCCACCTCCATGCTCTGCGGCGACATGGGCATCCTGGTGGGCCGCAAGATCTCAGGCGGGCGCGCGCCCTACATCGTGGTGGGCATCATCGAGAAGCAGGTGCGCACCAGCAGCTATTCCAGCTGGATCAGCTCGCGCTCGTCGGTCATCCGGCGCGTCTCGGATCTCAGCTACCGGCACCAGAAGGCCGTGCACGGCCTGGTGTAGGCGCCTTCAGAACCAGCTGCCGGGGACCCATAGCGCCGTGCCCGAGTCGTAGTCGGCGCCCTGCTGACCCCAGGCCCCCACCAGCAGGTCGGTGCGCCCATCGCCGTCGGTGTCGCCCACCGCTGCCACCGCCGAGCCCGCGCGGTCGTTCTCGGCGCTGCCGGTGAACATGGCGTCCGCCATGGACAGGTCGAGGGTGCCGCTGCAGGGACCCAGCACCAGGAAGGCCGCCCCCGCGTCGTCGCCCATGGTGCTGTCGAAGGGTCCTCCCACCACCAGGTCGGCGTGGCTGTCCTGATCCAGGTCGCCCACCCCGGCCACCGTCCGTCCGGCCCGCACACCCGGTCCCGGGCCCAGCAGGCTGGCGTCGGCGCTCGACAGCAGCACATCGCCTCCCGCGGGGCCCAGCAGCAGGTAGGCCGCGCCGGCGTTCTCCCCGTTGTCGTCGTCGCCCCAGGCGCCGATGAGCACGTCGTCGAGGCCGTCGCCGTCCATGTCCCCTGCGCTGGCCACCGCCTGGCCCGCCTGGGTGTTGGCCGCCGCGCCGTAGAGGCGGGTGTCGGCGTACTCCAGGCCCAGCGAGCCCGTGATCCCGGCCACGGAGGTGCCCAGCCACAGGTAGGCCGCGCCGGCATCCGAGGCCGTGCTGTCATCGTCACGCGCGCCCACGAGGAAGTCCGCCAGGCCGTCGCCGTCCACGTCGCCCGCCGCGGCCGCGGCGTTGCCTGCCCAGGCGTGGCTGCGCTCGCCCGTGAGCACCAGGTCGGCCAGGCCCAGGGTGCCGGTGCTGTCGGCCGGGCCGCGGAACAGGAAGGCTGCCCCCGCGTTGGTGTCGTAGACATCCTCGCCGTCGGCCCCCACCAGCAGGTCCACCAGCCCGTCTCCGTCCGTGTCGCCGGCCATGGCCACCGCGGTGCCCGCGTGGTCTTCGCTGCTCGCGCCTCGCCAGGCCGAGTCGGCTTCCGACAGAGAGAGATCGCCGCTCACCGGGCCCAGCACCAGCCAGGCCTTGCCGACCTCCGTGGAGGAGGTTCCGTCGTAGTACTCCCCGCCCACCAGGATGTCCGGCAGGCCGTCGCCGTCCACGTCGCCGCCGCCTGCCACAGCGCGCCCGGCGTAGTCACCCGAGCCCTCCGCCAGCAGTCGGGCCCAGGCCCCCTCCAGGTCGCCGCTGTCCAGGCTCGGTCCACCGCTCGCTCCCAGCACCAGGTAGACCGTGCCCCCATCCGCGGCGCCCGAGTCCTGACGGGGGGCTCCCACCAGGAGGTCGTCGAAGCCATCCAGATCCATGTCGCCCGCGGCCGCCACGCTGTAGCCCGCGCGGTCCTCGACTCCTGCGCCCGGCAGGGTCGTGCCCACCGCCGCCAGCTCCTGGGCTCCCCACCGGCCGCAGGCGCCGTAGGAGCCGTCGCAGTTGTTGTCCAGGCCGTCGGCACAGAGCTCCGTGGCGCCCGGGTTGACCTCCGCGTCGTCATCGTCACAGTCGGAACCGTCGAGGATCCGTTGCTCCGGGGGATCGTCGCAGTAGGGCCAGCCCATGTCCTGGTCACCGTAGCCGTCCTCGTCCCCGTCGGGGTACCAGGTGGTGGCGTCGGCGGCGTCCTCGTCCACGTGACCATCGCAGTCGTTGTCCAGCTCGTCGCAGAGCTCCTCGGCCGCGGGGTTGATGAGCTCGTCGTCATCGTCGCAGTCGCTGTCGTCCTCTACGTAGCCGTCCAGCTCTTCGCAGTTGCGCGCTGGCTGGTTGGGGTCGCCGTAGCCGTCGTCATCGTCGTCGGCGTAGCGCAGCAGGAACGACACCCCGGCGTCGCCGTCATCGCAGTCGGAGCCGTCCAACACGTAGCCGGTGGGCCTGCGACAGCTCACCAGCCAGGTGGTGGGATCGCCGTAGCCGTCGCCATCCTGATCCGGGTACCAGGTGCTGGCGTCCACGGACTGGTCGTCCACCAGCTCGTTGCAGTCCTCGTCCAGGCCGTCGCAGTGCTCGTCGGCCCCCGGGTGCACGGTGTAGTCCTGGTCGTCGCAGTCGCCGCGTCGGCCGTAGCCCTCGGGCTGCTTGCAGACCTGGGCCCACTCGTCTTCGTCCACCTTCTCGCTGGAGCCCCAGCCGTCGCCGTCCTGGTCGGTGTAGAAGATCACGCCGTCGGGAGTGCCCGGCTCGTCCACCTGCTCGTCGCAGTCGTTGTCGATGCCGTCGCAGTACTCCTGGGCGTCGGGGTTGATGGCCGGGTCGTGATCGTCGCAGTCGATGGTCTCCCCGTAGCCGTCCCCGTCCTGGTCGATGATGCTCATGCCCGAGCCGAAGCCGCAGCCCAGGGCGGGCTCGTCCCCGGGCAGGCTGCAGGCCAGCAGCAGCAGTGGCGTGAGAGGCAGCGGGCGCATTGCGCCATTGTGGCAGCTCCTGGGTCGGTCCGCGTGGGGGAGCCGGGCCGACATCAGGGATCGCAGCCCAGCAGGCCCAGGCTGCACCACCACGGCTTGCGATCCTGCAGGCGCCACAGCACGGTCATGGCGTCTTCCTGCCGGGGTGGCTGGTGCAGGCCCAGGGCCTGGAGCCGGTACAGGGTGTGCATGCGCAGGGCGCGGTCGCGTCGGCCCAGGCTGGTGCGGCGCAGGTGGTGCAGCTGCTCCTGCCACAGCAGGCAGGCCGTGGTTCCCTGTAGCTCCAGGTGCGAGCTGCGGCGCTGGCCGGGCATGCCGGTCTCCTCGCTCACCTGGATGCAGCCCACCAGCCTGGTCGCGTCAGCCTGCCTGCCCTGGGCTGCCGCGTGCAGCTCTTCGGTCAGCCGCGCGGGATCCGCGTAGTAGCGCCGCGCCCAGTCCGCGCAGTCGGCCAGCATGCGGCCCACCAGCAGCAGCCCCAGCAGCCCCACACCCAGCCGCAGCGCCCCCTGTCCAGCCGTCTCCCACAGGGCCACCAGGCCCAGGGCCTGCAGGGCGCAGAGGGCCACCGCGGCGGCCAGGGCGTGGCGCGAGCCCAGGTCGGCGAAGCAGCAGCTGGTGAGCCAGGTGCACAGGCCCAGCAGGCCCATGGCGAGCCCCAGGCGGCGCCAGCGCCAGCAGCCCACTCCCGCCAGGGCCAGGGCCGGCAGCAGAGCCCAGGCGGAATTCCAGGGGGAGAGGGGGGCGAGGAAGACCAGGTTGCTGGCCAGGGCGCGGGGGGCGTCCTGCAGCAGGCCCACCGGGTGTGCGCCTTCCGCCGCCAGGGGCAGCCACGAGAGAGCCAGGGGGACCGCTGCGGCCGAGAGCCAGGTGGCCAGTGGAGCGAGCCGCCGGGAGCCCAGCAGGACGAGGACGGCGGGCAAGGCGGCCAGCAGCTCGGGGCGCATGCCGCAGCCGACGCCGAAGGCCAGCCCCGAGGCGGCCGTCGCCAGCCCCGAGGGCGTTCCTGCGAGCAC
This sequence comes from uncultured Enterobacterales bacterium, assembly GCA_964512185.1. Classification (GTDB taxonomy): domain Bacteria; phylum Myxococcota_A; class UBA796; order UBA796; family JAFGLY01; genus CAZEJJ01. The sequence goes on along the minus strand of CAZEJJ010000085.1, from coordinate 26,401 downwards.
CAGGGCGGCCAGCACCAGGCTGAGCGGGTGGATGACGTGGAAGGGTGAGCCGGACCAGAAGGCGTGGCCGCCGTGCAGGGCCAGCAGCCCGCCCGCGATCCAGCCGGCGGCGGGGCCGGCGTGCCTGCGGCAGAGGGCCACCAGCAGGAAGATGCTGCCCAGGCCTGTGGCCAGCGCCAGGATCAGCAGCAGCTCGGGTGCCTGGCTGAGCTGGCCCAGGCCCCTGTAGAGCAGCCCCAGCGCGGGCACCAGCCGGGTGCTCCAGCCCCCCTGCCAGCTGCCCTGGAAGGCCAGCAGGTAGTCGCCTTCGTGGGCCAGGAACACGTGGCGGGAGAAGAGCGGGATCCAAGCAGCGCGCACCCACAGCGCCAGGATCGCCAGGGCCGCGCCCCCGCCGAGGTGGAGCAGCGGGCGGCGAGTGGGCGCCAAGATCCCCGGCTCGCTACCAGGCCTTGCCGTCGGCCGCCAGCAGGCGCTTGACCAGCGCCACGTAGGCCGCCTGGGCGTCGTCCCGCGAGCTGCCCCTGCGCGCGGCCCAGGCGTCGTACTTGAAGCGATCCTTCATGTGCAGGCGCCCAGGACGCTTACCGGTCACGTCGCCCTGGCTGCCCTGCTTGAACAGCGCGTACAGCTGCAGCAGATCCGGGTTGGACGGGCGGGTGGAGAGGGTCTTGACCTTGGCCTGGGCCTGCTCGAAGTCGCTCTGGCTCACCGGGACCTCCTTGGGAAAGGCGAGCGCTGGGCATAACCCCATCGCACCGGCCGCGACTTGACCCCGCGGAGCTGCGGCCCTACAGCGCGAACATGGAGCGACCATGGCCCACTGCGCCGCCGTTCGTCGATCGACACCACCGCCACCGCACCTCGGGACCTGCTGCGCTTCCTGCGGGCCTGCGGTCACCGATCCCAGCGCACGGATCTGGACAGCGAGCCCACTCCTTCCTGAGGACCCACCATGTCACTCCGATCCCTCCTGGCCCTCTCGCTGCTCAGCGGCTGCCCAGCCGATCGCGGCACCTCCGGCCCCCTGGGCATCCCCCTGGCCCAGGACGGCCAGGTCTACGCGGGAGCCGCGGCCATCGACCTCACCCCCACCATCACCGAGACCTTCACTGATGTGAACGATGACGGCTACTTCGACGGCTGCCTGGACGACCCGGCGGCCGCGGGGGAGGGCTGCGACGAGCCCTTCGATGACGTGGACGGCGACGGCTGGTTCGATGCGGTCTTCATCGCCGGCTACGGGCCCATGCGCCCGGCCCAGGGGGTGCACGATCCGGTGTGGGTGCGCGCCGTGGTGCTGGCCCAGGACGGCGAGTACCTGGCCATCGTCGCCTGCGACTTCGTGGGGCTCTCTCACGCTCGCATCTCGCCGGCGTCGCTGGTGCTGCAGGCCAGCGGCTTCAACAAGGATCGCCTGCTCGTCTCCTCCACCCACAACCACCAGGGCCCCGACACCATGGGCCTGTGGGGCAACCCCGAGGACTTCGCCAACCCCGTCTCCGGGCGCGATCTCCAGTACCAGGAGCGCGTCACGGCGGCCATCGAGCGGGCGGTGCGCCAGGCCGCGGCGGCCATGGAGCCGGTCACGCTGCGCGTGGGCGCCGGGCAGCTGCGCGACCGCGACCCCTACTTCAACGGCGCCAGCTTCGGCGGCGGCAACCCTACGGCCAAGATGCACGGCATGGTGCACGACATCCGCGACCCCGTGGTGGTCTCCGACCAGCTGCTCGTGCTGCAGGGCCTCGACTCCGGGTCCGACGCGGTGTTCACCCTCACCTCCTGGTCGGGCCATCCCGAGGTGTGGGGCGATCACAACAACCTGATCTCCAGCGACTGGGTCGGGGTCACCCGCGACATCCTGGAGCAGACCTTCGGCGGCGTGGCGGTGCATGTGCCCGAGTGCCTGGGCGGCATGCAGAGCGCGGGCGGCGGCGACCTACCCATGGTGGACGAAGAGGGCGTGCACCTGTACCAGGAGTGCGACGCGGAGGCCGTGGCCGATCCCGACGACGAGCAGTGCTACGGCCTGGAGGTGGGCGCCGACCGCGTCGACGCCGCTGGCGACCAGGTGCCCCAGTGGCCCGAGGACGAGACCTGGGACTTCACCCGTTCCCACGGCTGGCACATCGCCGAGGCGGCCATCGACTACCTGGCCGCCGGTGAGGACATCAGCTTCTCCCCGTTCCGCATCGAGTGGGAGCGCTTCTATGTGCCGGTGGAGAACATGGGCTACCAGCTGCTGGGACCCATGGACCTGTTCGACGTGAACCTGGACGACCTGGTGGACGATCCCGAGCTCTGCCCCGAGGCGGAGGAGGACGATCTGGGCTGCGTGGCCATGCGCACCTTCCGCGCCACCCTGGGTCCCATCGGGCTCATCGGCGCGCCCGGTGAGCTGCTGCCCGAGATCGCCTGGGGTCTCCCCGAGGACGACGCGCAGTGGCTGGCGGAGGCCGACGACCCCACGGCCCGTGGCGGCGATGTGGGCCTCTACTTCCCCCAGCACGACCACGACTGCGACGCGCTGGAGTGGGAGCAGTGCAGCGACGAATTCGAGGTGGACGAGTGCGACTGCCTGTCGGTGCACGCCTGGCCCTACACCCTGAACCACGACGCCAGCGTGCCGCCCCTGCTGTCCTTGCTGGACACCGAGTACGTGGCGGTGCTGGGCGCGGCGGACAACTACCTCAGCTACATCATCCCCGAGCCCGACTTCAACACGCGGGTCTCCCTGCTCACCGACGACGGGGACCACTACGAAGACACCGTCTCCCCCGGCTCCAACTTCGGCACCCGGCTGCAGGAGGCCCAGCTCCGCATCGACGAGCGCTGGTGAGCGTCATCGAGCCCTGCAAGAGCAGGGTCCACGCCGCCCGTGTCCTGCAGGCTCCTAGCCCTGGTCCAGAAGATCCTTGAGCAGACGCCAGGCCGGTGGCTCCAGGAAGTAGCTGTAGTGGGTGAAGCCCTCTAGCTCGATGTTCTCGGCGCCGGGCACCTGGGCGCCCTCGGGGGGGGAGACCAGCTGATCGGCCATGCTCCACAGGGCCACCAGCCGCGGGCCGTCCGGGTCGGGGATCCATGGCAGCTGGGACGCCAGGTGCTGGACGGCCTGGCTGTGGGGGTGCAGCTGGGGCGTGGCGCCCGCCACGGCGAGTCGGGCCATCCAGGTGCCGGCGTGGGGGCTGCCCATGGTGACCAGCAGCGCCACCCGGCGCGAGAATTCTGGATCCTCGAGCGCCAGACGCGACACCAGCCCGCCCATGCTGTGGGCCACGAGATCCACCCTGTCTTCGGGGTCCAGGTGGTTGCGCTCCACCACCGCGGCCACCAGCTCCTTGAGCAGCTCCGCCATCAGCTCGAGGGACTCGGCGCTGCCGAAGTCGGCGGCGTAGACGCGCTTGTGGCCCTTGATGCGCAGGTAGCCGCGCAGGGCCATGAAGTTGCCCGGGTGACCACCCAGCCCGTGCACCAGGATCAGCGGGCGGTGGCCATCGGGGGGCAGGGGTTCCACCCGCTGCGCTCGCGGGGTGAGCATGGTGAGCCCCATGGCCGGCAGCTGGGCCAGGTGCCGCCGCAGGTCGGGATCCACAGCGTAGTAGGCGTCGGCTGCGGCCCGCCCGGTGGCCACCGCGGCGCGGCCGATGGCGGAGCCAGTGACGGCGAAGGCGCGCCCAGTGGCGCTCCAGAAGGGAGAGCCTTCCTTGGCCCTGTCGTCCCCAGTGGTGGCGATCTCAGCGGGCGGCTCCACCGGGGCCGGTGTCTTGTCGTCGCTCATGGGGGGCTCCTGGTCCGGCGGCGGCGCGGCCTGTTCTTCATAGCCTGCTCTCCGTTACAGATGGAGCCGTCGTCCCTCGCGAGCCGGTGAAGCCATGCGCCCCATCCTCCGCACCCTGCTGGCCCTGTCCCTGCTGTCGCTGGCGGCCTGCCCTCCTCCCCCACCGCCACAGGATCCTGAGGAGCCAGCAGTCGCAGCTGTCCAGCAGCCAGCCGAGGATCTCGAGCCCACGGCTCCCTCCCACGACCTCCCTCGCACGCCGGCTCCGGCCGAAGAGGTCATCACCCCCGAGCGGCTCATGCGGTCCGTGAGCTGGCTCGCCAGCCCCCAGCTGGAGGGGCGGCTGGCCGGTGTGGATGGTCACCGCGAGGCGGCGCTGTGGGCCGCGGATCGGTTCCGCGCTCTCGGCCTGCGGGCGGGGGGCGGCCATGGCGACTTCCTGCAGCGCTTTCCGGTGGAGGCCAACGAGATCCGCCGCTGTCGGCTCGAGCTCCCCGGCTGGCCCGGCGAGCCGCTGCGAGCGGGCATCGACTATGCCTGCCGCGGGTTCAGCGGCTCGGGGCGCGTCGCCGGCAAGGTGGCCTTCACCGGCTACGGGCTGTCGCTGGCAGAGCGCGGCTACGACGACTACGCGGGCGTCGACGTGCAGGATCGGGTGGTGCTGATCTTCAAGAACGCGCCCTCGTGGACCCTGGATGAAGAGGGCTGGGGCGAAGCCACGCTGCCCCGCCCGCGCTCCCACGCAGCCCAGCGTCACGGGGCGGTGGGCCTGCTGATGGTGCAGAGCCCCAGCGTGGAGTGGAACCCACAGCCCATCGGCTCGGTGCTGCACGGGCACGGCGACCAGCCCTACGAGCTGCCCCAGCTGCAGGTGCATCGCCCGGTGGCCGACTGGCTGCTGGAGGGCAGCGCGCTGGACCTGCCCCAGCTGCAGGAGTCCATCGACGGGGCCCAGGCGCCGGACTCCCGGCTGCTGGAGTCGGAGGTGGTGCTGGATGTCCTGGCCGACTACGCCGCCGAGGCCCCCACCGCCAACGTGGTAGGGATCCTGCGAGGGGCCGATCCGCAGCGTCGAGACGAGGTGCTGGTGGTGGGCGCCCACCTGGACCACGTGGGCCAGCAGGGCGCCGCACCCCACTACGCCGGGGCCAACGACAACGCCTCGGGCTCCGCCGCTGTGCTGGCGCTGGCCGAGGCCATGGCGCGGGCCGAGGAGCCTCCAGCGCGCACCATCGTCTTCGTGCTGTTCTCTGCCGAGGAGAGCGGGCTGCACGGTGCCGAGGCCTTCGTGGCAGACCCGCCGGTTCCCCTGGAGCGCGTGGTGGCCATGCTCAACCTGGACTGCGTGGGCCACGGCACCGGGCTGCGGCTGGGTGGCGGTGAGGCTTCGCCCGAGCTCTGGGGCCTGGCGCGCAGCCTGGACCTCGACGGGATCTCCACCGAGCACACCTGGTACGGCGGCGGCGCGGACGCCCAGCCCTTCTTCGACGCGGGCATCCCCACCCTCTACTTCGTGGCCGAAGACAGCTACACCCACCTGCACAAGCCCGGTGACACTCCCGACACCCTGCATCCGCAGCTTTTTGTGAGCATCACACGTCTGGCGCAGCGTGTGCTGGCGTCTCTGGCCGCAGGCGGCTACCAGCGTGAAGAACGGCCGGCCCGGGATCCCTGAGGGTTGGTGCCCGGATTGCTCGCGATGCTATGATTCACCGGAGCTCAACGAAGGGGAACAGCTGTGGCCATCCGGGTGAAGATGTCCATCTCGCTGCGCGACGAGCGGGGTGTGATCTTCGGGTCGCTCAAGAAGGTGTCGGATCGACAGCTCGACGTGGTGTGCGAGTCCGCCTACATGCGCGGCCAGCTGCTGGAATTCCAGTTCGAGCTTGAAGGCTTTCGCGTGAGCGTCTACGGCAAGGCCAGGGTGGAGGGTGTCAACACGCCCGAGCTGGGGCCCAGCCGCTACGTGCTGCGTATCGTCGAGCAGGAGAGCAGCCAGGCTGCCCAGTATCGCGAGTGGCTCTACGAGCTGGCCCAGGGGGGCGGCAGCTCCAGCAGGCCCCACGAGCACCTCTCTTCCATCATCTCCAACACGGCCAGGGCGCGGCCCGAGCGCATGGCCGAAGGAGAACGCCGCCTGCGGGCCATGGACGAGCGCCGCACGCGCTCCAGCGCCACCAGCACCTCCTCCAGCTGGCTCAGTTCATCGGTCTCAGGCGCGCGCCGCGGCGTGGGCCGCACAGCGCTGCGCGAGGCCCTGCGGTCCTACACCACCGAGCAGGACGAGCTGGAGGCCTGGAGCCGCGAGCAGGACGAGCGCGCTCCGGAGCGGCGCCGGCCGTCTGCGCGCCCCCGCCGGGCCCGGGTGCGGGGCGAGCAGCGCTCGGTCGCCAGCTCCGATGTCGGGCGCTCCGAGCGGAGCTCTTCGGTGTCCTCGGTGCGACCTACGCGCGAGCGCCGCAGCAGCCAGAACCAGGGCTCCGCCCCCAAGCGCAAGCGCCGGCGGGTGGACGTCAAGGTGGCCGCCAACGCCAACCCACCCATCGTCAACGTGCGCTTCAACGACCCCAAGCGCTACCAGCGCCAGTACCGCGAGTACCTGCGCCGAGATGCCCTGTACGTGCGCATCGAGCATTCAGGGCTGGCGCTGGACACCGCGGTGCAGGTGAGGCTGGTGATCCCCGGGGGGCACGCCCTGATAGCCGACGGTCGCGTGGTGGCCGACATGCCCACCGGGCTGGGCGTGGCCCTGGTCCTCGACGACGAGCAGCGCCACCTGCTGCGGCTGGCGGCCGGGCGGTGGCGGAGGAACCGAGGAATCGAGATGGCTGTGTAAGCAGCCCAGGGGCTGCTGCGTTCCCGGCGCGACACTCGCAAAGGAGAACGAAGATGTCCCGCACCTCCACCATCCTGATCCTCTCCCTCGGCACCCTGGTCCTGGCCTCCTGCTCCCAGAAGGAGACCGACCTGGAAGAGGCCGCGCTCGGCTCGGACGGCCCGGCCCTGTCCGACCCCACACCCGGCGCCGATCTGCCCATCGCGGAGCTGGACGGCGAAGGAGGAGCGGAGGCGCAGAGCATCGCCGCGCTCGCCCCCGGGAAGAGCTCCGAGGCCAAGGACGCCGACCCCCGTCCGGCCGCCGCAGCGATGGACCTCGCGGACGACTTCGACGTGGACGAGCCCGAGGACTTCGGCGGCGCTGACTACAGCTCCCTCGCGGTGGTGCAGACCTCCCGCATCCAGGCGGAGGAGAGCGTGCGCAGCCGCGACATGAGCGCCTCGGTCTCCAGCGCGAGCGCCTCCGCGCGGGGCCTCGTGGCCGGTGTCGGCGGCGGCACCCGCGGCGCTCCCAGGCGCGAGCGTCGGGCCGATCAGGCCGCCGCGTATGGTGGACAGGCCTTGCCCTCCACGCCCGCTCAGCCCGCGGTGGCGGCTCCCTCAGGCGGTGAGGTGCTCTACTACGCCCCGCCTCCAGCGGAGCCCATCCCCGAGCCGGACGTGGCCACCGTGCCCGTGGGCAACAGCGAGAGCTACGTGGACCATGGGGTCAACCCCTTCACCATCGTCACCCAGGACGCGCTGTCCACCTTCTCCATCGACGTGGACACCGCCAGCTACACCATCGCGCGTCGCAAGCTGAACGAGGGCGGCCTGCCCCCCAGCGCGGCGGTGCGCGTGGAGGAGTTCGTCAACTTCTTCGACTACGGCTACCGCGAGCCGTCTCAGGGCCCCTTCGCCGTGCACATGGAGGCCATGCCCGATCCCTTCCGCGCCGGTCACCACACCCTGCGGGTGGGTGTGCAGGGCGCCGAGGTCTCCCGCGAGGAGCGCCCACCGCTGCACCTGACCTTCCTGGCCGACGTGAGCGGCTCCATGTCCTCGGCCGACAAGCTGCCCCTGGCCAAGGAGGCCCTGCACATGCTGGTGGACTCCCTGCGCGAGGACGACACCGTGGGCCTGTGCACCTACGCCGGCCGCGTGGCCCGCATCCTCGAGCCCACCTCCGCCGCCAACAAGCGCGAGATCCACGACGCCATCGAGGCCCTCAACTCCGGCGGCTCCACCGCCATGTCCGCCGGCATCGACATCGCCTACGAGATGGCCTGGGAGGCCTTCGAGGAGGGCCACGAGAACCGCGTGATCGTCATGTCGGACGGCGACGCCAACGTGGGCAACACCAGCTGGGAGCAGATGCTGGCCAACATCAAGGGCTACGCCGACAAGGGCGTCACCGTCAGCACCATCGGCTTCGGCATGGGCAACTACAAGGACACGCTCATGGAGCAGCTGTCCAACAACGGCGACGGCAACAACTTCTACATCGACGGGCGCGAGCAGGCCCAGCGGGTCTTTGTCGAAGACCTGGCCGGCACCCTGGTGACCATCGCCCGCGACGTGAAGATCCAGGTGGACTTCAACCCCGACAGCGTCTTCTCCTACCGGCTCATCGGCTACGAGAACCGCGACATCGCCGACAAGGACTTCCGCAACGACCGCGTGGACGCCGGCGAGGTGGGGGCTGGCACCAACGTCACCGCGCTGTACGACGTGATCCTCAAGGACGGCTACACCCGCGAGCTGGCCACCGTCCGGCTGCGCTGGGAGGCGCCAGGCGCCGACAAGGCGGCCGTCGAGCGCGCCTACGCCTTCAGCCACAGCGCCCTGAAGGAGGCCAGCTACCTCACCAGCCGCAGCACCCGCGTGGCCTACGCCGCCGGCACCTTCGCCGAGATCCTGCGTAGCAGCCCCCACGCCGCCGAGATCTCCCTGGCCGCCCTGGCCAAGTTCGCCCAGACCGCCGCGCGCCCTGGCGAGGACGACGACGCCGAGCTGGTGGAGCTGATCAGGAAGGCAGACGCCCTGGGCGCCCAGAACGTGGCTGTGCGCTGATCCTTCCTCCGTGTGGCTATGGCCACCAGCGCCCCGACTCGTGGTGGGTCGGGGCGCTCCTTCTTCTGGCTTGACAGGGGGTGGCTGCTGCGGAACCCTCATCCCAAGTGGAGGTCTCGCCATGCATCCCGTCCACGCGTTGCTGCTGCTGTCTGCCTGTCAGCCCTCCATCGAGATCGTCTCTCCCGACGCGGGGATGATGGTCGAGGGGGAGGAGTCCGTGCTCGTGGAGGTGTGGAGCAACGCGCGGTCGGTGGAGATCAACGGCGAGGCGGCCAGCGAGGGGGGTGGCCTGTGGAGCATCTCGGCCCCGGCCGTGGAGGGGCTGGGCTTGGCCTGGGCCCAGGTGCCGGGCAAGCAGGCACTGGCCGTGCGCTCCTACCACCAGGGGGATTTTCTGGAGGCGGGCGCCTGGCAGGCCGAGGGGCTGCGAGTGGCGCTGTCGGCCGCTGCGCTCTGCGGCGGCGAGCCCTCGCTGTGTGGGCTGGTGCAGACGCTGTTGGACGGCGAGGACCTGGCCCCCTTCGTGGACAACCCGCTCACGGTGTCGGCGGTGGAGATCACCGTGGAGTCCGCGCTGCCGGGCGGCGTGGCGGTGCAGGTGGAGGCGGGCGCCGAGCCCTCGGTGCAGGTGGTCCTGTCGGAGCTGGTGGCCGACTACAGCGCCGACGCGATCATCTACACCTCTTCGGGGACAGCCACCTTCGAGCAGGTCACGGTGAGCGGGGTGCTGGCCTTCGAGGGGGCCGAGGCCTCTCTCGAGGGGGTAGAGGTGACGGCCAGCGAGCCGCTGGTGGAGGACGATGGAGGCCTGCCCTCCTCGGTCACCAGCGCCCTGGCCACCGCGCTGCAGGAGGAGTTCGAGCGCGCCATGGAGGACGCCGCGTCAACCGCCACCGAGCAGGTGGTGGCGGGCCTGCTGGCCCAGGCCGTGCCCCTGCCGGCGGTGCAGTTTGAGGCCCCGGTGGCGGCCGAGAGCGAGGCTTCGTCGGTGGTCTCATCGGCCGAGGGGCTGGCGATGGCCTACGATCTGCGCATCGAGGCCCAGGCGCCCCAGGTGGCTGACGAGCAGCAGGGCGTGTTCGCGGGCAGCGCCGCGGCGCTGCAGGCCGACTCCACCGAGCTCGCAGCCGCTGTGGGAAGCCCCCTGGTGGACATGCTGGCCTACGCCGCCTGGGACGCGGGCAACTTCGAGGGTCTGGTGTTCACCCGCGAGGAGCTGGAGGCCCGGGGCATGCCGGCGCTGCAGTTCCCCTACAACCACTTCCAGCAGGCGGAGATCAAGCTGCTGCTGCCGCCGCTGCTGGCCTGGCGCGACGATGGCCCCTGGCTGGAGGTGGGCGGCGTGCAGGCGGACCTGAGCGTGCAGAGCTCCCGGGACGCCGTAGCCTGGACCGCGGCGCGGCTGCCGGTGCAGCTCGAGGAGGGTGAGGCGGGCCTCTACCTGCGGCTCGACCCGCAGCGCGAGGTGCAGCTGGAGGCGGTGGGCTTCGGTGAGCTCAACAAGCTGGCGGATCCCGAGCAGGCCAGCCTGCTGGTGGCCGCGGCCCTGCCCGCCGCGCTGGAGCAGGTCTTCGGGGTGCTGCCCACCGTGACGCTGCCGGAGCTGGTCTTCGAGCGCCTGGATGGCTCGGCGGGCCCGGTGCTGGACCTTGAGCTGGTCGGGCTGGAGACGGAGGGCGAGCATTGGCGCCTCGATCTCGCCTGGGCCCTGCGTCCCTGACGGCGTCCTCGACGGGTCTCGCGGCGCGTTTTTACATCTCCTTGACATCAGATCGGGCCGCCAGGAGAACTCATTCATTGAGAGCGTCGCGGCCTCCGCCGCGTCCTGTCCCTTGGAGTAGCCATGGTCCCTCGCGAGGAACGAGCGCTGTTGGCCTGGCAGAAGGGTACGGGCCGCTGCCGTCACTGCGAGCGGCTCCTGCGGCGCGATCAGTACCGCGAAGCCCTGCCGGCGGGCTGGGTGGTGGACTTCGGCTCCGACCGCTCCTACGTGCCCACGCTCACCTGCTGGGGTTGCTACGCGTTGAAGGGCGACATGAACGACGAGCAGTGGCGGCGGGTCATCCAGCACCGCTACGGTGGCCGCGGCCCTCGCTGGCGCAACCGCAGGCTGCAGCGGGAGCACTGATCGTCACAGCAGGCTGCGCAGCTGGTTGCGGGCCCGGGAGAGGCGGGAGCGCACGGTCCCCACGGGGACCTCGGTGGCGGCGGCTGCCTCCGCGTAGCTCAGCCCCTGCAGGTCCACCAGGGTGATGGTCAGCGCCATCTCGGGCGGTAGCCGTGCGATGGCCCGGTGCAGCCTCGCGGCCTGCTCCGCCTGCTCCAGCGCTTCGAGCGGGTGGGGAGCCGCCGAGGTTGCCTCTCGCGGATGTGGGTCGCTGATCTCGCGCCGCGCCGCCGCGGAGCGCCGCTGGTCCAGGTGCAGGTTGCGCAGGATGCGGGCCAGCCAGGGGTAGGGAGCCGCGCCGTCCCGGAAGCGTCGCTGGGCCACGAAGGCCTTCAGCAGGGTCTCCTGGACCAGGTCGGCGGCCTGGTCGGGATCTCCGCACAGCGCCAGGCCCAGCTGCAGCAGGCGGGCGTGGTGCGGGCGGGTGAGGGCCACGAAGGCCGCCGGACCCGGTGCCTCTCGCGCGGTCGCCGCTGGCTCCGCGGGCCCGAACCAGCGCCGCAGCCTGGCCGTGACTGTGCTCAACGGCGCAGCTCCAGACCGCCGGCCGCGAGCAGGCTGGTGAAGTTGCGATCCACCGGCCAGCTGTCGCCCTCGATGGTCGAGTGGTTGGCGATCCAGCTGAGGCTCACGAAGCCGCGCGTCGCGCCCCAGGCCCTTGCGCTGGCCGTGGCGCGCAGCCGCGCACGGCGGTCTCCCCTCGGGAGCTGGTAGCGCTGGACCTCGTCGAGGAAGGTGTAGCTGACCTCCTCCGCGGTGTAGCGCCGCCACTGCAGGCCAGCGTTGGCGTCCAGCCGTGCGTCGCGCCAGTGGGGCCGCCAGGACAGTGCGAGCTCGGGTCCCTGGCCGAGGAAGCTGGCGTCGGCCTCCAGGCTGGCGTCGTAGGTCAGCGCCTCCGGCTCGGCCGTGGCTCCGCTCCAGTCCAAGGTGTAGGCATCGGCGCGCTCCAGCCGCAGGGGCCAGCCGACCGTGACCGTCAGCCGGGGGTGGAGCAGGACGCGCTGGCGTGGAGCCAGCGCGGTGCCGAGGGCGTCGAGGTTCTCGTAGCTCTGCAGGTGGGCCTCTCTGCGGAAGCCGGACAGCTGGAGGGAGCCTCTCCACCGCTCCGCCCGGTGCCAGCCGACGCCCAACCAGGCCTCCTGCACATCGAGGAGCGGAGCCCAGCCCAGCAGCGAGCCACCGGCGCCGAGACCCAGCCAGCGATCCGGGCCGCCGCCGCTCTGCTGCAGCTCGAGACGCAGGCTCGCGAGGGCGAGATCGTAGCCTGACGGCCCCAGCGGATAGCTGCGCACCAGCCCGCGCGGGGCGGCGGTCAGCGTGGCCTCTCCCGGGAGGGGCAGGGCCAGCTCCCCGCGGGCCTCCAGCGTAGGGCCCCAGCCCTGGTCGGCCTCGTCGACGTACGAGCTGTCCGAGACGAAGGCGGGGTTGCTGTCCCAGGCCAGCCCCGTGGCCAGGCGGCCCCGCCAGATCCGCGGCGAGGAGCCGCTGTGCCGTCCATCGGGCGGATCTGCGCCCGCTCGCTCCAGCGCCTGGGACGCCGCTCGCGCCTCTGCGGCCACGGTCTGGTCGGCGCTGTCGGCCAGCGTGGTCAGGATCGCCCGGGCCTCCCCAGGCCTGTCCAGCCGCTGCAGGCAGAGCGCTCGCATGTAGGCAGCCCAGGTGTCCGACGGTTCCGAGCTGAGCACCTCGTCGAAGCCTGCCAGCGCCGCCTCGTGGTCGCCCCGGCGGTAGCGCGCCAGCGCGCGGTGGTAGACCGCGGCGGGCTCTCCGGGGCGCCTCTTGAGCAGCCCGTCCAGCTGTCGCTCGGCCTCGTCCAGCGACCCGGCCTCCAGGGTCTTCTTGGCCTGCTCCAGGGCCCGCTGCCACTGGATGAGCTCCAGGTGCTCCCGGGCAGCCAGGGCCAGCGGGGTGTCGTCACCCTGCGGGGCCAGCCGGTCGAAGAGCAGCTGCGCCGCGTCCAGCTGTCCGCGGTCGAAGGCCACCACACCGGCCAGGTACAAGCTGTCCGGCGAGTCCGGAGTCAGGGCCAGGGCCCTTTCGGCGGCGGAGGCGGCCTGGCCGAGGTCGCCCGCCCGGTAGGCGGCATAGGCCCACCAGAACTGGAGCCCCGCCTTGTGGGGCTGGGCCCTCGCCAGGCGCGCGAACAGCACGGCGGCCTCGTCGAAGTGGCCCGCGTCGTAGGCCTGCTGCGCCTGCGAGAAGCTCTCCGCCGGCGAGGCCTGCTCTCCCTGGGCGGCAGCCGTGGCTGGGGCCATCAGCATCAGGACCAGCAGCTGTGCCAGGCGGAGACGAGCCCGTGCTCGGGGGAGGGCACGGGAACCAGCTGGACGCTGTGCTTGGGGGGGCATCGATCCTCAGGGGTCCAGACTGTGGGAGGGGTGCTCCGTCCATTGCACGAAACGTGCCCACCTGGGAGACCAGGCGGGCACGGGCCGCGTGAGCAGGCGAGGCGGCTCGGCTCAGTGCATGCCGCCCCCATCGTGGCCGTCGTCGCCGCCCGACATGTGCCCGTCGTCCATGTGCCCGTCGTCCATGTGCCCGTCGTCCATGTGCCCGTCGTCCATGTGCCCGTCGCCGTGCATCATGGAGCCCTCGGCGCCCATGTCCATCATCTCGCAGTCGTGGTCCATGGCCTCCGAGCTGGTCTCGGTGTTCATGCCCGACATCTCGCCGCCGTCGTGCATGCCCTCCATGGTCCCGGAGGCGTGCATGCGCTCATCGTGTTCGCCCAGACAGGGGTGCAGGTCCACCGGCTGCATGCCGTGGGCTTCGTCCATCATGCCGTGCCCGTCGTCCATGTGGTCGTCGTCCATGTGGTCGTCGTCCATGTGGTCGTCGTCCATGTGTCCGTCGTCCATGTGTCCGTCGCCGTGGGAGGGCACGTCGTGGTCCATCATGTGTCCGTCGTCCATGTGTCCGTCGTCCATGTGCCCTTCGTCCATGGGCTGGGCATCGTCGGCGCCGGTCGCGGGCTCCTCGGAGACCGGCTTGACATCCAGCTCGATGGAGGGCTCGGCGTGGACCGCCTGGGATGACATGGCCAGCAGCGCGGCTGCGGCGAGGGTGGTGGTTCGTGTCATGGGGTCTCTCTCCTGTGGTGTGGCTGGGATCACCGCTTCGAGCGGCTCCGCCTGGAAGGTCAGGTGGTGGGTCTGTCCGCGCTGTCCCGCGCGGGAGAAGGCTTCGAAGAACCCGGGCCGAGGGGGGATCCGGAGCTCGCCGCGTCGCAGCCAGCAGTCCCCCGTCGAGCAGGCGGTGACCGTGATCGCTCCCCGCACGCCATCCGGGGCCACCAGGTGGATCTCCACCGGTGGGGTCGCTGATCCCGGCTCGATGGTCCAGGACGTGGCCGCCATCGGGCCGCCGTCAGCCGGCTCCACGCCGTCTGGCAGCTGGACCTGCACCGCGAGCGGCGGGCCGCCTTTCGGCGAGGTCACAGCGACGCTGAGGGTGAAGGTCGGCGACCGCTCGAGGGCCTGGAGCGTCCGCGTGGCGTGCTCGCCTGCCAGCACGAGCGCGATGAGGGCCGCCGCCGCCATGGCCAGGCCCAGCGCGGGCCGCGAGGGCGCCCAGGAGCGCCTGGGACCGAGGTGGGTGGGGGCCGGCGCTGCCTCGAGCCGCTGCAGGAGAGCAGCCTCGAATCCTGTGGGCAGCGCCGGCGGGGGCGTGGCGGCGAGCTGGGCCACCAGTGCTCTCAGCTCGTCGAGCCAGCGCTGGCAGGCCGTGCAGGTGGCCAGGTGATCCAGGTCTTCCGAGGCTGCGAGCGCCACACGCAGCTCCGAGCTGGCGTGGTCGCGGAGGGTCTGGCAGGCGCTGGGTAGCATGGGTCTCGTGGGTTGCTTCAACACCACTACGAGACGGGGCGCCAGGAAGTTCCCCAGCCATGACACCTGGAGGATCCCGGGGGCATCGGTGGGTCACCGGGAGAGCCCGACGAGGCGCTCACGCTCCCAGCTGTACCGGCGGCCCTCCTCGCCGATCCCCGTGGTCGAGAAAATCCTCCAGGGGTTGCAGACTATTGCCCATGATCAGCGCGGTGCCCGTCGGTCAGCCGGATCTCGTGGACCTGGATCTCCCTGCAGTCCGTGCAGGTGTGCGTCCAGATCCTCCGCGCTGGCCAGGGCCACGGAGCGCAGGAAGCGGGCCAGCAACACGCCGGGGACGAACCAGCGGTCGAGCCGGGCGCTCCAGGCCAGGCCCATGCGTGTCTCCTCTCCCCCGCCCAGCAGCGCGATGTCCAGCGCCTGCTCGTCGAAGATGCACTCGATGAAGCGGACGCCCACGCGCAGCGCGTCCTGGCCGCGCTGGAAGCGCAGCTCTACGACGCAGGGGAAGTCGGGGAACAGCGGCATGGCGTGGACGAAGCTGGCGCGGACGCTGGACTCGCCGGCCTCGATCTCGCGGACCTCGGAGACGGTGGGCATCCACAGGTCGTAGCCCTGCACGTCCTCGAGGACCGGGGCCACCCTGTCGAAGGGCAGGTCGAGGCGGGCCTGGACCGTGGCCTGCCAGAGCCCGCCCGTCTGCCGAACGGAGACGGGCTCCTCCCAGATCACCGAGGCTCGGGCAGGAGAGGCCGCGAGCCCCAGCGCGGTACACGTGGCCAGGACGAGCAAGGGCTTCGCTGTGTACATCTGCGCGGGGCCTCCTGCCGGAGCTCCCGCACCTGTTGTGCAAGGCACATGCCAGCCCGGCTACTCCTCCACCGCCGGCAGCACATCCTCGATCTGGGAGTCCCAGTAGGAGTACTCGTCGACGAAGACGATCTCCTCGCCCGGGGCCAGCAGGGTGTAGGTGGGGATACCCTCGCTGACGTAGCCGTGGGTCCAGCTGGTCATCCAGCCGTCGTCGGCCACCAGGGGATGGGTGATGCCGTACTCCTCTGCCCACCACTGCAGGTCCTGGGTGTCGGGGGTCTGCTCCGTGTTGTCCTCGGCCATCATGGCCACCACGATGAACCCGCGGTCCTTGTACTCCTGGTACAGAGCTTCCAGCTCCGGTGCCACCGATTGGCAGGTGGGTCACCAGAACGCCGCCACCTCGATCAGGATGGCCTTGCCGCAGAAATCGTACAGGCTCAGATCCTCGCCGAACTGGTCGGGCAGCACGAAGTTGGAGGTGATCTCCCCCACCTCGCTGCCGGTGGCCTCGATGCTGTGGCGGCAGGCGTCGATGGGCCAGCCGCCGGCATAGGGGCAGTCCTCGGCGTCCACCGGATCGGTGTTCTCTTCCAGCTCGACCCCGTCGTCGAAGCCGTCACCGTCGGAGTCTGCCAGGTCGGGATCGGTCCCCAGCTCTTCCTCCTCGTCGTCCATGAGGCCGTCACCGTCGGAGTCCACGGGGCCTTCGGGTTCGTCCTTGCCGGTGTTGTCCGGTCCGCAGCCCAGGGCGGCGAGCAGGCCGAGCGCGAGGAACCAGGGGGTGGGTTGTGTCATGGCTTCCCTCCAGAGTGGTGGTGTGTGTCAGGACCTGCGTCGCCGGACCAGCCCCGACAGCAGACCGAGCCCAGCCAGCAGCACCGCTGCGCCCTTGGTCCCGCTCGGGACCTCGCTGGCGGCGCAGCCGGCGCAGCCGCCCTGCAGCTCGCTGTCGTCCTCGACGCAGACGGGGTTGCCGTCGGTGTCACCGCAGACGAAGCCCGCGTCGCATTCCTGGCCCTCGACCTCGCAGCTCTGCACGCAGGCGGCGGCCCCCGACTCTCCCATGCAGAAGGAGCTGTCGAAGCAGAAGGGCTCACCGTCGGGCTCGCAGGACTCGCCGTCGTCCACGGGGTGGGCGCAGAGCCCCGTGGTGGGGAAGTCCACGTCGATCTGGTACAGCAGCGGGTTGCCCTCGATCTCGTCCACGATCCAGACCCGGTCGCCGTCGGTGGTCATGCCGGTGAAGAGCTTGGTGACGCTGGGGGGCCGGTACTGGCCGTACTTGGCGGGATCCGGATTGTCGGGGGGATCGATGTAGGAGACCACCTCGCCGGTGAGCGGCTCCACCTGGAAGTAGTAGCCGTGGTTCAGGTCGCTGATCCAGAGACAGGAGTAGCCGTCCCAGCTGATGCCGCAGGGGCTGATGGCGTTGAAGTTGTAGCGCAGGCCCGAGAGGAAGGGCTCGTCCGTGCCCTCCTCCGTCTCGGGGTCGATGCGGTAGTACTCGCCGTAGCGGGGGTCCTGGGTCCAGAGGTACTGGCCGTCCCAGGCGGTCCCCATGGGGGTCATGCTGTCGGCGTCCCGGAACGGCACCTCGATGCGCCTGACCTCCTCGCCGGTCTCGATGTCGATCTGCAGGAGGTGGCCCATGTAGGGCTCGTCGTCGCCGGGCATGGAGTGCACGTTGCCCCACAGGTACTGCCCGTCCCAGGCCATGTGGTCCATCATGAAGTCGTGGGCATCGGCGGGGTACGAGAGCTCGTCGATGACCTCGCCGGTCTCCGGGTCGAACTTGGCGATCAGCATGCTGTCGCAGCTGCTGGCCCACACGCCTTCGCCGTCCCAGGCCAGCCCGTCGGTGCCGTTGATCGGCCAGTACAGGGGCTCGAAGCCGCTCTGGTCGTAGATGGTGGAGAAGACGTTCTCCACCTCGTACTCCAGCTCGTAGGGGGCGGCGGTGGCCAGGGAGGGCAGGCACAGACCGGCCAGGCCGGCTGTGAGGGCGACATGGAATGAGTTCACGGGCAACCTCGGGGCACGGGGCGCCTGCAGGTGTGCAAGGGATGTGCCGTAGGTGGGCAGCGGTCGATGACGAGCGAACCCCTGTTTCCGGCCGCGGCGCCTGCGCATGAACCGCTCTGTTTCAGAATATGCTGACGCCCCTGCACACTATTGCCAAACGAGCGGTCAGCTTTTTCCTCGCTTGACGCCCCCTCCTCCCGTGGCTAAGCTGTGGCAACCCCACCCCCCCTGGGGTGGGTCAACCAAGCCAAGGAGGACATCATGAGCATCGAGTTGAAGCTGAGTGGACTCTCCTGCGGTCACTGCGAGCGCGCCGTCACCCAGGCCCTGGCGGCGGTGCCGGGCGTCGACAAGGTGTTGCGGGTGGATCGCGTCGCCGGAGTCGCCGAGGTGGAGGGCGAGGCGGATCCCCAGGCCCTGGTGGAGGCCATCCGCGAAGAGGGCTACCAGGCGGAGCTCCCGTCATGAGCGATCACTGCGAGCACGGGCTGCACCTGGACCCGGCGGCTCGCCGGGACGCGCGGCTGCGGCTGCTCACGGTGCGCGGCCACGTGGAGGGCCTGCTGCGCATGCTCGAGGACGAGTCCACCTACTGCGTGGACGTGCTCAAGCAGCTCAAGGCCGTGCGCGGCGCCCTGGACAAGACCAGCGGCCTGGTGCTCAAGAGCCACCTTCGCGAGCACGTGGTCACCGCCGCCCAGCGCGGCGACGCGGACCAGATCGTGGATGAGCTGATGGCGGTGCTCAAGTACCGCTGATGGCGCCCGCGTGGGCGCGAGGAGGAAACATGGAACAGGACCTGACATTCGAGCTGGGCGGCATGACCTGCGCCTCCTGTGTCTCGCGCGTAGAGCGCGTGCTCCTGAAACAGCCCGGCGTGGTGGCCGCCTCGGTCAACCTGGCCACGGAGCGGGCGAGCCTGAAGATGGAAGCTGGCGAGGCGGATCTGCCCGCCATCCTCCGGTCGGTGGAAGACGCCGGCTACCAGCCGCGGCGGGCTCGGCTCGAGCTGGGGGTGGGCGGCATGACCTGCGCCTCTTGCGTCGGGCGGGTGGAGCGCGCGCTCCAGAAGCTGCCCGGCGTGCTCTCCGCCTCGGTCAACCTGGCCACCGAGCGTGCCGCGCTGGAGTACCTGCCGGGCAGCGTGGACGCCGCCGCCATCGAGGCCGCGGTGTCCGGCGCTGGCTACCAGCCGCTGCGCCAGGATGTGGAAGGCGTCGACGCCGATGGGGGGCGCAAGGAGCACACGATCCTGCGCCGCGAGCTGATCGTAGCTGTGGCCTTCACGCTGCCCCTGCTGCTGGTGTCCATGGCGCCCATGGTGGTGCCCGGGCTCATGGAGCTCAAGCACCAGCTCATGTCCCAGCGCCCCTGGGGCCTGGTGGAGCTGGTGCTGGCCAGCGCCGTGCTGTTCGGGCCTGGCCGGCGCTTCTACCGCCTGGGCTGGGCCGAGCTGCGGCATGTGAGCCCTGGCATGAACAGCCTGGTGATGCTGGGCGCCTCGGCCGCCTGGCTGTACTCGCTGCTGGTGGTGGTGGCGCCCGCCATCTTCCCCAGCGGCACGGCCAACCTGTACTTCGAGGCGGCGGCGGTCATCGTCACCCTCATCCTGCTGGGCAAGATGATGGAGGCCCGCGCCAAGGGGCGCACCTCGGCGGCCATCGAGAAGCTGATGAAGCTGCAGGCGGACACAGCCCGCGTCCTGCGCGACGGAGAGACCGTGGAGCTGCCCATCGACCAGGTGGTGCCGGGTGATCAGATCCAGGTGCGCCCGGGCGAGCGCATCCCCGTGGACGGCGACCTGCTGGAGGGCAGCTCCTGGGTGGACGAGTCCATGATCACCGGCGAGCCGCTGCCGGTCCAGAAGGCCGCCGGCGACCAGGTGGTGGGTGGCACGGTCAACGACAAGGGGGCCTTCGTGATGGAGGCCCGCTCCGTGGGCGCCGACACGGTGCTGGCGCGCATCATCAAGATGGTGGAGGAGGCCCAGGCCTCGAAGCCCGCCATCCAGCAGCTGGCGGATCGCATCGCCTCGGTGTTCGTACCCATCGTCATGGCGGTGGCTCTGCTCACCTTCCTGGCCTGGCTGCTGGTGGGTCCCACGCCCGCTCTCAGCTACGCCTTCGTCGCGGCGGTGAGCGTGCTGGTCATCGCCTGCCCCTGCGCCATGGGCCTGGCCACCCCCACCGCCATCATGGTGGGCACCGGTCGCGCGGCCGAGCTGGGCACCCTGTTCCGCCAGGGCACCGCCATGGAGGGCCTGGCCCGCGTGCAGCGCATGGTGCTGGACAAGACGGGCACCCTCACCCTGGGTCGCCCCGAGCTGACGGATCTGCGCGTGGTGGAGGGCCAGGAGGACGAGCTGCTGGCCCTTGTGGCTGCGGCGGAGGACAGCAGCGAGCATCCCATCGCTCAGGCCATCGTGGCGGCGGCCCGGCAGCGCGGCCTGCGGTGGGAGCGGCCCGAGCGCTTCGAGGCCGTGCCGGGCTTCGGGCTCGAGGCCGTGGTGGCCGGGCGGCTGGTGCAGGTGGGGGCCGATCGCTACATGCAGCGGCTGGGGCTCGACCTGGGGGCTCTGGAGCAGGAGGCGCTGGCCCTGGCCGACCTGGGGCGCAGCCCCCTGTACGCGGCGGTGGACGGTGAGCTGGCGGCGGTGCTGGCGGTGGCGGATCCGCTCAAGGAGGGCAGCCGCGAGGCGGTGGCCCGGCTGCAGTCCATGGGCATCCAGGTGGCCATGCTCACCGGTGACAACGAGCGCACCGCCCTGGCCGTGGCGGCCCAGGTGGGCATCGCGCAGGTGCTGGCTGAGGTGCTGCCTGAGGACAAGGCCGCCGAGGTGCAGCGGCTGCAGAGCGACGGTCTCGCGGTGGGCTTCGTGGGCGACGGCATCAACGACGCGCCCGCCCTGGCCCTGGCCGACGTGGGCGTGGCCATCGGCACCGGCACCGACATCGCCATCGAGTCGGGCGATGTGATCCTCATGTCCGGTGACCTGCGGGCCCTGGTGAACGCGGTGGCCCTGAGCCGCGGCACCCTGCGCACCATCCGCCAGAACTTCTTCTGGGCCTATGCCTACAACGTGGCCCTCATCCCCGTGGCCGCCGGCGTGCTCTACCCCTTGCTGCACCTGCTGCTCAACCCCATGCTCGCCGCCGCCGCCATGAGCGTCTCCAGCCTGCTGGTGGTGGGCAACAGCTTGAGGTTGCGGCGCTTCCAGGCGCCCATGGCGCTCTCATAGGAGCCGATAGTGCATACCTCATCCGCTGCGCGGCCCGATCCGATGGCGCCTGCGGGCCCGGCTTGCGTCGCCGATATTGACGTGCTGAAGCCACCCGTCACGGACGCCTTCAGCCGACGATACTGCGCCGGACCCCCATCCGCGGTCGCCTCGAGCCGCTCGCCAGGATTCGGCACCGGCGTCATGGATCCCTGCGTTCGCAGGGTCCGCGCCGCCTATGCCCTACAGGCTCCTGGTCCCTGGCAGCTCGTCACCACCTCGGTGGCACGGTCAGGGTCCCCACCGCCGACTCCCGACCCGCTGGAGCACCCGCTCTCACGAGGGCTACTAGCTGGCCTCGAGCCCGTCACGGTCCAGGGGTGGGCACCAGCACTTTGCGCACCCCGACGACTTCAACCTCACAGGCTCACGCCTCCATGCCTGCCACAAGTGGGCCCTCACCTTGGTGAGCAGCGAGTTGGGGCGCGATATCTGCCCTAAGTCGGCTTTCACCTTGGTGAGCAGCGAGTTGGGGCGCGATATCTGCCCTAAGTCGGCTTTCAC
>CAZEJJ010000085.1:0-5020 GCA_964512185.1 uncultured Enterobacterales bacterium | reverse complement strand
CTTGGTGAGCAGCGAGTTGGGGCGCGCCGTGTAGCGAGAGCCTCCAGAGCCCAGGCGACAATGCGCTGCAGCAGCCGCCGCAGGCGGTGGACCGTGCGGACAGGTTCTGCGCGATAGCGACCGGCGGAGGCGTGTCTGCGACGCGCACGCGGTGACGCTGACTACTACGTCCGTGTCGTTCGCTGCGAGCAGGGCGCGTCAGGTGTGTAGCAGCAGCAGGCGCTGGTGGATCGCAGTAGACATGAGCTTTCTCGAGGGCTCCTGGGATCTTGTTGACGCTCCCCTCGTTGTGGGTGGACCCGATGTGGGGCTAGGCTTGGCCATGGCCTCCATCTGCTCGGCCCCCCGTGTCCTCGCTGCGGCTGCGCTGCTGGTGGCGGGCCCCGCCTGGGCGGAGGTGCTCCTGGAGCTGCCTCCGGGGGAAGATCCCGCGGCCTGGCGACCGGCGCTGCAGGTGGCTCGGCAGCTGGTAGCGGATCTGGAGCTCGGCGTGGCCGTCGGCTCCGGTCCCACGGTGCGTGTCGTGCCCACCCAGGACCTCTGGGTGCTGGACATCCACACCCGAGCGGGCCTGCGGGAGACCCTCGAGCTGTCCCCGCCCACCGACGACGGGGCGCGGATAGAGCTGCTGCTGGTCTGCGCCGAGATGATCGAGGCGCCCGTCGCTCCCGACGAGACCTCGGCACGCGGCTCCGACATGGGTCACTGGAGCGCTCCGCGCCTGGCGGCGGGGGCCGACCTGCTGCCTGACAGCGGTCACACCGTGCTGTTCAGGGCGGAGCCCCTGGTGTGGTCCTACCGGTGGCTGGAGGTCGCCGCCCTGTTGTCCGTCTCCAGCAGCGCCGCGCTCAGCGATGACGTCTCGCTGCGCTCCACGCACCTGGGCCTGTGGACCGGGGTGGCGCTGGGCGAGCCCCTGCATCTTCGCGTCGGACCCGAGGTCGCGCTGGGGATGCGCAGCGTGGACACGAGCGCGGGGCAGCTCCAGCGGGACTGGACTCCGGGCCTCGGCGGTACCGCTGCGCTGTCGGGCCCGCTGCTGGGTGCCCTGAACGTGGAAGCGGGCCTGCGCTTCGTGGGTGAGCTTCCTCCCACCGTCCTGGTGTGGCAGGACCAGGATGTGGCCGTGCCCACCTGGCGGCTCCAGGCCTTCCTGGGTGTGCGCCTGCCGCGCGTCAGACAGGGCCACGGCGAGGTGCAGAGCGAGCCTCCAGCCACCGCCCGTTCGATTCCCGTGATCCAGAACCCTCCCGAACACCACCCATAGGCATGAAGAAAGCGCGCGTCGATCCCACGCTCGTCCTGCGCGCCCAGCAGGGCGACGCGGATGCCCGCAGCACCGTGCTCGCCAGCGTGGCGGCGTGGCTGCCGCGGGCGGTGGCGCTGCGCTACCCGGTGCACGCCGGCCGCGACGACCTCTGTCAGGACGTGCTGCTGCAGATCCACCTGGGGCTCGACAGCGTCCAGCACCCCGAGCACTTCACCGCCTGGGCCTACGGTGTGCTGCGAAATTGTACGGCGGCCCGGTTCAGGGCCTCCAGGGTGCGCCGCGAGGTGCTCGCCGCAGACGAGGATCTCGACACCCGCGCCCACCAACCGTCCGCAGGTGGTGGCGCCGGTGGCCTCACCCCCGAAGACCTGGCCTCGCGTCGCGAGGACTGCCAGCGCGGGATGGAGGCCCTGGCCTCCCTCTCCGAACCCCTCCGCGAGATCTACGCGCTCTACGTGGAGGAGTACAGCATCACCGAGATCGCGACGATGCTGGGTCTGCCCAGGGGCACGGTGGCCTCCAGGCTCCGCAAGGCCCGCAGCCTGCTTCTGAAGAGACTCGCCCGGTTCCGCACCGGGGGCGGCCGGCCCGGTGGTCGGCGCGCGCAGAGAGGAGGGTAGGATCCATGTCATCCAAGGACAAGCAGCAGTCCTCACGGGAACCAGAGCCCATCGTCGAGCCCGACCACAGCTCCCGCGCCCACCTGCAGATCGTCCCCTTCACTGGCGACTCTGCCGCTGAACCCCTGCCCGAGCAATGCGAAGAGATCCCCCCTGAGGTGCTGGCCTGGCTGGACCACGCTGAGACCGACGACAGGCTGACCGAGAGGCTGCGGGGCCTCGCCAGGGACCTGGCGGATCGCGAGCGCCGCCGCGCCACGGCGGAGCAGCCTCCGGTCCCGGCCCGGCCTGCGCGCGGCTCCCGTCGCTGGGTGCGCGCCCTGCTGCTGGTGGCTGCGGTGGTGGCCGCCGGCGTGTTCGTGCTGGCCAGAGGGCAGCCGTGGGCTCCTCCGCCACAACACGAACAGGCTCTCGCGCCCGCCCCCGTTCCGGTCCTGGAGCCGCTCCCCGCCTTCGAAGGCCCGCCCCTGGTGGAACTGGCGCCATCGCCGGAGCCCCCCGAAGTCCTCGCGGAAGAGCCCGACCGCGCGGTGACCTCGGCCGCGCGTCGCTTCGAGTCGGCCGATCCGGCGCGCCCCATCCAGATCCTCCCCGAGGTGGAGGTGCTGTTGCAGGGCCGGCTCACGGTGGCCGGCACCCGCGATGCTCCGCACCTGGAGCTGGTGGGCTCCGCCCTGTTCGACGTCACCCCGGGCGTGTACGCGCAGTTCGTGGTGACCAACGCCGACACCAAGGTAGAGGTCATCGGCACCCGCTTCGGCATCGCCGAGGAGGCGAGCGGCACGCTGATCAACGTGGAGCGTGGCCAGGTGGCCGTGAGCTGCACCGCCGGCGACGAGATCACCCTCGAGGCCAGCCAGTCGCACACCTGCCCAACACCGAGCGCCAGTGGCATGCTCGTGCAGGCGCGGAGTCTGCAGCAGGCCGGCGCGCCGGGCAGCCAGGTGCTGGCCGCCGCCGAGCGCGGCCTGCGGTACCCAGCGCAGCTCCCGCAGCTGCACGACGCGCTGCAGGTCATTCGGCTCCAGGCCCTGGTGGAGCTCGGCCGAGAGCACGAGGCCGCCGCGGCAATCGACGCCTACCTGGCCTCGGGGGCCAGCCTGCGTCGCGCAGAGGTGGAAGCGCTCTCCGCTCGACTGCGAGCGGAGAGATAGGCTCCGCCAGTGTCTTCCGTGCGCGCCAGGATCGCCCTGCTGCCTGCGCTGCTCCTGGCGGCCTGTGAGCCTCGCCGCGTGCTCATCGGAGTGCCCGACACCGGCGGCACTTTCAGCGTGGACGGCTGCCCAGCCCTGCACCTGTCGACGGACAGCCTGACCTGGATCGATGTCTCTCTGGATGGCTCGGACGACCAGGCCGTCCTGTTGGCCAATCTCTGCGACAGCGGCCAGGACCTGGTGGTGGCCATCGCCATGGAGCCCACGAGCTCGTCGGTGTTCGTGCCCGATCTGCAGGAGACTCGGCTCGCACCGGGCGCCACCGTCGAGTTCCAGGTGAGCTTCAGGCCCGAGGATCTCGAGGAGCACACGGGCCGCCTGCTGGTGGCGAGCAACAGCGCTGACGATGTGCTGGTGGCCATCGCGCTCTCGGGCAACGCCGTGGCCGACGCCGACGACGATGGCTACGACTCCCTGGGCGCGGGGGGGGACGACTGCGACGATCGCGCACCCGATGTGCACCCGGGTGCCGGAGAAGATGGCTACGACGGGATCGACAACGACTGTGACGGCATGGTGGACCTCGACGACGTCACGGGGGCCATCGGCTGGTTCAGGGGCGATGACAACGACTACCTGGGTTATCGCGACGCTCTGTCCCTGGGCGACCTGAGCGGCGACGGCCTGCTCGACGTGGCCGCGGGAGGCTACCTGTTCGGGGGGAGCAGCTTCCGGGGGGGCGTGCACGTGCTCGGCGGCGAGGCCTCCGCGGGCTGGGCTGGAGAGATCCTCGGCTTCAGCCAGGCCTGGGTCACCGGCGCCGCGGAGGACAACTACGCCGGGGCCATGGGACCGTTCCAGGAGGACATCGACGGCGACGGCATCTCCGACCTGTTCCTGGTGGCCAGCGACGCGCGGTATTCTTCCCAGGGCAACCGGGCTGGCGCTGTGTTCTTCGGCCCAGTGGAGGGAGATCTGAGCACCGGCGATGCCGATGTCACCTTCACCGGCAGCTCCTCCTGGTACAGCACCACGGGATCCTCCCACCTGGACCTGGACGGGGACGGCCTCGCAGACCTGCTCTACGGCGACTGGCAGGAGTCATACTACGAGTCCGGCCGAGTCAGCGGCTTCCTGGGCGCTTCCCTGGTCGCGGGCGGAGAATTCAGCCTGTCCTGGGATTCCGACATGCTCTGGACGGGCGCCAACAGCGGCGACTCTCTGGGCTGCGCGCTGGGTGGTGGCGATCTGGACCAGGACGGCTACGACGACGTCCTGATGTCGGCTCCCTTCGGCGATCTGGGGGGCAGCGGCTCCGGCTCGGTGTACCTGGTGGGAGGTGCTGCCGAGGCCCCGGCCTCCGGCTCCATCGACGAGTGCTACCAGCTGCAGCTCTACGGGTCCGATGACGACCACGAGCTCGGTCACCTGGGCGCGCCCCAGGTGATCGACATCGACGGCGACGACGCCATGGACATCGTCGCGGGCTCCCCCTCATCCGGAACGGTTCATGTCTGGCTGGCAGCGGCTGCCCTCGAGGGCCTGGTGGAGTCCGACGCCGCTGACATCCACATCCTCGGCGAGGGTGCGAGCCACTTCGGGCTCACCCTGGCCCAAGGCGATCTGGACGGCGACGGGCTGGCGGAGCTGGTGGTGGGGGCGCCAGACGGCGACGACCTCAGCGATCAGCGGGACTCCAGCCGGCCCGGAGAGGTCTACGTGTTCCAGGGCGCAGAGCTGGGTACGGGCACGGTGGGTTCCGGCCAGGCCGGGCTGTCGGTGGTGGGCCCTGCGCCGGGCGATCTGTTCGGTGCAACCATCGCCGTCGGTGACCTGTCCGGCAGCGGTGTCGCCGAGCTGCTGGTGGCCGCCCCCAGGGCCGGAACCGACTTCCAGGGGTGGGTCTGGGTGTTCGAGGGGATCTAGTGCCCGTGCCCAGAAGTACCTGCCCACCCTGCTGGGCGGCCAGATACTTC
>CAZEJJ010000084.1:0-32559 GCA_964512185.1 uncultured Enterobacterales bacterium | reverse complement strand
CTACTCCACATACCCCAACGCTCGCAGCTGCTCCGTGGTCTCAGGGTCCAGCTCGCGCTCCTGGGGCCCGTCCAGCCAAGGGGCCCAGCCGCGGGTGACGACGTAGGCGAAGTCTCCTTCGCCGGCCCGCAGCAGCGGCTCGCCTCCTGGCTGCTCCGGGTTGTACTCCGCCCGCCAGGTGCGCTCGCCGTTGTCCACCACCAGCGTCAGTCCCGCGGGGCTGGCCTCGGGGCTGGCGGGCACGACGTACCATTCCCGGGGGATGCGCAGCTGGCCGCCGGCGGTGACCACCGCAGCGTCTCCCTGGAGCTGGGGCTGGGCGGTCTCACGCCTGATGCCGGGGGTGGCCCAGGCCTGGCTGAAGCCTCCGGGGTGGCTGAGGGTGACGCTGCCGCGTCGCTGCTGGGTGCTCTTGCGCAGGCCCTGGCCTTCGATGCGCCAGATGGGCAGCACCGGGGCGTCCAGGGCCTCGGCCAGCTGCTGGGGCCAGCGCTCGCTGCCCTGTCCAGCCGCGCCGCTCAGATCGCTCTGCTCGCCGGGGTCGGTGCTCAGCTCGTGCAGGTGCTCGGACGCGCCCTGGGTCCACCACTTGGTGCCGCCCTGCAGCACCCCCCAGGCTTCATCGCCGTACAAGGTCTGGCCGAAGGGCAGGGAGCGGGTGGCCAGGGCCTCCAGCTCTGCCTGGTGATCGGCCATGGCGGGCAGCAGTGAGCGGCCCTGCAGGCCCGGGGCCTCGATGCCCAGGATGGCCAGGACGGTGGGGCTGACGTCCATCAGGGAGACAGGGGTTCGGATCCGTCCGGCGTCCAGGCTCGGGGCCTTGATGACCAGGGGCACCGCCAGCAGCTCCTCGTAGACGCTGTGGCCGTGCTCCACGCCGCCGTGATCCCAGAACTCCTCGCCGTGATCCGAGAAGAACACCACCACGGCGTCCTCACCCACCGCGTCCAGCAGCCGGCCCACCTGCGCGTCCACGAAGCGCAGGTTCTGATCGTAGCGGTCCTCCACCCAGCGGCGGATGGCCTGGAAGTCCGGCTGCTCAGGGTCGAGGGCGCCGAGGCTCTCTCGGCCCAGGGCACCCTGGAAGGTCTCGGGCCGCTCGCCGGCCCACAGCCCGCGGAAGGGAGCGGGCTCGTCGTAGGGCAGGTGGGGATCCATGAACTGGACCAGCAGGGCCGCGTCCCGGTCGGCGTGCAGCTGGAGCCAGGCCAGGGCATGGGCCACCTGCTGATCGGCGGGGGCCATCAGCTGGAAGCGGTAGCGGGACCAGCCCCGGTCCATGTCGAAGTCGGGCCGCAGGTAGGGGTTGGCGCAGAACAGAGCGGTGGCGAAGCCCTGCTGGCTGAGCCGCTCGGGCAGGGTGGGGGAGCTGCCCCAGCGGCGAGGCTGCTGGGCGCTCAGCAGGGCCCGGATCGAGGGCAGGGTCCAGGGCGCCACGGAGCGGGCCTGCTCGAACACCACAGCTCCCTCGGCCCAGGCGTCGATCCTGGGAGTGGTGGGGTGGCGCTGGTAGCCGTACAGGCCCAGGTGGTCGCGGCGCAGGGTGTCCACGAAGACCAGCACCACCCGGCGGGGCTGGCTCTGGGGTGTGTAGACCGTGGGCTGGGCCAGGAACAGGTAGTCCAGCAGCGGGTCCCCGCCGGGCTCGCTGCGCAGGGTGAGCTGCACGCTGCGGCCAGCGAAGGCCTGCAGATCCACCCTGTGCGGGATCCACGCCTTGTCAGGCTCGACGGGGATGTCGGCGAGCCTGTGGCGCTGCTCGCCGTCCTGGACCTCCACCACCAGCAGGGCGCCATCGGAGCGCACACCCGCGTCTACGCCCGGGCGCAGGATCCTGGCCTGCAGGCCGAGCACCCCCGCGGGCGGGACCTGGATCTGCCAGGTGGCCAGCCCCGGGGTGGGCAGGAACAGGCCGTCCTGGTCGTCGTTGACCAGCGCCGTTCGCCGCAGCGCTGCTGCGCTCTCGCTCCGCTCGGAGCCGGCGAGGTTCAGGCCGTTCTCCCAGGCGGCGGCGCGCGGGAAGCGCACGCGGATGCTCCCCGGCTCGGGGGCGGCGCCGGGCCTGCGCAGAAAGAGATCGCGCCCCACGATGCGCCAGCTGCTGGCCTCGGGCCCCAGCGCCGTGCGCCTGTGCTGATAGACCAGCTGCCTGCCCTCGGCGTCCAGCAGCTTCATGCCCACCGGGGCCTGCTTGATGGACTCGCCGAGGTAGACCTGGTCCACCGGCAGCCGGGTCTTGTATTCACGCAGCGCGCCCTGCCGCCAGACCTGCTCCCAGGGGCCCGGGACAGGCAGCTCGATCGGGGCGGGCTCGCCTCCGGGGCGGCTGCTCGCAGGCAGCAGGAGGTCCAGCAGCGCCTCGGGGTGGTCGCTGAGCACGAACGGTGGCACCATCAGACCGGGCGGGATTGTCCCGCTCCCGGCTCGCTGCCTGGCCTCTTCCAGGGCGCTATCCACGCCCGCGCGTCGCGGGGGATCGTCGTTGCAGCAGAAGTAGAAGCGCTCGAAGAACGCGCCGTCCCGCTCCAGCTCCTCGAGGGACATGGAGCCGCTGCGCTGGATCCAGCGATCCAGCTGGGGCTCGAAGCGCTCGAAGCCGATCTCGGGCGCAAGCTGCTCCAGCTGATCCGCCAGCGCCGCGTCATAGCGGTGGAAGTGCCAGTGCTTGTTCTTGTGCGCCCCCAGGTCGATGGTGGTGGCCTCGCTCCAGCGCCTGGGTTGGTAGGCGCGGGCCCGGATCAGCTGCACACCACGCCTGTCCAGGTAGACCTGCCGGGCGCGCTTCTCGTGGCCGGGCATGCGCCGCTCGGGCAGGGCGCTGCGGGCCACGTGGCGGTCGGTGAGGCCCACGATGTCGATCAGCTCGAGCCCCGAGTAGTAGCCCACCATGCCGATGCCCGAGGTGGCGATGACGGGATGGATGCCCCGCTCGGCCAGCAGCCGCCGCATCCGGTCTGCAGCGCGCCAGTTGTGGTGCTCCATGGCCACCTGGGGGAACCAGCTGGTCAGCCGGTAGTGGCTGGCCTCGCTGCTCAGGTACCAGCTGCCGGGGCCGCCCTCGACGATCTCCACACCACCGATGGTGGCGGCCATCATGGCCGCCGCCAGGATGCCCTTGTACCTCCCCCGGGTCTGCAGCCAGCGCAGGCCCCGGTGGGCCAGCAACAGCCACAGGGGCAGGGTGACCACGTAGAAGCGACCCACCATGAAGTCGCCGCCCACCTTGATCACGTAGAGGTTGTAGGCCAGCAGGGCCAGCAGGCAGAAGCTGCGCAGCCGGCGCTGGGTGCGGTCCGCGGCGGGGGCCAGCAGGCCCAGCAGGGCCAGGGGCAGCAGCAGCCACAGGTGGGCCCCCAGCAGGAAGGACAGGGCGTACAGGGCGCCCTGGGAGTAGTAGCTCACGTCGGCGGACTTGGCGTAGTAGGTGTTGGGCAGCCAGTCGCCGTAGTATTGGAGCTTCCAGGCCAGGTACAGGGCGTAGGGCAGGAAGCTGGCGCCGTAGCTCGCCAGCACGCGCCAGCCGTCGCGGTCCGGCAACAGCTGGCGCCAGCCGGGTCGCCGCCGGGAGCGCAGCTCCACCAGCAGCACCAGCCCGCCCGCGGCCCAGAACAGGCCGTGATCGGGGCGCGTGAACGTGGCCGCGATCAGGGCCAGGCCAGCCAGGGCCGCGGCGCGGGCCCCGGTGGACCTCAGCAGCGCCAGCAGGCCCAGCAGCACCCAGAGGGTGGCGAAGGCTGTCTCCATGCCCGAGGTGGCGTACTCGATCACCGATCGCTGCAGGGCGAACAGCAGGCTGGCCAGGGGCAGGGTGGCTCCCAGCGCCCGGCGCTCCAGGCGGTGGAGCACCAGCACGCAGCCGACGTAGGCCGCCAGGCAAGCGAAGAGGCCCAGCAGGGGCAGCTCCAGGGGAACGAGCCAGGCTGCCCCCGCCAGCAGCAGGGTCCAGAGGAAGTTGGTGTAGCCCTCCACCCGCTCGCCCGGGTTCCACACCAGTCCGTGTCCGTCGAGCAGGTTGCTAGCGTAGCGAAAGCTGATGAACGCGTCGTCGAAGATCGAGGCCTGCCGGATGGCCAGGATCAGGCCCAGGGTCAGGGCCAGGAGCGTCAACAGCAGCCCCAGCCGGCGTCGACTCGCCAGCTGCTGCATGCGTTCTGGGCGCTGTGCACGCTGCCAGGCCCAGACCAGCAGGCCGCCCGCCAGCGCCGCCGCGAGGATCGCCGGGAGCCCCTGTGCCAGCAGGCCCAGGTAGCGCGAGGCCATCTCCCCCGCCCAGCTCAGCTGCATCCTCTCTCCATCCTCGCCCTCGTGACCCTACCCTGCCCGCCGCGCCGGCAGCTCCGGCATCTTCTCCACGTACAGGCTGGTGCTGGGGAAGGCGAAGCCGATGCCCATCTCTTCAGCGGCCTTCATGAAGTCCAGGAAGATCTGCTGGCGCACCTGCAGCTCGCGGTGCCAGTCGGCCACGTCGATGAAGAAGTACACCAGGATGTCCAGGGAGCTGGCGCCGAAGTCCTTGAAGTGGATCTCGCAGGTGCCGTCCCAGGTCTCGGGGTGGTCCTCGACGATCTTGTTCATGCGCGCCACGTAGGCCTCGACGGTGGCGGGCGGGGTGGAGTACTCGAGGCCGATGGTGGTCATCTGCCGGCGGAACGGGCGCTGCCCCATGTTGTTGATGGGGGAGTTGCCCACCTTGCCGTTGGGCAGGGAGACCACGGACTTGCCGAAGGAGCGGATGCGGGTGGAGCGCAGGCCCACCTCCTCCACCACGCCCTCCCACTTGTCGTCCACCACGATCCAGTCGCCGATCTGGAAGGGCCGGTCCAGGAAGATGGTCAGGGAGCCGAACACGTTCTCCACGGTGTCCTTGGCGGCCAGGGCGATGGCGATGCCGCCGATGCCCAGCCCCGCCAGCAGCGAGGCCACCTCGATGCCCTGGTTCTGCAGCACGAAGACGATGCCCAGCGCCACCACCGCGATCTTGAGCACGCGGCCCACCATGGGCACCAGCTGATCGTCCAGCTTGCCCTCGGTCTCGGCGGCCATGTCGCCGAAGATGCCCACCAGCAGGTCCACCACGCGGTAGGCCACCATGACGGCCCCGACGGCCAGCAGGGTCTGGGCCACGAACAGCAGCTTGGACTCGGCCGCCGCGGGCAGCCCCGCGTCGATGACCCCCCAGTACAGGATGCCGAAGGTGACGCAGAGCGTCACCGGCCGCCGCAGGTGCTTGAACAGCACCTCGGACAGCGGCAGCTTCACCTGCTGGGCGAACTTGAACACCCAGTTGTGCAGCACCACGTGCAGCAGGCGGCCGATCACTACGGCCACGATGGTCAACAGCAGCAGGTAGAGGATCTGCCACCAGGCGATGTGGCCGAGGCCCCCGTGCAGCACCTCGGGGGTGAGGGTCTCGTACAGGCTCTTCACGGCCAGGGCCACCAGCCCCGGCTCGCTCATGGCCTCCACAGCCTCTCCGGTGTCCTGGGCCAGGGCGGCGGTGGGCAGGCCCAACAGGGGAAAGAGCAGCGATCGGCGCAGCGTGGATTTCATGGTTCACCTCCTTGGAGCCGGCATCCTAATGGCGCCACGCTAGGCGTCAAGCAGCCCGTCGAGTTAGCGCTCATCCATGCCTGCGCATCGCCTGGACGCCCTGATCGAGCCCGACCTGGAAGGCCTGCGGGCCCTCCGCCAGCACCTGCACGCCCACCCCGAGCTGGGCTGGCAGGAGCAGCACACCCAGCACGTGCTGCGCGAGCAGCTGGCGGGGCTGGGCCTGCAGCCCCGCAGCATCGCGGGCACCGGCCTGCTGGTGGAGACCCGCCCCGATCTACCGGTGGCCATGGCCCTGCGCGCCGACATGGACGCGCTCCCGCTACAGGAGCTCACCGGCCTGCCCTACGCCTCCACCATCCCGGGCTGTATGCACGCCTGCGGCCACGACGGCCACATGACCATGGTGCTGGGCGCGGCCCGGGCCCTGCTGCGCTCCCAGGCTCCCGTGAACCTGCGCCTGCTCTTCCAGCCCGCCGAAGAGGGCGGGCTGGGCGCCGCGCGCATGATCCAGGAGGGCGCGCTGGAAGGCGTGCCCGAGATCTACGGCCTGCACAACTGGACCGGGCTGCCCACCGGCAGCGCGGCGGTCACCGTGGGCCCGGTCATGGCGGCCTCGAACCTGTTCTCCATGCTCTTCACCGGGCAGGGGGGGCACGGCTCCCAGCCACAGGCGGTGCGCGATCCCATCGTGGCCGCTGCCCAGTTCGTGGTGGCCGCGCAGACCGTCGTGAGCCGCAGCGTGCACCCGCTGCAGCCGGTGGTGGTGAGCTTCGGCAGCATCCAGGGCGGCACCAAGGGCAACATCATCCCCGACCAGGTGGAGCTGCGCGGCACCATCCGCACCCTCGACGATGATCTCAGCCTGCAGCTGCGCGAGCGCCTGCTGTCCATCGCCCGGGCCACGGCCTCCACCCAGGGGGTCACGGTGGATGCCAGCTGGGAGGTGGACTACCCGGTCACCCGCAACGCCGAGCTGGGCGCCGGGCGGGTGGCCCAGGCCATCCGCGCTGCCGATGCCGTGCACACCGGTGAGCTGCCCTTCCCCTGCATGGGGGCGGAGGACTTCAGCCTCTACCTGCAGCAGCGCCCGGGGGCCTTCTTCTTCCTGGGCTCCGGCGGGCCGCGGGCGGACGCGCCCGGTGTGCACACCGCCACCTACGACTTCGACGACCGCGCCATCGCCGTCGGCGTCCGCGTCTTCCTGCTGCTGGTGGAGCAGGTCTCGGGCCTGAACCTGGAATCGGGGCCCGCCATGGGGTAGGGTCCTGCCGTCTGGTGAGCGCGCGAGCACCCAGGAGGTTGACGATGAGAGGCGGTCTGATCGGCGTGGTTCTACTGCTGGTGTTGGGCTGTGGCGGCCTGATGGACAAGGGCGCGGACGAGATCACCGTGGACGATCCGGTGCAGGCCACGCCTCCCGCGGCCACGGCGCCGACTCCGCCCCCCAAGGCCCCACCCGCGGCCCCCCCGCCGCCCAGCGGCGACGTCGCGGCCACCCCGCCGCAGAAGCCCTTCAACAAGGCGGCCTTCGCCTGCTGCGCCAACGAGCGCGCCCAGCGCATCGTCAGCGAGTACCTCGACCTGCACCAGGCCCTGGCCGAAGACAACGTGGACCGCGCCAGAGCCGAGGTGCACGCCGTGCGCGGTGTGGCCCTGGCGGCCACAAAAGAAGCCGGCCTGAGCGCCAACAGCCGCGTGCTCGCCCAGCAGGTGGCCGATCTGCTCCAGCCCGCCCTCGACGCCGACATCCAGGACATCCGGGATGTCTTCGACGGCGTCTCCAACAAGGTCATCACGCTGGCCCAGGCCAACCAGGGCGGCGCCAAGAAGGTGGCCGTCGCCTTCTGCTCCCAGGCCAACGCCAACTGGCTGCAGGACAGCGCCGTCATCGCCAATCCCTACCAGGGCTCCGCCGCACCCCGCTGCGGAGGTTTCCGCTAGCGCCCGCTCTCCCGAGGGCTCCCAGGAGTCGGCTTGGTAGCTCCCTCAACCATCACCGGACCCCGGGCCCTGCTGCTGGGCGGTCCCGGCCGCCTGCCCTTCAACGGGCAGCTGCGCCTGGTGCTGGAGCGCGGCGCTGGGGCGCTGCACGCGGTGGGTGCGCTGGCGTCCTCCGCCGAGCCTCCGGTGGCCTTCGCCGCCGCCGCCGTGGTGCGCCAGGCCCTGCAAGGCGTGCAGGGGGCGGGTCGCTTCGACCTGCTGCGCTCGGCCTGGGACCAGCTCGCCGCCATCGAACTGGCGGCTCTCGGACCAGCCGCAGGCGAAGACCTGGCCCTGCTGTTGCTGGCCGCCGACGCCGACGGCTTGGCCGTGGCCGGCACCGGCCTGGTCGCCCTCTACGCCTGGAGCGGAGGGGTCGTGAGCGAGCTGGTGCCTCCGGCCCACCCCCTGCTGGCGCTGCGCGGTCTGCCCGCGGAACCGCCGGGGGTCTTCACGCCCAACGCCGAGCCCCAGCGGGTCATCGGCGCGGCCGCCTCCGGGGCTCTGGATCCCCGCAGCTGGCCGTCCTGGCCGGCAGCCTGCGGCTTCTACGGCGAGGTGGTCCGGTGAGCCCGGAGGCCACGCGCCTGG
Source organism: uncultured Enterobacterales bacterium (assembly GCA_964512185.1). Taxonomy (GTDB): domain Bacteria; phylum Myxococcota_A; class UBA796; order UBA796; family JAFGLY01; genus CAZEJJ01. The sequence continues at coordinate 24,435 of CAZEJJ010000084.1, read as the reverse complement.
AGGGCAACTGGGAGGCCGCGGCCCTGGCCGGCGATCTGCAGCTCGTGGATCCGCGCTCCGACCTGGAGCGCCTGCGCCTGCTGGTGTCGGAGGCCAGCGCGCAGCGCTGCGATCTGCGGCCCTTGTTCCGGGCGCTGGCGGGCCGCGATCCCATCGCGCTGGCGGATCTGGCCGTGGGTCCACGGGCCGCCACGGGGGCGACGGTGTTGGACGCCGTGCTGGTGGTGGTGGAGGTGCTCGAGGGCCAGGTGGCCCCCGGTGGGCTGTACCAGCGGCTGGTGATCCAGGCCGCTGAGCGGGCGCTGGAGGTGCTCGAGGTGGCGGCGACGCGCCACCCCGGCGCGGGCTGGCTTGTGCCCCTGGCGGACAAGACCGGCGAGGCGCGGCCCGGCCTGCTGCACCTGCGCGCCGCGGCGCGGCACCCGGCCTTCGTGCAGGCCTGCTGGGATCACGCCGCCGCTGGGCATGGCGCGGCCGTCGAGGCCATCGCCGTGGAGGCCCGCCGGTCCGAGCCCGTGGCCGCCCTGGTGGCTCACCGGGCGCTCGCTGCTGCGCGGCGAGCTATCGCTGCCCTGCTGGAGGCGCCCGCCCCCGCGACTCTGGCCCCCTGGTTGACCGCGGCGTGGGGGCCCGATCCCGATCAGCTCTACCTGGGGGTCATCCCCCACCTGCGCAGCGCCGCTGCCGCCGAAGGTCTGGCGGAGCTGGCGGGAGCCGGCACGCGCACGCACCGTCTGCTGCGCAAGGTCCTGCCAGGCCTGCGCCGCTGACGGCTACTCGCAGTCGTCGCCGGAGCCGTCGTCGCTGGTCCCGCCGCTGTGGCCTGAACCCGCGGCGAAGATCTCCAGCACGCCTTCGGTGAAGCTGGCGCTGCCGTCCTCGAGCTCCACCAGCAGATCCACCAGGCCGAGATCCGCCTGGGCGTCCACCTGCACGGTGAGCAGCAGCTCCGAGCTGCGCAGATCGCTGGCCAGGATCTGCACGTCGCCGTACAGGTTGAGATCCGCGATGTCCTCCAGCTCCACCGGGTCCTCGCCATCGGCGCGCAGCGAGGCGATGAAGGTGTCTCCGGCTTCCGCCTCGTCGGGGGTGAGGTAGAAGCCGTAGTCCGGAGCGTTGGGCTGGTCGTCGCCGCCGGTGTCGCCGGGCTCCGGGTCGTCGTCGCCGGGTCGGTCGGGCCGGTAGTCGTCGTCCTGGTCGGGGACCTCGCAGCCGGGGCAGTCGTGGTCGTAGACGATGCAGCCCTGGAGGGCCAGCGCCATGGCGATGATGGGTAGGGTGAAACGCATCTCTCTTCGCTCCTGCGTGCTCGGGTGCCGTGCCGGGGACGGGTGGGCCCGCACGGCGGGATGGGGGCTTGCTCTGTCGACACCGCCCCGACGAGGACCTGTCACCCTGCATTCGACCAGCCTACGGAAAAGTCACGGCCGGCTTGCCGACACCTCGAAAGCCCATAGACTGTCGGCGTTCCAGCCCCCCGGTGCCTCCATGACGCCTGTCAAGGCCTACAGGAACCACGAGTTCCTGAACAGCCGCGCCGCCCGAGCGGTGCGCATCCTCTGCGAGTACGAAGAACCTCGCCAGCGCTTCGAGGCCGAGGGCGTCGAGAACACCATCGTCATCTTCGGCTCGGCCCGCCCATTGCCGGGCGAGGTGGCCCAGGCGCGCCTCGAGCACGCGCGGCGCGAGCTGCGGCAGGCCAGCCCCGAGCAGAAGGCCGAGGCCGAGCTGGCGATGGAGCAGGCCCGCTGCAAGGTGCGGCTCAGCGGCTACTACGACGACGCCCGCCTGCTGGCCCGCAAGCTCACCGAGTGGAGCGTGGACCGCGACGGCGGCAAGAAGTACGTCATCTGCTCGGGCGGGGGTCCCGGGATCATGGAGGCCAGCAACTCGGGCGCCGCCGACGTCGAAGGTGGCCGCAGCGTGGGTCTGGGCATCACGCTGCCCTTCGAGGAGCGGGTCAACCAGTACGTCAGCCCCGAGCTGGCCTTCGAATTCCACTACTTCTTCATGCGCAAGTACTGGTTCGTCTACAAGGCCAGCGCCCTGGTGGCCTTCCCGGGCGGCTTCGGCACCATGGACGAGCTGATGGAGAGCCTCACCCTGCGGCAGACAGGCCGCCTCGCGCGGCAGATGCCCCTGCTGATGTTCGGCTCCGACTACTGGAACGAGGTGCTCAACCTCGAAGCCATGGCCCGCTGGGGCACCATCGGCGAGCGGGATCTGAACCTCGTGCACCTGGTGGACAACGTGGACGATGCCTTCGAGTACCTGATCAGCTCGCTCGTCGCGGTTGAAGCCGGCACCTGGGATCCCTACAACCCCCCCTGGAGCAGGAGCGAATCATGAGTCGCTTTCAGCTGCGCAAGCGCCTCAGGGCCCGCCTCGATCGAGCCCTGGCCACCGAGCGCGAAGAGGTACAGGCCATCCACGTGCGCTTCCTGTTGCCCGACGGCAGCGAGCACGGGGTGCAGACCGAGCCTCACTACACGCTGATCATGGCCTCCCAGACCCTGGACACGCCCATCAACGCGCCCTGTCCAGACGGGCACTGCGGTGACTGCCAGGTCACGGTGCTCGAGGGCGCGCAGGCCCTGCGCCCCGCCACCGAGGCCGAGACCGAGCTGCTCGACTCCGCCCTGGGGTCCGATCGCGATCCGCGGGTGCGGCTGGCCTGCCACGCCCGCCTCAGCGGCTCGGGCGCGCTGATCCAGGTGGAGCAGGTCTGGAACCTCGCCGATATGACCGGCGAGCCTCCCTGCGACCAGTAGCGAACCGGCCTCGCCGCTACCTGGGCGGCGTGATGGTGACCTTGGTGCCCGCCGTGATGGTGATGGTGGGGCCGGAGTCCGCCAGGCTGCCCGCCACGTGGTTGGGCGTGTTGGTGCCGGAGACCAGGTGGTCCACCGCCACCTCGGAGCCGCGGGCGTTGAGCGTGCCTTTCTGAGTGAGGGGCATGCGCAGGGTGACCGCACCCTTGGTGGCGGTGGCGCGGCTGGTGGAGGTGAGCTCCGCCGCGTCGTCCAGCTCGATCTCGATGTCGCCGTCGCCGGCCGACAGGTCGAAGCTGGACAGGATGCCGTCGACGTAGATGCCACCCTGGCGGGTGGTGGCCTTGACGGTGCCGGTGCAGCCAACCACCTGGATCCAGCCGGCGCCGCCGGTGACGTGCACCTTGGCTTCGCGGGGCAGGGTGATGACCAGGGGCACCGCCACATCGTCGATGCCCGACCACTTGCCCGGCACGTAGGAGCTGACCTTGCCCTGGGAGTTGCTGGCGTAGGTCTTGAGCCCGATGGTGTCGCCATAGCGTTGCATGGCGTCCTGCTTGGTGCCCTCGATGGCGAAGTTGATGCGGGCGGTGATGCCCTCGGAGTCGGTGCAGCGCACCGAGATGGTGCCCTTGGTGTGCGTGATGTACACCGGGGTGCCGGCCTTGTAGTTGGCGGCATCCTGGCCCACCTGACCCTCGTAGGTCATGGACTGCTCGCCGCCCTTGGTGTCTTCGCCGAGGTCGATGTCGCCCACATCGATGTCGAGCAGCCCGCCGCCTTCATCCTGGGCGAAGGCTGGGCGTTGGTTGTGCTGCCAGGCCGCGAGGGCCACGAGGCCCAGGCCGGTCAGCAGTGCGATGGGACGGGACAGTGGGTGCGACAGGAGTCTCATGATCCGCTCCACGCTGCGCGAGGCAGTCCATCGGGGAGGCGACGGGACTATCTGAACCGCCCGAAGGGGGGCAACCCCTTGGACGAAAGCCTGACATCAGGCCCCGGGCTGCAACCCGCGGGCTCGCCGGACGCTTCCCGCTGGGGAGGCTCCTAGCGCTTGCCGCGGCGTCGGCCACCGCGGCCGCCGCTGCGACCGCGCCCACGGCCGCCATCACGGCCGCCATCACGGCCGCCATCACGGCCCCGATCGCGGCTGCCACGGCGTCCGCGGCCGCTATCGCGGCGGCGGTCGTCGCGGCGGGGCTCCGCCTCGGCCGCCGGCTCGTCCGTGGAATCGCTGGGGGCGGTGCGCTGCCGCTCCCAGGCGAAGAAGGTGCGCAGCGCCACCGCCATGAGCATGTCGCCCTCGGGGTGTTCCTTGAGGGCCCTGGCTGTTCCCAGGTAGCTCTCGAAGGCGCAGGTGCCCTTGGCGGCCCGCAGGCTGTCCAGCTGCGAGCTCAGGCGCAGCTCGGCGGCTTCTTCAGCGGTGGGCACCGGGTGCACGTCGAACACCAGGCCGTACTGCTTCTCGAGCACCAGCCTGGTGGACAGGTCGGTGCCTCCCGCCATGGCGATCGACACCCCGGTCTTGCCGATGCGCCCGGTGCGCCCGGAGCGATGCAGGTACACCGCCGGGTCTTCCGGCAGGGAGTAGTGCAGCACGTGGGACAGGTCGCTGATGTCGATGCCGCGCGCCGCCACGTCGGTGGCCACCAGGAACTGGATCTTGCCGGACTTGAGGCGCCGCATGGCCTGCTCGCGGCGGGCCTGAGACAGCTCGCCGGAGATGTACTCCGCGTCGAGGCCCTGGCGCGACAGGAAGCCGGCCACGGTGGAGGTGTCTTCGCGGGTGTTGGCGAAGATGAGCGCCGAGCTGGGCTGCTCCTTGTTGAGCACCGCCAGCAGGGAGCGGATCTTGTGGGTGTTGATGTCGGTCTCGTACAGCACGTGGCGGATGCCTTCGACGCGGTCCGCGTCGGTGGAGAGCATCAGGCTGACGGGCTCGTGCAGGAAGCGTCGCACCAGCGACTTGACCTTCTCGGCCACGGTGGCGCTGAACAGCAGCACCTGGGGCTTGGGGTCCCTGGGCAGCTTCTTGAGGATGAAGGTGACATCCTCGAGGAAGCCCATGGAGAGCATCTCGTCGGCCTCGTCCAGGCAGGCCATGCGGGCCGTGGACAGGTCGAGGTTGCCGCGGCGGATGTGGTCGATGATGCGCCCGGGCGTGCCCACCACGATCTCCACGCCGTCGCGCAGCGCGTCGGTCTGTGGACCGATGGCCACTCCGCCGTAGACCGAGCAGATGCGCAGGTCTTTGTGGCGGCCGATGCCTGCGATCTCCTCGGCCACCTGGATGGCCAGCTCCCGGGTGGGCGTGAGCACGATGGCGTGCACCTTGCGCGCGCCCGCCGGGATGTTGGCCAGGATGGGGATGCCGAAGGCGGCGGTCTTTCCAGTGCCCGTCTTGGCGCGCACCAGCAGGTCCTTGCCTGCCAGGCCCGGCTCGATGGTGGCGGCCTGCACGGCGGTGGCCGTGGTGTAGTTCATCTCCGCCAGGCCCTGCAGCAGCTCGGGCCCCAGCGGGAAGTCGCGGAAGGTGCGATCAGACTCGTAGTCGGAGGTGCTGGCTGCGACCTCCTGCTCGTCTGCGGTCTGTCCAGCGGGCGCGGCCTCGGCCGCGGTGTCGCTGTCGCTGGCTTCGTCGCTCGGCTCGGCGCCGGCGGGTTCGGTGGGATCCTCTTGGGGTGTCTCTTCGGAGACGGGGCTTGCCTCTGCATCTTCGGAGGCTGGGGCCGCTTCGGCGGCGGGGGGCGCTGCTTCGGTGGCGGCGCTCTCCTCGGAGGTCGGCTCCGAGGTGGTGTCGGCTTGGGTCTCGTCTGGTTTCACAGATTCCTCTTTGGGCTCTTGGAAAAGGCGCCGAGAGTATCCGGACCCTGGACCCGCGTCCACAGCGGCCCGGACTGGTGACCTGGCGCAGGGGGGCCGCTGGTGGCTGATTCTGGGCGGGCGCCGCTGCGGCGACCCGTTACATTGCCGCCTTTTCCTGGCAGCGAGATCTCGCCCATGCCGGTCCAACTCCCCGCCGAAACTGTCCAGGCGCTGCACCGCGAGCTCACGTCGGCCGACCGGGTGCTCATCACCGGGCCGCGCGAAGTGGACGGCGACAGCATCGGCAGCTCCATCGCCCTGGCCACGGTGATCCGTCGCTTCTCACCCGCCCAGGTGGTGGTGGCGGGCGAACCGGGCTGGCGCTACCTCCAGCTCCCCGGGGCGGCGGGCAACCTCGCCAACCACCAGGTGCAGGGCCCCTTCGATCTGGTCATCGTGGTGGACGGCGATCGCCGCCGGCTGGACCAGCCCATCGCGGCCCTGTTCGGCGCGGCCCGCTGCAAGGTGGTCATCGATCACCACGAGTCCACCTCCACCACGGGCTACGACATCGCCCTGCTGTGCAACAGCGCGGCCAGCACCTGCGAGATCGTCATCGGGCTCATCCAGGCCTGGGGCCAGACCATCGATCTCGACACCGCCAGGCTGCTGTACACCGGCATCGCCTACGACACCGGCGGCTTCCGCCACTCCAACACCAGCGCCGATACGCTGCGGCTGGCTGCCCAGCTGGTGGACCTGGGCGTGGACCACAGCGACGTGGTGGTGCGCACCACCGGTGAACGCCGGCGCCAGGGGGTGCAGCTGGTGGCCCACGTGCTGGGCGCGCTGGACTTCCGGGCCAGCGGGCGGCTGGTGGTGGGCCAGGTGCGGCGCGCGTTCATGGAGAGCATCGGCGCTGACATGGCCGACATCGACATCATCGTCGACCAGATGCTCTACGTCGTGGGGGTCGAGGTGGCCATCCTGGCGGTGGAGCGTCGCGGCCCGCAGGGGCCGGAGCTCAAGCTCTCCCTGCGCTCGCGGGGCGGGGCCGATGTCTGCGCCATCGCGGCTTCCCTGCATCCCGGGGGCGGCGGCCATCGTCGCGCTGCGGGCGTGGTGCTGCCCGGCGACCCCGACGCCATCATCCGCGACCAGGTCATCCCTGCGGTCATCGGCCACCTGGCGGGGTCCGGGGCGTCGTGAGCGCAGAGGGTCCAGGCCCTGGCGAGACCCTCGACCGCCTCACCGCGGGCTGGAGCGTGCTGCAGCTCCAGCGCGGCCACCGCTTCTCGTCTGACGATCTGCTCTGCGCCTGGGCCGCGGCACAGGCCCGCCCGGCAGCGCTCCGGCTGCTGGATCTGGGTGCCGGCGTCGGCTCGGTGGGGCTCATGGCGCTGTGGCGGCTGCCCCCCGGAGCCCGGCTGGTCATGGTGGAGGCCCAGCAGGTGTCCCACGACCTGGCCCGTCGCTCCGTGGCCTTGAACGGGCTCGAGGCGCGGGTGCAGGCTCGCCTGGGCGACCTGCGCGACCCGCAGCTCGTGCCCCAGGCAGCGGCCTACGATCTGGTCACCTGCTCGCCCCCCTACATCCCACCGGGTCGGGGCGTGGCCTCCCCGGTGCCCCAGCGGGCCGCGGCGCGCCTGGAGCAGCGCGGTGACATCTTCGACTACCTGGCCTGCGCAGCCCGCGCCTTGGCACCCGGGGGCCGCGTGGCCATCGTCTTCGCGGCGGATGATCCCCGGCCCGTGCAGGCCATGCAGGCCAGCGCGCTCGCCCTGTGCACCCGGCGGCGGGTGTTCTTCCGCCTGGGGCGCCCCGCCTCGCTGGCCCTGTACACCGCCGGCCATGCCGCCGGCGCACCCGGCTCCCTCGAGCAGCTACCCGACCTGGCGCTGCGCGACGCCCAGGGCGCGTTCACCCCCCACTACCTGGCCATCCGTCGCGAGCTGGATCCCGACTTCGGCCGGTGAGGATCAGTCGAGCTTGTCGGCCACCAGGGCGTTGGTCTCGCGCAGACGTTGCGCCAGGGTGCGCAGCAGCTTCCAGAGGATCTGGTTGCCCAGCTCGGGCTCGCGGCGGCAGAATTCCAGCACCTGCTCCTGGCCGATGGTGATCAGCGAGCCGAAGGTCTGACCCGAGACGGTGGCGGAGCGCGGCTGCTGGTCGGCCAGGGCCACCTCGCCGAAGTGCTCGCCCGGCCCCAGGCGCGCCAGCTCCACGTCGTCGCGGCTGACGGTGACCTCGCCCTGCACCACCACGTACATGGTGCGCCCCGGGCCCGACTGGCTGACGATGACCTGGCCAGGCGTGAAGAAGAGCTCGTCGCAGATGCGGCTCACCCGCAGGCGCGCGTGGAAGGGCAGATCGTCGAACAGGAAGAGGTTCTCCATGATCTGGGCGCGGGCGATGGCCGCGCCGGCCTGGGGGCTGGCCTCGGGCTCCAGCAGGATGTGGGTGACGTTGTCGGGCGCGCCGCGATCGAGCGCTTCTTGCAGCAGGCCGCAGGCGCCTTCGCGCATGTCCTGCAGGCTGCCCAGCTTGGCCAGCACATCTTCGGGCACCACGTCGCTCAGCCCATCGGTGTTGAGCAGGATGCGGTCGCCGGGGAGCATCTCGATGGCCAACATGTCGGGCTGCACCGTGGGGTGCAGGCCCACCGCGCGGGTGATCACGTTGCGGTAGCGGCTGCGCTGGGCCTCCTCGAGGGTCATCTGGCCGGAGCGCACCAGCTCGTTGACCATGGAGTGGTCTTCGGTGATCTGGCGCAGCTCGCCGTCGCGCAGCAGGTAGGCTCGCGAGTCGCCCACGTGGGCCACGAACGCCCAGCCACCCCCCACGGCCACGGCCACCACCGTGGTGGTCATGCCGCGCAGGTTGCGGGCTTCAGCGGCCTCGAAGACCCGCCGGCTGGCCTGCTGGCAGGTCTCGTCGAGGGCCTCGAGGGCGAAGTTCCGGTTGGCCAGGCTGGGGTTCTCGGCGTAGTGCAGCACCGCCTCTTGCAGCATGGGCGCGGCCTGGCCGAAGGTCTCGATGGTGATGGCGCTGGCCACCTCGCCGGCGGCTCGACCGCCCACTCCGTCGGCCACCACGAAGATCCCATGCTCGGCATCGCGCAACAGGGCGTCTTCGTTCTGCTGGCGGGAGCAGCCGACGTCGGTACAGGCGTGGAAGTAGGTCATGTCTCGCCCAAGAATGTGATTGCTACAGAATTACCACGGGGAAGCTCCGCTCAAGGCGGGGTCCGTCCTCGTGAGGGGCGCTGATCCTAACCCGCAGCAGGGCCGGGCCCGCCGCCTTCTTCTGGGAGATGGTGGCCTGGTGGCTGAACAGCAGCTCACCGCGGGCGGGGATGCGGGTGTCCTCCAGCAGCGAGAAGGGCTCCTCGCTGGTGAGCTTGCGCGCCAGCTCCACCGTCAGCGGTTCGTGCAGCTCCGCGCCTGCGGCGTCCACCACCGCGGCCGACAGGGTGTACACCTTGCCAGGCGGGCCGGTGGGCACAGCGTGCCCGGCGCCGGTGTTCTGCAGCCGCAGCTGGAACTCGAAGGCCGTGCCCCGCGTGATGCTGCCGGAGGGCAGCTCCAGCAGCACGCTCAGGGCGCGGGCGGTGTCCAGGGCCAGCGCGTGGCTCGCGTGGCCCGTGAAGCGACCGGTGGTGATGGCGCCCGCCACCTGGGGCATGTGGCAGTCCTGGCAGCGCAGCCCGGCCTGCTCGTAGGGTGAGGCGTGCCACTCTCCGTAGGTGTCGTACCAGGCCAGCTGCGCGCCCTCCCAGCTGAGCTGGTGGCAGGCGGCGCAGAGAGCCGCCGAGCGCAGCTCTGGGCTGGCCACGGTGGGGTGGGGGGCCTCACGGGAGCCCCGCGGCCCCGCGATCCGGCCCTCGCGCAGGTGGCAGGCCGCGCAGGTGACGCCCTCGCGCTGCAGGCTCGGGTCCCAGGCGGGGTTGGCTTCGAGCTGGGGAGAGGAGGCTTCGTCGCCGGTGTACTCGCGGGTGAGGCTGCTGTGCTGCACGGCCAGGGGCAGGTGGCAGGCCTGGCACTGGGTGGCCTGGCCGGCGTCGGCCACCGCCTGCAGGAACCGCTGGCCCTGCCAGCCCAGGGGGTGGGCGCTGCTCTCCCAGCTGGCGTGTACGGCGCTGTGGCAGGCGTTGCAGGCCTGGGCGGTGGCGTTGGCCAGGCCCTCGGGCAGCTCCGTCGATGCCAGGGGGAGGCCGTCGGCGAAGAGGGAGCCTTCGAGCACCTGGGCTGGGTCCGGGGCGCTGGGAGGCGGCTCGGGAGCCGGCTCCGAGACCGACACCGGCGCAGGCTGCTGGGCCGCGGGATCGGGCGGGGGCTGTTCTTGCTGGCGTCCGAGCTTCCAGCCGCTGGCGAGCAGCAGGCCGCCGAGCACGAAGGGAGAGGACCAGCGCAGGACGAGGATGAGAGATCTCCGGGTGGATGGAGGGGGGGTCAATAGTCGATTCCGTCGGGATCGTCTCCCGCGGTGCTCAAGGCCAGCCCGACCCGGGCGCCTTCTGGAGCGTACAGCCTGGTGTGCAGGGCGTAGAAGCCCAGCACGCGGCGCACGTAGTTGCGGGTCTCGTCCAGCGGGATGAGCTCGACGAAGTCGTCGATGGGCGTGTCGTCGCCCAGCCCAGACAGCCAGGAGGAGACGTTCTGGGGCCCGGCGTTGTAGCCGGCCACCGCCAGGGGCAGCGCGCCGCCGTAGCGCGACAGCAGCTGGCGCAGGTACCAGCTGCCGAAGTGGATGTTGGTGGCCGGATCCAGCAGCTCGCGGGGAGAGTAGCGCTGCCTGTGCACGTCCCGGGCCACCAGCGCGCCGGTGGTGGGCATGACCTGCACCAGGCCCACGGCCCCCGCCCCGGACAGCGCCCACGACTTGTACTGGCTCTCCTGGCGCATCACCGAGAGGGTCAGCAGGGGGTCGATGTCGTGCTCGCGCCCGGAGGCCCACACCAGCTCGGGGAAGGCCGCCGGGTAGGCCATGGCCAGGGCCTGCCTGCGCTGCTCTTCGCCCTCGGTGTACTTGTCCAGGCCCATGCTGAAGCGCGAGACCAGGTGCCAGGCGCCCGCGAAGGCGAAGATCTCGCGCCACTCGTCCATGCGCAGGCTCACCCCGCGCAGCTGGATGGAGCGGGCGTCGTTGCGCCGGCGTGCCTGCTCGTGCTCCTCGTGCATCCGGGCCATCATCTCGCCCGAGAGCTCGTAGGCGCCCACGTCTGCCGCCGCGAACGCGGCGGGCAGCTCCGGCCAGAGGCCGCGGTGGCGGGCGCCGAACCCGGCGAAGGCCGAGCGGGCCTGCCTCGGATCGTAGAGCTCTCCCTCCACGATGGAGCGAGGCGGCAGCTGGGAGAGGGCGGGTGGGGCGCTGGCCTGCGGCGCGCTGGCCTGCGGCTCAGCGGGCGTGGAACCCGCGGCGTCCCAGAGCTCCTCCTGCTCCGGCTGGACCACGGCGCCCCACGCCAGGGAGGACCAGGCGATGGGGCTCGCTGCGGGCTCCAGCAGGGCACCCCTGGTGGGCGGCGCCACCTGCTGGCTGGGGGGGCGCACCTGGACCGGCACCAGCTGTGGCGGCTGGGCGGGTGGCGCGAAGGGCCAGGAGCCGTGCCTCACCAGCCAGGCGGGTCCCTCGGCGGGAGGCACCAGGCGGCTGGCGGCCAGCAGCCCGTACCAGCCCAGGCCATCTCGCTCGAGCACCGCTCTGTAGAGCTCCGCGGCCTCGTCCGCGCTCTCTCGCGCCTCGGCCACCCGGGCCAGGTAGTACAGGGCCCGGGTGGAGCGGGCCGCGTCGCCGGAGCGCACCTGCTCCAGGCGCCGCGCGGCCTCGTCGAGATCTCCCGCGCGCCAGGCGCAGAAGGCGGCATACCAGCGGGCCTGGCGGCCCTTGCCGCCGCTGGACCTGCCCAGCCGATCCCAAATGGCGATGGCCTTGGCTTCTTCTCCGGCCATCATCCACGAGCGGGCCAGATCGTCGCTGGCTCGCCTCCAGCGGTAGTGGGAGGCGTGCTCGGACATGCCGCGCTCGCCCCACTGGGCCGCCTCGAGGAAGAACCCGCCGCGGAACAGGGCGCGGTGCGCCATCCAGCAGGTCTCCGGGTCGGGGCTGGCCGCGTAGCGCTCGATGAACAGGTCGGCCAGATCGCGATAGCTGCGCGTGCGCCAGCCGAAGGTCTCGCGCTGCTCCTCCACCCAGGCGCGCACCGCCGGGTCCTCCGACCCCTGCAGCTGGGCCTGCAGCTGCCGGGCCAGGGCGAACTCGTGCGCCCGCAGCGCCGACATGGCCCTGCGCTGCCGGGAGGCGTCGTCGTCCACCAGCTCCACCCGCTGGCCCGCCTCGGCCAGCTCGGCCAGCTTCGCCAGGGCCGCGGTGCGGGTGGTGGGGTAGCTGTAGTCCAGGGCCAGGGCCTGCAGCTCGGGCACGGCGCGGCGCGGCGAGCGGTTGGCCAGCGCGAGCGCCTGGCCCAGCCGGGCCAGCTCCACGTCGTGCCCGTCGGGATCGAGATCGATGAATTCCTGGTAGGCGTCGTGGGCGGGCTGGTGGTAGCCGGCGGCGGTCCAGGCTTCGCCCTCCAGCAGCATGCAGTCGGCCTCGTGGGCCGCTGCGGGCCAGGTCTCCCGGTAGCGGGCGCACTCCCGGGCGGCCACGGCGTGGCGCCCGCGCCGATGATCGGCCAGCGCCTCGTACCAGGCGGCCTCGCTGGCCAGGGCGGTCTTCGAAGCGCGCACCTTGGTGAACTGCGAGCTGGCCAGGTTGTGCTGCTCCTGCCGCATGTGCACCAGGCCCAGCAGGAAGCGGGCTCCGTACCAGCGGACCCGGGCGTGGGGGGTGCGCGTGTCGGGCAGGCGGCCCTCTAGCCAGTCGTGCAGCAGCTGCGCGGCGCCCTGCAGGTTGCCCCGCTGCAGCCGCTCGCCCACCAGCGCCAGGGCGTCGGTGCCGGGGGGGATGGGCTGGTCGGGCCTGAAGGCCGGAGCCGCGCTCAGGCGCGCGCCGCCCGCCGCGTCCACGGAGACGCCGATGGTCTCGAGGCCGGCGGGCGCGCCTGGGGAGCCGGCCTCTGCGGGGCCCGACAGGGCGCGAAGGCCCATGCTCGCCAGCAGCGCCAGGGCCAGCAGGCCGGTGAGCGCGGGGAGGCGGCGTGGAGTCACCGTGCCTCGAGGGGCTCGCCGTGGGATTCCCAGTCCTGGAAGCCGCCCACGAGGCGGCGTGCGAAGGTCCAACCCTGCTCGCGCAGCCAGGCGGCCACGGCCTCGGACTCCTGCAGGCCGTCGCGGTCGTAGACCACCACCCGCTCAGCCTGGGCGGGCAGGGCGTCGAGGGCTTCGCGGATGCTCCAGCCCGGCGCGGAGGTGGCTCCGGGGAGGCGGCTGACGGCGTGCTCTCCTGCGGGCCTGAGATCCAGCATGAAGGGGGCCACGCCCGCCGCGGCCTGGGCGGCGGTCCACTCGCGGCTGATGTCCTGCTTGTGGTTGGGGCCGGGGGTCTCGCCGCGTCCGGGCTGCAGCGGAGGCAGGGCGGCCAGCTCCGCGTCGGTGGGCGGACGTGAGGGCGACGCGGAGCCGTCGGTGCTCGGCTGGTCCTGGCCTTCGGTGATGCGCCCAGCCAGCTGGCGCAACTTGGAGGCGATGCGCTTGCGGAACATGGCCGGCTCCGGGCTCCCGGGTTGCCGCAGCAACATAGCGGGTCCCCGCTGGCACGTCAGGGGCCGGGCCGGCGGGCCGTGGGCCGTCGTGGTATGGGAACCTGCTCCGATGCCTCCCCGGTTGTTCATGGGACTCCTGCGCAGCTTGCTCCTCGGTCGACGCGATGGCTTTCGAGCCCGTGGTCGGCGTGCGCTCCACTCGGCCCTGTCCCCGTCCAACAGCCAGACCGGCTGTGCTGCCTCCGGTGGCGCTGGCCCCGCCGCGCACGCCGCCGCCGCGCCGGCCCCGCCCCAGCCCCAGGGGCAAGCCGTGCCCGCCGGCTTCCGCCCCGTCCTGCGGTTCGACGAGCTGGTCGAGGGCACCCTCAGCGAGGTGCTGGTAGACGGCCGCTCGGTGGCCCTGGCCCGGGTCGGCGACCAGGTCTACGGCCTGCACGGCAGCTGCCCCCATGCCGGTGGGCCCTTGGCCGAGGGTATCCTCGAAGGCACCACGCTCACCTGCCCCCAGCATGGCTGGAGCTTCGACGTCACCACTGGTGCCTGCCTGGTCAACCCCGAAGATGCTGCTGCGACGGTGCCAGTTCGGGTCGTGGGCGGCGTGGTGTGCATCCAGGCCTGAACGCGGCGGTAGCTTCGGGGTCTATACTGTCTGAGGACCTCGTCGTGAGGCCGGCTTGACACCCAGCGCAGCCAACGCGTCCTTCTTCGCCGTAGGCGCATCGCAGAGCGATGAGCCCGCCGGGGTCGCCGATGCCCTGGAGCGCCAGCTGCGCCCCTGCTCGCCGAGCGCGGTGATCTTCTTCGCGAGCCCGCGCCACGACCTGGGGGCGGTGGCAGGGGAGATCCAGCTTCGTTTCCCTGACGCGCTCACCGCCGGCTGCACCACCATGGGCGAGATCGGCCCCGACGGCTTCGTGGACGGTGCCGTGGTGGCGCTCGCCCTGGGCTCCCCCTGTCGCATCGGGGCCGAGCTGCTGCCCGATCTGTCGCTGTTCCGCTTCGATGATGGGGCCCAGCTGCTGGAGCGTCTCGCGGCGCAGCTGGGGCTGGCCGCCGCCGAACTGTCCGGCGATCGGCACGCGCTGATCACGCTCACCGATGGGCTGAGCGGCATGGAGGAGATCCTGGTGGCCTCCCTGGGCCACCGGCTGCCCTCGGTGCCCCTGGTGGGGGGCAGCGCCGGGGACGGCGAGCGCTTCGCCCACACCTACGTCTCCCTGGGCTCCCAGGCTCGCAGCGGGGCGGCGGTGATCCTCCTGCTCGAGCCGGCGGTGCCCTTCCAGCCTTTCCTGCTGCACCACTACCAGCCCACCTCCGGACGGGTGGTGGTCACCAGGGCCGACCCCCGGCGACGCCTCGTGCAAGCCCTGAACGGGCGTCCCGCGGCGCGCGTGCTCGCGGAGCTGCTGCAGGTGGAGTACCAGCGCCTGGTGGACGACACGCTGGGGGTCATCTCCGAGCACGGCATGCAGTTCGGATTCCGCGTCGGCGACGAGCACTACCTGCGCTCGGTCATGACGGTCCAGGGCGACGCCCTGCTGCTCGGTGGCGCCGTCGCAGAGGGCGCCATCCTCACCCTGATGCGGGCCGGTGATCTGGTGCAGGCCACGCAGCAGGGTGTGCGCAAGGCCCTCGGCGCCCTGGGGGGCGAGGCGGCGGTCATGCTGGCCTTCAATTGCGGGGGCCGCCTGTTCGAGGCGCGTCACCTGGGGGTGGTGGACGAGCTGTTCAAGGCCACCTGTCCGTTCTCCAGCGTGGGCTTCACCACCTACGGGGAGCAGTTCGGTCCCATGCAGGTGAACCACACGCTCACCGGGCTCCTGCTCGGGTGGCCCGATGAGCTCTGAGCTCCGCGAGGAGCGGCAGCGCGTGCTGGCGCTGGGCGCCGATGTGCAGGCCGCCCAGGAGACCATCGAGGTGCTCATCCGGCGCTTCGAGCGCATGCAGGGGCCGCTGCAAGCCGACCAGTACGCGCTGCAGAAAGCCGTGGCCACCCTCGAGGACTCCCTGGCGGCCAGCAACAGGGCGCTGCGGGCCTCCGAGGCGCGGCTGCGCACCCTCTTCGACACCGGGCCGGACCTGCGGGTGACGGTGGACGCCCAGGCTCGCGTGGTCACCGCCAACCGCGTGGCGGCTCGCGCCAACCGCTGCCGCGCCGTGGAGCTCTCGGGGCGTCCCCTGTCCGAGCTCTTCGACGCTCCCTCGGGCCCGGCCCTGGAGCAGATGGCGGAGCGGGGGTTCGAGGGCGTGGTGGAGCGTCCGCTCACCCTGGCCGACGGCACGCCGGTGGCCATGACCGCGGCACCCCTGCCGGGCTTCGCCGGCGAGACCCAGCTGGTGCTGCGGGACCTCACCTGGCGCCGCGTGCTCGAGGGAGAGCTGACCCACTCGCGGCGCCACGCCCTGGTGGGCCACCTGGCCGCCATCGTAGGCCACGAGATCAACAACCCGCTGGCGGTGATGCTGGGTCGCCTCGAGCTGCTGCTGGGCACGGATCTGGACGATCCGGAGCTGGCGAGGCGCTCGCTGGAGCGGCTGCTGGAGCACGGCAGGCGCATCGCGCGCATCGTGCAGCAGCTACAGGCGGTGTCCCAGCCCATGCCGGTGGACAGCGAGATCCTGTCCGTAGCCGAGGTGGTGGACGCGGCCTGCGACCAGGCGGCACCCCTGCTGGGGCGCTGCGTGCTGCGGGTCGATGTCACACCCCCGCGGCTCACCGTGCCCGGAGATCGGAGACAGCTGGAGCAGCTGCTCGTCAACCTGCTCATCAACGCCGCCGAGCGCATGCGGCGCCGCGGGTCCATCGAGCTGCGCGCCGAGCCCGAGACAGAGGCCGGCGTGGGAGCGGAGGCCGTGGTGATCGCCGTGGCTGACGAGGGACGGGTCGTCGCTGCGGACCTGCTGGAGAACCTGCTGGCTCCGGGTCTGGATCCCGGCGTGCGGCGGGGCGGAGCCGACCTGGGCCTGACCATCGCGCAGAACATCGCCCAGGAGCATGGGGGTGCGCTGCGGGTGATCAACCGCGACCAGGGCGGGGTGGTCTTCGAGCTCACCCTCCCCGCGGTCAGGCCCGTGCGCCAGGAGGCAGCGGGCCTGGTGGATCTACACGGGCTGCGCCTGCTCTGCGTGCACGAGGATCCCCTCGTCTTCACCGGGCTCGAGAGCCTGCTCGAAGACACCGGGTGCCGCTGCCGCGCCGCCCTGTCGGGCGAAGATGCGCTGGACCGGATGGAGCTGGAGGACTTCGACCTGCTGCTCACCGCCATCCAGCTGCCCGCCATGAGCGGCATCGAGCTGCACCACGCGGTGGCGGGCCGGGATCCGCTGCTCGCCCAGCGCACCATCTTCATCGGGGTCGCCGCCCAGAATGCGCCCGCGGGCGTGCCCACCCTGCCGCGCTCCTTCTCCCGCATGCAGCTGCTGGGCGCCCTGGGTCGCCTGCTCCCGCGCGAGTGAGCCCTTGTCGATTCGCTGCTCCTTCGAGGTGTTCCTCCCGGTCTGCTTGGCCTGGGCGCCGGCGGCCTGGGCCGACACCGAGCGCCTGGCGCCGGCGCCCTGGTGGCAGCGCCAGCCCGTCATGGACGCGCCCTGGGGCCTGCCTCCCGATCCGCGGCCCTACGGCCGGGGGGAGTTCGAGCCCATCGACGGGGTGTGGATCACCGCCTGGGAGCAGGCGCAGGCCGGTGAGCTGCTCGGGCTGGTGGAGGCGCTGGCCAAGCGCGCTGTTCCCGTGCATGCCTGCGGGCGCGACGAAGAAGACCTCGCCCGCTCCCAGGAGGAGCTGGAGCAGGCCGGGCTGGACGGTGCGCTGCGGTGGTGGGACTGCGGCGAGCTGAACACCATCTGGATCCGCGACTACGCCCCCGTGTTCAGCCAGAGCGCGGGTGGGCTGCGCATGGCGGCCGACCTGCAGTACTACAGCTCTCGCCCAGCCGACGACCACATGCCCCCGGTGCTCGCGGACATCCTGGGCGCCATGGTCTACCCTACGCCCCTGAGCCTCGAAGGCGGCAACCTGCTGCGCGACGGGCAGGGGGGCTGCGTCACCAGCACCATCCTGCAGTCCCAGTGGATCAACCCGGGCCTGGCCAGGGAGGATCTCGAGGCTGTGCTGCAGCGCTACCTGGGCTGTGAGCGGGTGAGCTGGCTGGAGCCCCTGGAGGGCGAGGGCACGGGGCACGTGGACCTCTTCGCGGCCTTCCTGGATGGGCAGCGCATCCTCCTGGGCAGCTACGACGCCGAGTACGATCCGGTCAACGCCGCCCTGCTCGACGACAACGCGCAGCTGCTGGAGCGGGCGGGCTACGAGGTGCTGCGCCTGCCCATGCCCCACCACGACGACGGTGACGGCGACGGCATCGACGACTTCCGCAGCTACCTGAACGCCCTGCCCGTGGCCTCCGGTCAGCAGGGCAGCTGGCTCGTGCCGGTCTTCGACGACGCCACCGAGCGCGAGGGCGAGTTCCTGGACGGGCTGGCCGCCGTCGCGGAGGGCTGGGAGGTGGTGCCGCTGGACAGCAGCAGCCTCGTGATGCTGGGCGGTGCGCTGCACTGCGTCGCCGTCACCCTGCCGTCCCTGGCCTGGAGCGATCCCTGCGGCGACGCCTACGCCTTCAACGACGACGATCCCGCCTGCGGGAGCGAGCCTCCGGGGACCTGCTCACACAGCGGCCCCGTGTCGCTCCCCCTGCTGTTGGCCCCGCTGCTGCTGCTGCTGCGGCGGAGGCCTCGCTGACCCCACCTGGAGTGCGCGCCCCTTGGCTGCGGGGATGCGCCCGGGATCGCCCGGGCCCCCCTGACCCGCAGGCTGCGCCTGCCGCGGCTCCCCTCGCGGTTCCGGGCGGCGCCGGAGAGCCATGCCCCTCCAGCTGCTCGCGTTTCCAGGCCAAGCCCCCAAAAGTGTACGCGCGGCGGCTGCCGGCAGCCGAAAACCGGCGTTTCATGGTGGGCGGGGGCCGCCGGGGCGCGGGTTTGCCCTTAAAACGTACAGATCCAGGGGCATGGCTCCCGCGAGCGTACAGATCCGGGGAGCATGGCTTCGGCGCCCGCCCGAGCGGCCCCGTGTCGCTCCCCCCGCTGCTGGCCCGCCGTCCTAGAACTTGCGGAGATCCAGACCCACCTCGGCGGCGTAGCGGTCCAGGCCCTTCTTGCGCAGGGTGCGCAGCGCGCGGGTGGAGAGCTTGAGGCGCACGAAGCGATCGCCCTCGGCCCACCAGATGCGGCGGGTGTGCAGGTTGGGCAGCTGGCGCTTCTTGGTCTTGATGTTGGAGTGGGAGACCTTGTTGGCCACGTTCGGCCGCTTGCCGGTGAAGACGCATCTACGGGCCATGGTGTACCTCAGCTAGGATTGGGGCGGACGGGGCCCTTGTTGGGGACCGGCCTCGCTCGGCCGCGCTGGGTAGCACGCTGTGCCACGGCGGGCAAGGCGGCTGGTGGCGCTGCGCGCTCAGACGCGGTCGTCGATGATCACCGAGCCGCGTTCCGGGTCGTCGTCCGAATCGCGGTCGGGCGGGTGGTCTTCTTCCACCTTGCGGGAGGGCAGCTCGGCGTGCGCAGGCGTGCGGACAGGTTCCGTGTCCTCGCGCTCTCTTCGGATGCGGTCAATGATGAAGGCGTCGAGCATGGGAGCCTCCGCGGCTGGCCACCTCTACCTTGGAGTATAGCACCGGTCATGGGGGGGGCAACAGGGCGATGATCCCGATGAGGGCGCTGCGATCCGGCCCTCAGCTTCTTCGGGATCGCGGCTTCCCAAGGGGTCAGTCGCCCTCCAGGCGTTGCTTGGCTCTCTGAGTGAGGGCGTCGTACAGGGTCGCCAGCCCCGGAGCGTGCTCTGCCAGCGCGGCGCGGTGGGCCTGGATCGTGGTCTCGTCCCCTCGCGCTGCGGGGCCGGTGAGGGCGGCCGCGGCGCCGTGGGCCGTGGCGTGTTTCAGAGCGCTCGTGGCCAGGGGCTCCAGGATGGGGCCCGCCTGGTGGGCCGGCACCCCTGCCTGCACCAGCAATCCCGCGGCTTCGGCCAGCAGCACCGGCGCAAGGTTGCCCGCGAGCACCGCCGCGAGGTGGTAGAGGCGGCGGTCGCCCGGTACGGCGAAGGGCTCCATGCCCAGGGACCTGGCGATCTGCTCGGCCGCTCGCTGGGCCTGGGGATCGCCCGCCACCGCCGCGGGTGCGCCCCGCAGATCGGGCACCGCCACCTCGGGGCCCGGGAAGGTCTGCAGCGGGTGCAGGCTGCCTGAAGGAGCGTGAGGACGCAGCACTTCGTGGCTGAGCATGCCGCTGGCGTGCAGCACGATGGGGCCGGCGGGCAGGCGGCTGGCCACCTGGGCCACCGCGCCGTCGCTGACCGTGATCCAGCACAGCTCCGCGCGGGGCAGAGGGTCGTGCCGGGTCCAGGCTGAGACCTGGTGGCCGGCGGCGCGCAGCAGCGGCGCCATGCTGCGGCCCAACCGGCCCATGCCCAGCAGCGCGATGTGCACGCGGTCACCTCCAACAGCTGCGTGCAGCGCTGGTATCGCGGGGCTGGGAGGTGGGCACCTCGCTCCGGGGCTGGCCGTGTTGACATGCGCGGATGGCTGTCGTTAGAAGCCGGGGGCTCCCGGCCCCCGGGCGCCCCTGGAGGAGTCATGGCCCAGAAGCGACCCCAGCAGGTGGCCAGCCTCGTCCACGGCGAGCTGGCGCGGCTGCTGCGCGAAGATCTCTCCGATCCACGCGTGGGGCAGCTGTCCATCACCGACGTGAGCATGAGCGCGGACCTCAAGCGAGCGCGGGTGCGCGTGCTGCCCCTCGGGGGCGGCGAGGTCGACCCACAGCTCATGCGAGGCCTGGAGGCCGCGCGCGGCTACCTGCGCCACAAGCTGGGCCGCAGCCTGGGCCTGCGCTTCACCCCTGCCCTGGACTTCGAGCTGGACCGGAACCTCGCGCATGCGGTGCAGCTCACCAGCATGCTGGGGCGCCTGGTCAGCGAGGAAGGAGCCGAGGAATGAGCCTGAACCCTGGATTCCTCGTCATCAACAAGCAGCCCGGAATCACCTCTCACGACGTGGTGGCCATGGTTCGCGCTGTCACCGGCATCCGCAAGGTGGGCCACACGGGGACGCTCGATCCCTTCGCCGAGGGTGTGCTGCCCCTGGCGCTGGGTGGCGCCACCCGCCTCATCCGCTTCCTGGATGAGTCCCAGAAGGTCTACGACGCCACCATCTCTCTGGGCAGCGCCACCGATACCGGCGATCCCACCGGGACCGTCACCGAAGAGAAGCCGGTGCCGGCGCTGGAGCAGGCTGGCGTGCGAGAGGTGCTCGCCAGCTTCCTGGGCGATCGGCTGCAGGCCCCCCACCGCTACTCTGCGGTGAAGGTCAAGGGCCGTCGGCTCTACGACTACGCGCGCAAGGGCGAGGAGGTGCAGGTCGAGCCTCGGCCCATCCACATCAGCTCCCTGGAGCTGGTCTCCCTGTCGGACAGCGAGCTGCGGGTGGTGCTGAGCTGCTCCCGCGGCACCTACGCCCGCGGCCTGGCCGACGAGATCGCGGTGGCGCTGGGCACCGTGGGGCACCTCCGGCAGCTCACCCGCCTGCGCAGCGGCCCCTTCGAGCTGGAGCGGGCCCTCTCGCTCTCGCAGCTCTCCGAGCTGGTGGCCAACACCCCCGACTGGCGCCGCGCCCTCACCCGTCGTCGCGGCGAGGATCGCGTGCCCTGGGTGTCGCGCGAGCAGGTCTTCGAGGGCCTCGCGGCCTGGCACATCCGACCCATCGAAACCCTGCCCCACCTGCCCCTGCTGCCCGTGGGTCGCGGCGTGGCCGAGCTGCTGCTGCGGGGTGGTCAGCCTCCTTCGCCCCCTCCAGGAGTGCGCCCCGGGGGTCTGTTCGCGGTAGTGGCGGGCGACCAGCTGCTGGCGGTGGTGGAGGCCCGGGGAGGCGGCAAGAGCAGCGCTCTCTGGCGCAGTCCCGCCGCGCCGCGCTGAGCCGGGCGCCCACCCTCAACGCTGTTTCAGGTTGACTTGCGGTGGATGCCAGGGCATAAGGGGCCTGATCCGGGTGGACTGCACGTCGCAGCCCCGTCCGGCTCACTCTCCCTTCACGGTCTCTGCGGGTGAAGCGGCTGGAGCCTGGTGCTCCCTGCCATGACCGCTCGCCTGCGGTTGCCGCACGTTCAAGGAGAACACCATGGCTTTCCACAAGGACACCAAGCGCGAGCTGGTGGAGAAATACGCTACGCACGAGGGTGACACCGGGTCCCCCGAGGTGCAGGTGGCGCTGCTCACCCACCGCATCACCTACCTCACCGAGCACTTCCGCACCCACGCCAAGGACCACCACTCCCGGCGCGGGCTGCTCAAGCTGGTCGGTCAGCGTCGGCGCCTGCTGCGCTACCTCAACCGACATCATCCTGAACGCTACCAGGCGCTCATCCAGTCGCTGGGGCTGCGTCGCTAGTCCGCGGGTCTGGGCTGGCTCTCCCGTGGGGCCAGCCCACCTGCCGCTCTTTCCCAACACAGAACCGGAGAGGATCCACGGCAGCCGCTGTGGGTCAACGAGCCGTCTTTCTCCCCAGGCACCTTCCGCAGGTCTCCCCGGGTCGAGCGCTGGCCGTCGTCTGACGGCAGGCCGTCGCTCAATCCTGGAAGACCATCGGGAAGTCACGGGGGTCCTTGGAGTCAAGACGCTGGCTTTCGCTCGTCTCCACACACCACACCTGCGCCCGCATCTGGTGGGCGCACAGGTGTATCCAAGACTCGGGGTCGGGTCTCCTGGACGGAAATGCCACCAGGAACGCCCCCCCTGCATGAGAGAAACATGAACGTACATTCCGTATCCGTCGACATCGGCGGCGTGCCCATCACCATCGAGACCGGCAAGTACGCCGGCCAGGCCACCGGCGCCGTCACCGTGCGTCAGGGCGACTCCCTGGTGCTGGTCACCGCCGTGGTGGCTCCGGGCAACCGGCCCTTCGACTTCCTCCCCCTCACCGTGGACTACCAGGATCGCACCGGCGCCTATGGCCGCATCCCCGGTGGCTACATCAAGCGCGAGGGTCGCTCCAACGAGCGCGAGACCCTCACCAGCCGCGTCATCGATCGTCCCATCCGGCCCCTGTTCCCCAAGCACTTCCGGAGCGAGATCCAGATCATCGCCACCACGATGTCCTACGACATCGACAACGACACCGACGTGCTCTCCCTCTGCGGCGCCTCCGCGGCCCTGTGGATCGGCGGCGCGCCCATCAGCCAGCCCATCGCGGGTGTGCGGGTGGTGCGCGTGGGCGGTGAGTTCAAGCTCAACGCCAGCAAGGAAGATCAGGACAACTCCGATCTGCGCCTCATCGTGGCCGGCACCAAGGACGCCGTGGTCATGGTGGAGGGCGGCGCCGACGAGGTGAGCGAGGCCGCCATGGTCGACGCCCTCGAGATCGCCCACGACGCCATCAAGACCATCATCGAGAAGATCGAGGCGCTGCGCGAGCTCTGCGGCAAGCCCTTCCTCGAGGTCGCCCCGGCGCCCGAGCTCGACGCCGACATCCTGGCCAAGGTGGTGGAGCTGGGCAAGGATCGCCTGCTCGTGGCCATGGACATCGAGGGCAAGCACGAGCGCAGCACGGCCATGAAGGCCGTGCGCACCGACATCCAGGCCCAGCTCACCGCTGGCGTCGAGGACGAGGAGCAGCAGGCCGCCATCGTCAAGGACGTCAAGGCCGCCTGGTCCAAGCTGGTGCGCGGCGAGATGCGCTCGGCGGTCATCGACAAGGGCGTGCGCATCGACGGTCGCGCCACCGACGAGATCCGCGACATCTGGTGCGAGGTGGGCCTGTCGCCCCGGGCCCACGGCTCGGCGGTCTTCACCCGCGGCGAGACCCAGGTCTACGCCAACATCGCCATGGGCACCGAGTACGACGCCCAGCGCATCGAGTTCGCCAACCTGCCCGACGGCCGCCGCAACTGGATGCTCACCTACTACTTCCAGCCCTACTGCACCGGCGAAGCCTACTTCCTGCGCGGTCCCAAGCGTCGCGAGATCGGCCACGGGGCCCTCGCCCACCGCTCCATCCAGCCCATGCTGCCCACGCACGAGGAGTTCCCCTACGTGCTGCGCTCCACCTGCGAGGTCTTCTCCTCCAACGGCTCGTCGTCCATGGGCACCGTGTGCAGCAGCACCATGGCCCTGCTGGACGCCGGCGTGCCCATGAAGGCGCCGGTGGCGGGCATCGCCATGGGTCTGATCATGGAAGGCGAGAGCTACGCCGTGCTGTCCGACATCCTCGGTGACGAGGACCACATGGGCGACATGGACTTCAAGGTCACGGGTACCCCCAACGGCATCACGGCCCTGCAGATGGACGTCAAGATCACGGGCGTCACCCGCGAGATCATGTCCCGCGCCCTGGCCCAGGCCCGCGAGGGCCGGCTGCACATCCTGGGCGAGATGGCCAAGGCCATCGCCGAACCGCGCCCGGAGATGTCCCCCTACGCTCCGCGCATCACCTCCATCAAGATCAAGCCCGATCGCATCCGCGACATCATCGGTCCCGGTGGTCGCATCATCCGCGGCATCCAGGAGCAGACGGGCACCAAGGTCACGGTGGACGACAGCGGCAAGGTCGATGTGGCCGCCACCGACGCCGACGCCGCCGAGAAGGCCATCGGCATGATCCGCGAGCTCACCCAGGAGGCCGAGATCGGCAAGCTGTACGTGGGTGTGGTCAAGCGCATCACCGACTTCGGCGCCTTCGTGGAGATCTTCCCCGGCACCGACGGTCTGATCCACATCAGCCACCTGGCCAAGGAGCGCGTCGAGCGCGTCACCGACGTGGTCACCGAGGGTGACGAGGTGCTCGTGCGCGTCATCGACATCGACCGCGCCGGCAAGGTGCGCCTGTCCCGTAAGGAAGCCATCGACTCGGCCGGCGCCTTCTAGGAGCCTGTGGGGCGTACCGAATCTACTGCGGCCCACGATCCACACCTCTCGACGCGTCCTTCGCGGCGCTGCTGACATCAACATGTTGAAAACATGCCTTCTCACAGCAGCATCACGCAGGGCGCCCCCTGAGGCGCGCCTCGCGGCCCTCGCTACGATTCGGCACCGGCGTCACGGATCCCTGCGTTCGCAGGGTCCGCACCGCCTGCGCCCTACAGGCTCCTAGGAGCCCTCGGGAAAGCTCATGTCTACTGCGACCCGCCAGTGCCTACTGCGACGCGTCCTGCTTGCAGCGAACGACACGGACGTAGTTGTC
>CAZEJJ010000083.1:0-32735 GCA_964512185.1 uncultured Enterobacterales bacterium | reverse complement strand
GGCGACGGCGTGGACAACGACTGCGACGGCACCGTGCACGAGACCGACGCCACCGACGCTCTGACCTGGTACCTGGACGCCGACCGCGACGGCTACGGCGACGCCGCCAGCACCACCCCCGCCTGCGAGCAGCCCAGCGGCTACAGCGCCGACGACACAGACTGCGATGACACCGACGCCACGGCCTACCCCGGCGCCGACGAGAGCTGCGACGGCGTCGACGACGACTGCGACGGCACGGTGGACGAGGATCCCGTCGACGCCACCACCTGGTACACCGACGGCGACGGCGACGGCTACGGCGAAGAGTCCACCGGCGCGGCTGAATGCACCCAACCCAGCGGCACCACCGCGGTGGGTGGCGACTGCGACGACAGCGACTCGGGGGTCAACCCCGCCGCCAGCGAGATCTGCGACGGGCTGGACAACGACTGCGACGGCAGCACCGACGGCTCGGACGCCCCGGGAGCCAGCGACTGGTACAGCGACGCCGATGGCGACGGCTATGGCGACCCCTCCACCCTCACCACCGCCTGCGACGCCCCCACCGACGGGGTGACCGACAACACCGACTGCGACGACAGCGAGGTCAACATCTACCCGGGCGCCTCCGAGTACTGCGACGGCCTGCAGAACGACTGCAGCGCCAGCTCCTGGACCTCGGCGGCCGAGTCCGGCAGCATCAGCTACTTCGACAGCGGCGGGGTGGCCACGGGCATGACCGGCACCCTGGGCTCCGGCAGCTCCAGCAGCCCCACCAGCTACACCCTGCCCACCAGCGGCGAGATCGCGTTCTGCACGGGCACCTTCTACGTGCAGCTGAGCATGTCCAGCGCGGGCAGCCTGGTCCTCTCAGGGCCCTACGGAGCCAGCTCCACCACCCTGGACGCAGGCGGCAGCGGCCGCGTCATCGAGCTGTCCGACGCCAGCGCCGAGCTGGACATCAGCGGGCTCACCCTCACAAACGGCGCCGCCACCGAGGGCGGAGCCATCTACGTGGACGACGGCGCGGTGAGCCTGGACGACTGCGCGGTGCACGGCAACAGCGCCAGCGACGACGGCGGCGCCATCTTCGTGGACGGCGGCAGCCTCGAGCTCATCGACAGCAGCGTCTACGAGAACAGCGCCGGCGACAGCGGCGGCGCCGTGTACGTGAGCGGCGGCTCGATCGCGGTCACCGACAGCACCGTCAGCGAGAACAGCGCCGACTACGGCGGGGGAGGCCTCTACCTGACGGGCTCTTCGAGCGCCGGTCTGGAGATCGAAGGCTCCAGCCTGTCTGGCAACAGCGCCCAGGTGGGCGGGGGAGCCATCTGGTCCAGCGCGGTCAGCGTCACCCTGTCCGACAGCCTGCTGAGCGACAACTTCGGCTTCCAGGGGGGCGGGCTGTACCTGTCCAGCGGCGCGTCCGCCAGCTGCACCGGCTCCTCCTCCACCAGCGCGGGAGTCACCGCCAACAGCGCCGTGGCGGGCGGCGGCGGCGCCTACCTCACCTCGTCCAGCGCCAGCCTCGACTCCGACACCTGCGACTGGGGCGCCTCCAGCAGCGATGACGACAACAGCCCCAGCGACGTGGCCGTGGGCAGCACCAGCTACGCCTTCGGCGATGACGCCAGCTTCACCTGCAGCAGCGGATCCTGCTCGTAGGGGCGCTCAGGCGCCCTGCTCCACCAGGTGGTCGCCGAGCCGCCGCAGCTGGCGGATGTCGTGCACGTCTTCGCGGAACAGGGGCACCAGGTGCAGCAGGCGGCGCCCGACCCGGTCGGAGAGGTGCCGTACACCCTGGAGGTCGCGACCGGCCAGGTCGATGAGCCGGCCGTAGTGGGCCTGCAGCAGCTGCAACAGCTGCCGGGTGCCCTGAGCGTCGGTGATGGGGGCCATGGCGGCCACCAGGCGCTCGAAGTCGGCAGCGGAGATCTGCCCCGCCTCGTCGATGTGCTCCTGGGAGAATCCCGTGCAGACCCGGTTGACCACGAAGCTGACCTCTGCCTGGCCCAGGGCCGTGAGCTTCTCGTGGAAGTAGAAGGCCTCGTCGGCGCGGCGGGTGTCGGGGCTGGTGACGATGATGAAGGAGGTGAGCGGATCCTGCAGGATGAACTCCACCATCTCGCCCCGCTGCTGGAAGGGCTCGATGATGGTCTGCACCGCGTCGAAGAACTCCACCAGGTCTCGCGTGAACTGCTCGCCCAGGATGCGAGCGAGCAGCCTCTGCACCACCACCACCGGCTGCAGGATGCGCCCCAGCAGCCCCTTGCTGTCGGCGGGCAGGAAGAAGCGGATCACCCGGCGATCCAGGAAGCGGGACAGCAGGCCCGGCGCCTCCAGGAAGTCCAGCGCGTTCTTGGTGGGCGGGGTGTCCAGGACCACGAGATCGAAGTCGCCGCTGGAGTGCAGCTCGAAGAGCTTCTGGGTGGCCACGTACTCGTGCATGCCGTGCAGCGCGGTGGACAGCAGCCGGTAGACGCGGTTGTCCATGATGCGCTTGACGGCGCCGGCGTCTGGAGCCATGCGGCGCACCAGGTCGTCGAAGCCGGCCTTGACGTCGAGCATCATGGCCCACAGCTCGCCCTGTCCGGCCTGCTCGGCGATGCTGGGATCCAGCGCCGCCAGGTCGATGCGCTGGGGCTGGTCCGCCAGGGTCTCCAGGCCCAGGCTGTTGGCCAGGCGCTTGGCGGGATCGATGGTGATCACCACCACCCGCCTGCCCGCCAGGGCGGCCTGCAGCGCCAGGGCCGCCGCCGTGGTGGTCTTGCCCACGCCACCCGAGCCACAGCACACCAGCAAGCGGCTGCTGGCCAGCAGCCGGGCGATGGGGCTGTCTCTGTGCTGGGAGGTGCTCATGGTGTTTCCCGGACCGAGGATATCCGTTCAGGACGCCACCGGCTGCTGCAACAGCTGGGCGATGCGCTGCACCAGGCCCTGCTCGCGATCGGTCTCGTAGACATAGGGGACCTCGACGAAGTGAACGCCGTGCTCCTGGAGTGCGCTGTGCAGGCGTTCTACGTAGCGACGGTCCTGCTTGTTCCATCCCAAGCCGATCTCGCCGCCCTCCACCAGCCGCGCCACGCCCCCAGGGGGCTGCACGCCGCCCCGCTCCACCCGCTCGGCCAGGAACTCCAGCGCCTCGCGCTGCTGGGCGCTCACGGGGCTGGGGCGCACCATGTTCACGATGACCAGCTCGGTGGACATGCCCAGCTTCTCGCGGGCCACCTGGTGCAGCTCGATGGTCTCGTTGACGGGCATCTCCTCGGGCAGCGACACCACCACCAGGGCGGTGACCTCGGGGTCGCGCAGATCCTGCGCCAGGCGCCCGGCCATCTCGGCCACCCCGCCCTTGCGCAGCATCTTGTGCAGCACCTCGGGCACCCGCAGGAAGGTGATGGCGTGGCCGGTGGAGGGAAGATCCACGAGGATCAGCTCGTGCTCCGGCTCGTGCATCAGGCGCCGCACCTGGTGCAGCAGGCTGAGCACGCCCACACCGGGCGCGGTCTCGAAGAACAGCCGCGTGACCTTGTTGGTGACCAGGGTGCGGGAGATGCGCCGCGAGGGCACGAAGCGGCTCACCAGGGTCACCAGCGCCTGGGACCGGTCGATGTTGCACACCGACAGCCCCGGCG
The DNA here is from genome assembly GCA_964512185.1 of uncultured Enterobacterales bacterium. Lineage (GTDB taxonomy): Bacteria > Myxococcota_A > UBA796 > UBA796 > JAFGLY01 > CAZEJJ01. The sequence goes on along the minus strand of CAZEJJ010000083.1, from coordinate 29,118 downwards.
ACACCTCCAGCGGCTCGTGGCCCACGCGCCCGCCGCCTCCGAGCAGGGGATCCATGGCGCTGAACACGTCCATCTCGCACACCAGCACGCGCCTGCCCTGCTGGCTGGCCAGCAGCCCCATGGCGGCCGTGACGCTGCTCTTGCCCACGCCGCCCTTTCCGGTGACGAAGATGAGGCGGCGCTGGAAGAGCCTGGAGAGCATGGCTGGGTCCCGGGAGGGACCAGCAGCCTATCCTGGCGGGGCGAGAGTGCCGCACCCGCCGGGCCCGCACGCCCTGGATCCCCGCCGCAGGCTCCTATGCCCCCTAAAATGCGACAGATCGAAAACTATGCCCCCAAAAATGCGACAGGAGCCCTGATCACGGGAGTGGGAACACCCGATAACCGGCCTTTCATCGTGGGCGACGATCCGCGGAGACGTCGATCTGTCTCATCCAGGGGGTGTCAGCTCGCCTTCTGTCGCAAACAAGGGGGCATAGCTCGGCGTTTGTCGCAAAACGGGGGGCATAGAAGCCCGGAGTCACCCCCCCGTGCCCTCGAGCACCACCATGTAGGGGCCGAAGCGGGGACGGAAGGTGCGCAGGCGGGTGAACCCGGCCTGCTGCATCCAGCCGCGCATGGTCTGTTCGGGGTAGGCGCGGGTGCCGCTGGTCAGAAAGCAGAGGATCTCGGCGAAGGCGCCGGCCTGGGCGATGCGATCGCCGCGGTGCCGGTGCTCGGCCTCCAGGATCACCAGCCGCCCGCCGGGAGCGAGCGCCGCGTGGGCCCTGCCCAGCGCCGCCTGGCATTCCTCGGGGGACAGGTTGTGGAGGACGTTGAAGATGAGCACAACGTCCCAGCCTTCTCCCCACTCCGCGCGCCTAAGATCCCCCTCCACGTAGCTGACCCGCTCGGACATCTCCCGCTCGGCCACGATGGCCCGCCCCACCGCGCAGGCCTGGGGCAGATCCAGCACCTGGGCCGAGAGCCCCGGGCAGCGCTGGCAGAAGGCCATGGAGAAGCAGCCGTGGCCGCCGCCCACGTCCAGCAGCCGGCGGGGCGTGTCGGGGAGCTTCGCCCGGCGGGCGATCTCGCCGGCGGGCAGCCGCGCCAGCTTGGACAGGCCGCGCAGGTAGATCTCCCACACCTCGGCACCATGGCCGCCGTGGTGCAGATCCCAGATCTGCCCCGTGCGCACCGTGTTCTCGAGATCGTGGAACTGGTCCTGGATCTGGCCCAGCAGCAGCACGGCGTCCACCATGGAGTCCTGGCTGCCGCGCACCAGCCAGCGGGAGGCCAGCTTGCTGTTGCTGTAGCGGCCCTCGCGGCGCTTCAGGCAGTCGAAGCCGCACAGGGCGTTGAGCAGGGTCTCGGTGGCCAGCGGATGGGTGCCGGCCTCCTCCGCCAGCTCGCCGGCGGAGAGCTCAGCCTGCTCCAGCAGCTCGAACAGGCCGAGCTTGACGGCGGTGATGATGGTGGACGCGCTGGCCATGCCCCAGGAGACCTGCACCAGGGGGGTGGGCACCACCCCCAGCAGCAGCACCAGCCGCTCCAGGATGTTGTCCGGCACCACATCGAGGCGCACGGCGACCGCCTACTCTTCGTCGCCGGGGGGCTGCTCGTGGCGCGCCTGCATCTCGAGCCTCCAGGCGCGGCTCTCGGCCACCTGGGCGCGATAGGTCTCCAGCTCGGCCCGCCTGCGCTCAGCGCTCCACCCGAGCACCCCAGCCAGGTGGTCGGCCACCCGCTCCGCGCAGCCCAGGCCCTGGTCGCTGTCCTTGAAGAACAGCGGCAGGCGGCGCTGCAGCACGTCGTCGAGGGTGGCCGCCAGCTCGCGGGTGGCTGCCCACTCCACCGCGGCCAGCACCTCGGGGCGTTCGGGCAGCAGCCGCTCGGCCAGCTCGGGCCGGCTGGCGGCCAGCACCGCCACGTCGATGCCGATCATGCCGTGGCTGCCCGCCAGGGCGGTGGCCACCGCTTCGTCGAAGCGCCCATCGGAGGCGGCCATGATGTCCTCGATCAGCTGGGCCTCGTCGTCGTCCTTGGGCCAGCCCACCGCTCCCGGCAGGGGCTCGCGCTCGGTGTTGGCCTCGCGCAGCGGGGCGTGCTCCCAGGTGGAGAGCCGCAGCACGTCCATGGCCCGATCCACCACCTCGGCCGCCATGCGCCGGTAGGTGGTGAGCTTGCCGCCGGCCACGGTGACCATGCCGTTGGCCTCCACGTCGACCTGGTGCTCGCGGCTCACCTGGGACTCGTGCACGCCTTCCTGGTTGATGAGCGGGCGCAGCCCGGCCCAGGTGGCGATGACGTCGTCGTAGTGCAGCGGGTGGTCGGGGAAGAAGTGCCCGGAGGCCGCGATGAGGTAGTCCACATCGGCCAGATCGGCGGCCACGTGATCGGGATCACCATCCCAGTCGGTGTCGGTGGTGCCGATGTAGGTGCGCTCGCCCCAGGGGAGCGCGAAGAGCACACGCTCGTCCTCGGGGTGCACCATGACCACCGCGTGCTTCACGGGCAGCCGAGCCCGGGCCACCACCACGTGCACACCCTTGGTGGGGCGCAGCAGCGGGCGCGACCGCTCTCCAAGCGCCGAGCTGCGGAGGTCGTCGGTCCAGGGACCCGCGGCCAGGACGACGGCCCCCGCCGTGACCTGGAGGCTGCCGCCGCCGATGGCGTCTCGCGCCTGGACACCCGTGACGCGCCCGCGATCGTCGTGCACGAAGCTCTCCACCGGGCACCAGGTGACCACCGCCGCGCCCGCCCGCGTGGCGTCCAGCGCGGTCTCGAGCGTGAGCCGGGAGTCGTCGGTGGAGCAGTCGTAGTATAGCTCCGCCGACTTGAGCCCCTTGCGCCGCAGGGCGGGCTCGGCGGCCCGGGTGGCCTTCTTGCTCAGGCGCCGATGGATCTTGGGGGAGCGGAACAGAGACAGGCCGTCGTACAGCCACATGCCGATGTCGATGATGGCCGCCGACTTGCCCATGCTCTTGAAGATCGGAAACACAAACGGCAGCGGCTTGACCAGGTGCGGCGCGATGTCCATCAGCACCCGCCGCTCGCTCACCGACTCGAACACCAGGGAGAACTCGTACATCTCCAGGTAGCGCAGCCCGCCGTGCACCAGCTTGCTGGAGCGGCTGGAGGTGCCGCTGGCCAGGTCGGAGCGTTCGAGCAAGGCCACGCGCAGGCCGCGCCGGGCTGCATCGCGGGCCACACCCGCGCCGGTGATGCCTCCGCCGATGACCAGCAGATCGAAGGTGGCGTCGCGGACCCGGGAGAGATGCGCCTGTCGCTGACCCATGGCTTCCTCCACGGCTGCGTGGAGCGCAGCCAGGGATCAACTATCAGCTTTTCGCAGCTGACCCAGGTACTGCACGATGGAGTGCGCCGCGCGGCGGCCAGCACCGAGCGCGAGGATCACCGTGGCGCCGCCGGTGACGATGTCGCCGCCGGCGTAGATCCCCGGCAGGTTGGTGGCCTGGGTCTGTTCATCGGCCACGATGTAGCCCCAGCGGTTGAGGTCCAGCTCGGGCAGCGACTGGGAGATGATGGGGTTGGCGCTGGTGCCCAGGGCGTAGATGACCGTGTCGCAGGGGAAGGTCTCGAAGGCGCCCTCGATGGCCACCGGGCGGCGGCGGCCAGACTTGTCGGGTTCGCCCAGCTGCATCTTCTGGCAACGGATCGCGCAGACATCGCCCGCCTCGTCGGTCTCGATGGCCACGGGGCTGTGCAGCCAGTGGAACTCGATGCCCTCTTCGTAGGCGTGGTGCAGCTCCTCGACGCGGGCCGGGGCCTCGGCCTCGGTGCGCCGATAGACGCAGCGCACCGCCGGGATGCCCATACGCTTGGAGACCCGCAGGCAGTCCATGGCCGTGTTGCCGGCCCCGATGACCACCACCGACTTGCCGTAGGCCAGCGGGGTGTCCTCGTAGGGGAAGCGGTCGCCGCCCATGAGGTTGGCGCGCGTGAGGTACTCGTTGGCCGAGTACACCTGGCCCGCGCCCTCGCCGGGGATGCCCAGGAACCAGGGGAAGCCCGCACCCGAGCCGATGAACACGGCGTCGAACTCCATCTCGTTCATGAGCTGCTGGATGGTGAAGATCTTGCCGATGACCTTGTTGGTCTCGAAGCGCACGCCCATGTTCTGCAGCCGGCGCACCTCGCGATGGATGATGTCGCGGGGCAGGCGGAAGCTCGGGATGCCGTACTGCAGCACGCCGCCCACCACGTGCAGGGCCTCGTACACGGTGACGTCCACGCCACGCATGGCCAGATCGCCGGCGCAGGCCAGGCCCGAGGGTCCCGAGCCCACGATGGCCACCCTGCCGAGATCGGCGGTGCCGGCCATGCGCTGCACGGCGGGGATGGGAGCGAAGTCGCCCACGAAGCGCTCGAGCCGCCCGATGGCCACCGGCTCCAGCTTGCCGCGCACCAGGATGCACTCCGCCTCGCACTGGATCTCCTGCGGGCACACCCGGCCGCAGACCGAGGGGAAGTGGTTGGTCTCCAGGATAGTGTCCAGCGCGCCCGGCAGGTCGCGCACCAGCAGGTGGCGGATGAAGCGCGGGATGTCCACACCCACAGGGCAGCCGTTGACGCACTTTGGACGCCGGCACTGGATGCAGCGCTCCGCCTCTTCGAGGGCGTCGCCCAGGGAGTAGCCCAGGTTGACCTCCATGAAGTTGGTGGCGCGCTCCCGGGCGTCGCGCTCGGGCATAGGCACCTGGGTAGGGCGCAGGTCCTTGAGCTTCTTGTAGTTGCGCTTCTCCTCGCGGAACAGGAGCTTCTCCACGTTGCAGACGTGATCGTAGCGCTCCTGGGCCAGCCTCTCGTGGTGGTCGAAGCGGGTCTGCCGCCGGGTGAGCTCGGCGAAGTCCACCAGGTGAGCGTCGAAGTCGGGGCCGTCCACGCAGGCGAACTTGATCTGGCCGTCCACCGAGACGCGGCAGGAGCCGCACATGCCCGTTCCGTCCACCATGATGGCGTTCAGCGAGACGACGGTCTTGACCTCGAAGGGGCGGGTGACCTCGGTGACCGCGCGCATCATGGGCAGGGGGCCGATGGCCACCACCAGGTCTGGCTTCTGGCGCTCCAGCAGCTCCTGCAGCGCCACGGTCACGAAGCCCTGGCGCCCGAAGGAGCCATCGTCGGTGCAGATGACGAGCTCGTCGCTCAGCGCCCGAAAGCGGTCCCGCCAGAACATGAGATCCTTGCTGCGGAAGCCCATGATGGCGGTGGTGTGGTTGCCAGCTTCCTTGAAGGCTCGCAGCTGGGGGAAGACCGGCGCCACGCCCAGGCCGCCGCCCACCATCACCACGTGGCCGATCTTCTCCACGTGGGCGGCGATGCCCAGCGGACCCACGAAGTCCTGGAACCAGGCCCCCTGTGGGAAGTCCTCCATCATCTGCCGGGTGGTCTTGCCCAGGGCCTGCACCACCAGGGTGATGGTGCCCTTCTCGCGATCGAAGTCGGCGATGGTCAGTGGGATGCGCTCGCCCTGGTCGTCCAGGCGCAGCATGATGAACTGGCCGGGCTGGGCGGCGCGAGCCACGTCAGGGGCGAAGACATCCCAGCGGAAGGTGACATCCGAGAATTTTTCACGGTGCAGGATCTGGTACACGGTAGTGACTCCATTCGTGGTCACGGTCTCACAGGAGCGCTCTGTAACCCCATCACCGCGGCTGTCCGCCCCCCAAGCTCAACCGTTGAAGGCTGGGGCAGACGAGCTCAACCGCCGGCCGCGGGCCTGGCTCCACGCCAGCGCGAGATGACGTCGCGGAAGTGCACGAAGGACGGCAGGAAGCCGTAGATGAGCATGGCCACCAGCATCAGGGCCACCGGCACCTTCACGCCCCACAGCACGTAGCCCAGCAGCAGGGAGAGCAGGAAGATGGGCATACCGTAGATGATGCGCCGGTTGGAGCTCATGGCCCGCCCCACGTGGCGGTAGTTGGTGTCGAAGCTGAACATCAGCACGCAGGCCACGCCCACCACCAGGCCCACCAGCAGCGGCCGATCCTGGAACAGCACCACCCCGCACATGGTGAGCAGCGCGGCCGCGGGGCTGGGCACACCGGCGAACTGCGCGGGATCGGCGAAGGCCTTGTCGAGGGTGAAGTACACCAGCCGACCCCAGGTGAAGAGCAGGTAGAAGCCGCCCACCACCATCGACTCCCAGCTGTCGAACACCAGCCACACCGCGATGGCCGGAGCGAGCCCGAAGTTGATGCCGTCGGCCAGGTCGTCGGAGTAGACCCCGAACCGTGTGCCGCCCCAGCGGCGAGCCGCGGCCCCATCGAAGCCGTCGAAGGTGCCGCCGATCATCAGGAACAGCAGGGCCAGGTCGAAGCGCCCCGCGAAGGCGAAGCGGATGGACGCCGCCCCGCACAGCAGGTTGGAGGCGGACAGCGCGTCGGCGATGAAGCGCTTCTGCAGCACCTTCATGGCGTTGAGCACCACCACCGTGGTGAACGCCACGTTGATGCCCAGCAGCCAGCTGACCACCAGGGGAGTCACCAGCTTGGGCGCCCAGCCCTGGCTCACCACCAGCATGGCCAGCAGGGTGGAGTACTCCAGGCCGGTGCGCATGCGGCCCGCGCGGCGACGACCTCGACCTGCCAGGAACAGGGCCACCAGCACCAATTCCAGACCCAGGCGAGCGCCCAGCAGGGCCACGGGCAGCACGTCGTAGCAGAGCACGCAGAACGCGAGCAGCAGGGGCAGGGCGGCCAGCTTGTCCAGCAGGCGGGTGCCCTCCTGCTCCAGGTGGCGCTTGCGGGCGGCGAGCCCATCCAGGTAGTCCAGCAGGACGTAGCTGAGGAACAGGAGCGCCATGAGCCAGGGTGGGGCTGGCAGCGCCTTGGCCTCGCGCAGCCCCAGCATCAGCAGGGGAACCACCACCAACAGCCTGGCCGCCGACAGCCAGGTGGGGTGGAAGGGCACCCACTCCACCAGCCAGGCATCCATCGCGGCGACCCAGCGAGGCGGCCGCAGTCGACGGCGGCCGGGCCAGCGCAGGCGCCGGCGCTTGCGGGCCTGGCTCCAGCGGCTCTCGGGCTCGGGGGGGGTGGGCGTGGTCATGGCGGGGCTCGGGGGGGCAGAAGGTCCAGATATCGCGACGCGGGGCTCCAGGGACGCCACAGCACAATCCTCGCGACGATCCGGAGCAGACAGGCCGCCCACCCTCGCCTCCGGCAGCTCACCGGAGGCCTCGCGCGACGAGGCCAGCGCAGCCCCGTTTCTTCCCCCGACCCTTCCTCCCACCGGCTATAGTCATCGAGCACAGGCGCACCCAGGAGAGGGCGTGAGGTCCAGGCGCGACATGCCAGCCGCCAAATCTCAGGCCGCCAGATCGCGTAGCTATCGCCCCACCGCCCGCGGTCGCCTCTTCGGCGGCGACCCCAGCCGCCGCGCCAAGGCCACCCCCACGCCGACCGTCGCCTGCCTGAGCCCACGCTCGCCGCGCTCGAGCCTGCCCGCGGGGCAGCAGGGCATCACCGGCCCGCGCAAGGGCGCCTCCAGCAGCAAGCGGCTGGCGGGTCCCGCCAAGCCGGGCGCAGGGCTCGCTCCCCGACCCTGCCGCCCCGAACGCCGCAAGCTGCCCAGCCGCGCCGCAGGTCCGCGTGACCACCACGGCAAGGCCGGCAAGATCGTCCATCGGGTCCCCGCCGCCAAGCGCGGCGGCAGCGCCAAGCCCGCCAAGGTGCGCCTGCCAAAGCTGGCGGCCGTGGCCGTGCCCGCCCCCAGGCGCAGCCGTTCTGCTGCCGGCAGCACCAGCACCACGCGTCGCATCGCCTCCCAGGCCAGCCCCCAGCGCACTGCCAGCGCCGGTGCGGGCGGCCGTCCAGCTTCCAAGGCCCAGCCGTCATCGGGGGAGGACCCAGCCCCCGGCATAGACGCCGCCGGCGGTCACGCCGGCGGCGGTCAACGAGCCCAGGCCCAGGCCGCCGCCCCCCAGGCCACCGACACCCAGTCCCCACAGGACGAGGATCCCGACCAGCCCACGCTGCGTAGGGACGCCTCCTCCACCAGCACCCAGATCCCACGCCGGGCGCCCTCCGCAGCGCTCCCGTCATGGGCTCCCTTCGCAGGCAGGGAAGAGCATGAGCTCATCGCGCGATAAAAACAAACGAAAGCCGGCTTCCACCAAGTCGCTCGCCGCCGACCTGCAGCGGCAGGAGCGGCGCCGCCGTGCCGCTGCCTCTGTCGAGCAGCAGCCCGGTGTGCAGGTGGTCAGCCAGCTGCAGGAGGCCCTGGGCAACCAGGCCCTGCTGCAGGCCCTGTCCAGCCCGGTCAACGAGGGCATGGCCGCCGTCACGGCCAGCTCCGTGGCGCTGGGCATCGCCGGCGTCGACGCCCAGGACCAGCTGCCCGCCACCGGCTCCATGTCGGTCATGCGCGCCATCATGCACGCCGACATGCGGCGTCGCGCCGGGTTGGAAGGCCCCGATCCCTCCACCCTCCATCGCATCGGTCGTCGCGCCGGCCGCCCCCTGCCCCCCGCCGTGAGGGCGCGCATGGAGCGCGTCTTCGGCCACGACTTCGACCAGGTCCGCGTGCACACCGATCCCGAGGCCGCCCGCGCCGCTCGCGAGCTGCAAGCCCACGCCTTCACCACCGAGTCCGACATCTACTTCGGCCCGGGCGCCTGGCAGCCCGACACCCCCCAGGGCGAGCGGCTGCTGGCCCACGAGCTGGCCCACGTGGTCCAGTCCGACGAGGGCCGGCTGCGACCCACGGGCCCCGGCATGCAGGTCTCCGAGCCCGGCGACCGTTCCGAGGTGGAGGCCGAGTCCATGGCCCGCCAGGCGGTGTCTCGCCTGGCCCAGCCTTTGGACCTGGGCTCCACACCGGCGCGCCTGCCCGTGGACGCTCAGTGGAGCCGGGTGGACATCAAGGCCGAGCCCTTGGCCGAGACCCAGGCTGGCGCCGAGTCCGAGGGTGTCGAACGCGACGACACGGGCGGCGCCCGATCGGCGGTGGACGCTCCGGCCATGCGCAAGGCGCGCAAGACCCCACAGGCGAGCGCCGGCAAGAAAGGCGCCAAGGGCCCCAAGAAGGAAAAACGCGGCCCCATGCAGCCCGATGACGTGGCCCAGGTGATCACCGGGGTGATCACCAAGCTGGTCAACGACCAGCAAGGCGACGAAGACACTGACAAGGACGGCGAGCCGGGCGGCGCTTCGCCCGGAGCCAAGAAGAGCCGCCGCGGGGCAACGGGCAAGAAGGGGCCGGCCACCAGCAAGGCGAAGGCCCCGGGCAAGGGCGCGCCCGGCGAGGACACCACCGAAGAGCAAGAGCTCACGCCCAAAGAGCGGCTACGCGCCGTGATCGACGGCGAGATCGCTCCGCCCTCGGTGGACGACAGCGACCTGGAGCCGGACCAGATCGGCAAGGCCTTCACCGCGCTGGGCGACAAAGAGCGCGACCGTCTCTTCGGCCTGTCCGAGGAGCAGCCCCCGGAACCAGACGTGCTGCTGGACGCGCTGGGCCTCGAGGCCCTGCAGCGCGGCGCGACCCTGCTCCAGGAGAGCCTGGGCGACAGCCAGGACGAAGAAGACGACCTGGGCCTCGATGACCTGGCCGGCCTGCTGGACGGGCTGGGTGATTCCAAGCAAGCCCTGGGCGCCCTCGACCTGCCCGCCAGCCTCGACCTGCAGGGCCTGCTCAGCGACACACCGAGCCCCGTGCCTGGCACCAAGACCACCGCCGAGCCGGGCCTGGCGGGCCCGCTGTCCAACAAGCAGCAGAGCAAGCCCGACACGGGCGCCCCCTTGCAGACCACCGCCATGGCGGGGGCCACGCCCAGCACCGGCACCGCCACGCCGGGCACCGGCACCACCACCGCACCCGCTCCCGGCACCGCCGAGGACAAGGACAAGGACAAGGACAAGGACAAGGACAAGGACACAGACGACCAGGGCGAGACCCAGGACGACGACGCCAAGGCGCCCACCAAGGCCGACGCCAAGGGCAACAAGTCCGGCAAGAAGAAGGACAAGGACAAGAAGAAGAAGGCGAGCAAGCCCGCCAAGAAGATGTCCCAGCAGGAGATCAGGAAGGAGATCGAGCGCCTAACCATCCAGAAGGGCTACATCGAGATCGACCTGGAGTGGCTCGACCACGACTTCTCGGGCAAGCAGAACCTGATGGGCTCCAAGCAGGAGCGGATCGGTCGCGTCCAGACAAAGATCGATCGCAACCAGGAGAAGACCAAGAAGCGCCAGGAGACCGTGCAGGCCAAGTCCCAGGCCACCCAGGCTCCCGGCGGCGGCCCTGCCGGCCCCAACTCCGACCCCAACCTCAAGTTCCTGGGCACGGTGGGCCAACGCCTACCCAAGCAGATGCAGGGCCTGCAGACCAGGGTGACCTCCATCCAGGGCGACGCCGATCGCATCGGCAGCGAGCAGGAGGCCAAGCAGCAGGAGCTGGCGGACATCGAGGAGCAGATCGCCGAGCTGCAGTCCAAGCTGGGCGGCGGTGGTGGTGGCGGCGCCAAGGGCCCCGAAGACTGGCCCAAGATCTGCGACCACATGTTCAAGCAGCTCGAGAAGAAGGAAGAGAAGGAGAAGAAAGACCAGGCCAAGGACGAGAAGACCAAGACCGAGCTCGAAAAGACCATCAAGAAGCTCGACGGCGAGATCAAGGACGCGAGCCAGTCCCGGGAGGACATCCTCTCCTCCAAGCGCGCGCTCACCAAGGAACTCTCCGGCGTCGACGGCAAGATCAACGACGCCAACAAGGCCTCGGCGGCGGCCTCCAAGGACAACAAAGACAGCAAGGCCAAGGACGCCAAGGCCAAGGCCAAGAAGGGCACCCCCGCCAGCAGCGAGAGCGCCAAGCAGCTCAAGAAGAAGAAGGGCCAGCTGGAAGGCAAGATCAAGAAGCTGGATCAGAAGGCCCACAAGCAGGCGCAGCGCAAGAAGAAGGCCATCGCGGACAAGAAGAAGGCCGAGGCGGACCTCAAGCAGAAGATCACCGACATCAAGGACCGCACCACCAAGCTCACGGACATGACCAAGGCCCTGAATGAGCTCAAGGCGGTCACCAACGTCCCGCACATCTACCAGAAGACCTTCGAGATCAAGCTCAAGATGTTCTACTACCCGCCTGGCCACCGCCCCTGGTGCCCGGATGACACGGGCAAGTCCAAGGCCGAGCTCGATGAGCTGAACAAGAAGTACAAGGAAGATCTCAAGAAGAAGCGAGAGGAAGCCAAGAAGGCCAAGGAGACCGGCAAACGCACCCTGGGCGACGCCTCGGGCACCGACAAGGCCAAGGCCGACGCCGCGGCCAAGGCCAAGAAGGACGCCGAGAAGAAGCCGCTCTCCAAGGCGGACCAGGCCAAGAAGGACGCCGAGGACAAGGCCAAGAAAAAAGAGATCGAGCTCCGCAAGGCCAGCAACTACCGCGACCTGCCGCCGGACAAGCGCGAAAAATACATGCGCGAGCTGGCCCAGGCCAGCGATCCCAAGCCAAAGAACGAAGCCGAGATCAAGGCCGCCATCGACCGCATCAACGGCGAGGTGGACGACAAGGTCGCTGCGGTTCGCAAGAAGATCGAGAACACCCCCAAGTTCACGCTCAAGGACGGCACCGAGGTGGACCTGTCCAAGGGCAAGATCCCCACCATCCTGCTCAACTACCCCGAAAAGGCCAAGGAGTTCGGCTTCTCCCAGGCAGATCTCAAGCTCTACCAGAAGGACCAGGCGCGAAAAGAGCTCGGTCGCAAGGCAGCCCGCTTCATGCTGGGTCACCAGGACGGCGACGACGCCAGCGGCCAGGCCGCCATCGACCTGCTGCACAAGTACGCCTCCGAGCGCAAGATGACGCCGGAGCAGATGCTGCAGCACATGATGTTCGCCAAGAAGGAATCCCTGCCCCCCGAGCTGCAGGCCTACAAAGACAACGTCGACAAGGCCAAGGCGACGGACAAGGACTGGAACGCCAAGTACGGCGAGTCCACGAAGAAGGGCTGGCTCGAGTCCTACCGTGAGAACAATGCGAGGTCCGCTGAGCTCGAAAAGAAGGCCCTCGAGGCCGCCGCGCTCGAAAAGAAGCTCCAGTCCAACAAGGACATCGCGGTCAACATCGGCGTCAAGACACCGGACGAGGCCGACGCCTACGTGCGCAACCTCATGGAGACCTGCCAGATCTCGGAACCCGAGGCCCGCCGCCGCATGATGGACGGGGCCGGCAAGAAGTATGCGGGCCCGCCCATCCCGCCCAAGGACGTGGCCGACCGCCTCAAGGCCATCCGCCTGCTGCCTGCCGGCGAGGCCCGCAGCAAAGCGCTCAAGGAGCTCACCTCTGAGATCCCGCCCCGCTACATGCTGGGCGCCCTGCTGGCCCGCAGCGAAGACGGCCTGGGCATCATCAAGAAGGGCGAACACGTGGCCAACCCGCAGCTGCAGAAGCGCCTGGCCGAGATCCGCAAGCTGCCCAAGGACCAGCAGTACAACGCCTACCGCGGCCTGTCGGACATGACCGACATGCCCATCAACGAGCTGGTCAAGTCCGACTACTACAAGACCAAGAAGGACTCAGCCCTGGGCGACGCCGCCAAGGCCATGAGCGACAAGAAGCTCACCAAGGAGGAGCGCGAGAAGAAGCTGGCGGAGTACGCCAAGCAACACAACATCAGCAAGAAGGCCCTGCGCGACGCCTACGCCAAGAACCTCGAGGCCACGCAGAAGGCCCTGGACCAGTTCAGGAAACGACCCACCTGGCAAGGCTTCGGCAAGGGCTTCTCCAAGGACCCCGTCACCTCCACCATCCAGGAACTGGAGAACGGCAAGCTCGATCCCGACACCATGGAGCGCAAGCTCCAGGAGCTGTCGCGGCTCACCGGTGTGTCCGTCGGCGACCTGGAGCGTCTCGCGAACTTCGAATCGTTGCGCAACGCGCGCTACCAGGCCAAGAAGAAAGTCAACATGGGGGACAAGTCCTACGACAAGCTGCTCGTCGCAGGTCGAAAGTACTCGCCTCCCAAGTCTCCCGAGCAGATGTACAAACACCTGCGCAACCTCGACTGGAAGGACTGTCCCAAGGAGCTGCGCTGGGCCAAGCAGGAGCTGGGCAAGTACGACTATCGCAACCCAGAAGAAGCCGCCAAGGACGGCGTCGGCGGAGAGCTGGCCGCGGCCAGGAAGAAGGCCGGTCTGTACCGCAACGACCGCTTTGAACGGCTGGAGACCAATCCGTCCAAGATCGACGCCATGCCGGCGAACACTCCGAAAGAAAAAGCTGCCAAGAAGAAGGCCCGCAAGGAATACGACAACTACTGCAAGAAGCGCGACAAGCTGATCTCCAAGCTCGACGAGACCATCGTCGAAGACGACGACGCCTACAAGCTGCTCAAGGCCATGACCCCCAAGGAGCGGGCCGCCCTGCTGGACGACCCCGGAGGCCACGACGAAGACAGCGCGCGCATCCGCGAGTCGTTCCTGGACGGCTGCGACGGCAATCCCCACCGCAGGTGGGGCAAGCGCCTGTTCGACCAGGCTGCGGTCTACAAGTCCGTGCTGGACTCGGGCCTGCAGGACAAAGCAGACAAGCTGGCCAAGGGTGCCGCCGCTGACGAAAAACGACGCCGCGAGAACGAAAAAGCTGCCAGGCTGCTGGCCGACAAGAAGAAGGACGGCACCGCGGTCCCCATCGACATCCAGGATGCCAATTCCCACATCGACAACATGTGCCGCATCCACAAGTGCTCCCGCGCCGAGGCCATCGAGAAGCTGAAGGACAAACAGCTAGGATCTTCGCCGCAGGAGATCGTCGGCAAGATGTACACGGTGGACAAGAAGGGCAATCCCTCGCCCGCCCTCAAGTGGGAGCTGGACCGCATAAACAAGCTGCCTGACGAGAAACGTGCCAGGTCCATGGCCAGCCTGCAGAAATTCTCCAAGCTGCCCGACAGCAAGATCAAGAAGGCCCAGGGCGCCCTGACCCTGCAGAAGCACGTGGTCAAGAGCATGGCCGCCATGGAGCAGCTGTCCAAGGAGGACAAAGAGAAGGCCATGCGCAAGCTGGCGGAGGACCTGGGCAAGGACCCGGACGCCCCGGGCACCGAGGCCGAGCTCAAGGCGCTCATCAAGGAAGCCCAAAAGGACCTGGGCCAGGACAAGATCCTCAACACGCCCGGCTTCAAGAACCACATGGCCACCCTGGAGACCTGCCCCGTGGGAGACCTGGCCAAGAAGGCCAAGGAGGTGGCCAAGGCTACCGGCCTCACCACCGAAGAGGTCATGCGCTGGGCCAGGTCCAAGCGCTTTGAGAAGTACGACGGCAAGGTCAAGACCTGGGTGGGCGCCAAGGGCGATCCCGAGAAGTTCAAGACCCTGGCCAAGAACTACGACATGACCCTGGAGGAGTTCGCCAACATGATCGCCAGGTCCCCGGCGCACGCCCTGCCCAAGGACCTGCAGGGGTATAAGAAGAACATCCAGCGATCCGGCTTCCAGCCCCAGTACACCGAGGCCGAGCAGAAGGCCCGCAAGAAGGTCACCGGGGATCCCGACGACCCGGGCTACAAGAACAAGCGCAACGCCTTGATCGCCCAGATCATGGGCGACTGCGACGACGACAAGATCCTCAAGGCCTTCGGCAGCATGTCCAAGGCCGAGCGCAAGATGTTCATCGAAGAGTGGAAGGCCATGCGCGCGTCGGGCGCCAGGATGGGCAACCAGAAGATGCCCGAGCTCAAGGAAGCGCTGTACGACGCCCTGCAGTGCGACGACGAAGACCGCGGCATCGAGCTGTACAACTCTGCCAAGGACTACAATCCAAACGAAGCCCTCAAGCCCGTCGACACCACCGGCAAGGCCTATGGCGACAAACGCGATGCGCTGATCCAGGAGATGTCCAGCCCCTACGGGGCCAGCTCCGCAGAGATCAAGAAGATCTTCAAGTCCATGAGCCCGCGCGAGCGCGCCCAGTTCATGCGCGACCAGGATCACATGATCAACCAGGCCAACCAGGAGCTGGAGCAGAAGATGCGGAAGCCCGGCGAGGTGCCCAAGCGCCTCTCCACCTTCCTGTCGGATGACCACGCGTTCCAGGTGATGGTCAAGGACGCCGCCAGCGCGAAGGGCCGCGACTTCACCTTCCAGGAAGCCGAGAAGACCAAGAAGATCGTCAAGAAGGTCAAGCAGACCGACGAGGCCGTCAAGCTGCTCAACTGGAAGGGCGATCGCAAGCAGGCCCTGGCTCTCGTGGAGAAGATGGGCAAGAAGTACAAGCTCTCCACCGACAACATGCTCAACATGCTGTCCGGTCGGAAGCTGGTGGACGACTCCAAGAAGATCCCCGACTACATCCGCCGCAACATGCGCACCCCGGCGAGCCGGGGCGGCAGGAACGCCGGCATCATCGCCCTGGACGCCCGGCGGTCGGCGGGGATCGGCGCTGCCGACTCCTTCGAGGCGCGCGCCTCCGAGATCGACGATCCCAAGCACGGCAGCAAGATCGCCGGCTACCGCGCCGACGCGGCGAAGGTCATCGAGAAGCAACAGAAGCTGCAGAAGTTCCTGAGCGGCCAATACATGACCAGCAAGCAGGTGTTGGACGTGGTCTACGGCTGCAACCCGCGCGAGCTGGCCATGCTGGACAAGCAGCTGCCCGGCGGCCTCGCGGCGCTGATGAACGGCCGCAAGAACAAGTACGGGCGCAGGCTGCCCGGGGTCCAGGGCGAGGCGGCCATCGAGCTGCGCGCACTGATCAAGAAGGCCAACGAGTACAAGGCCAACGCCAAGGACGACCAGCTGGTGCTGGATCTCAAGAGCACCGACGCGCGCAAGAACGCCAACCCCAACACACCAGAGGGCCTCGCGGCCCGCATGGCCTGGGCCAACGACCTGCCTCCCGACCAACGCATCGCGGCCCTCAACGAGCTGATGCCCTTCCTCAAGAAGGACGCCACCAG
Organism: uncultured Enterobacterales bacterium; assembly: GCA_964512185.1. GTDB lineage: Bacteria > Myxococcota_A > UBA796 > UBA796 > JAFGLY01 > CAZEJJ01. The sequence continues at coordinate 13,220 of CAZEJJ010000083.1, read as the reverse complement.
CTCGCCCGCAGAGCAGATCACCGAGGCCTTCCTGCAGGGCGACATCGGGGGCGACAAGACCGTGCTCAGCGCAGCCATGGCCGACCAGGTCAAGGCCGCCTCCAAGCTCCCCAAGAAAGAGCGCGACGAGTTCCTGAAGCAGCTCACGTCGATGGGTGGCTACACACAGGTCAAGGACCTCACCGACGCCGCCGCCAAGTCCCAGACCAACCTGCGCGTGGCGGCCGAGTACATCAAGCTCAAGTCGCTGCCCCTCGAAGAGCGCATGAACAAGATGGACGCGCTGCTCGAGCAGAACAAGATGACAGAAGTGGAGATGGACAACATCATCCGCAAGGCCCAGGAAAACGGGATGCTGGACAAGCCCGTCAAGCCCCTGCCGCCCCTGGCCGAGGGTCGCCTGAACGAGATCAAGGAGATGACGGATCCCAAGGAGCGCCGCAAGGCCCTGATGGAGCTGGCGCGCCTGTGGGACCTGTCCACCTCAGACCTCATCGCCCACGTGAACAAGAAGAACGAGGAGGCCCGCAAGAAGCGCGAGCTCATGAGCCGCGCCGGCCGCCAGGCGGACGAGATCCGCAAGAAGATCAAGCAGGGCGACGAAGACGAGATCAAGAAGATCATCGAGAAGTACGGTGCTGATCCCGAGAACTTCAAGCGCATCCTGCAGGAGTACCCCGAAGGCGCCGCCAAGCTCAAGAAGGCCCTGCGCAGCGAGTACGGCGCGGACGACGAGGACTGCGTTGACCTGATGGCCCTCATCGACCGAGCTGAGAAGTTCACCAAGAAGCCCGAACTGCCCGAAGGCATGTCGGAAGATGTATCAAAGGAACTCCAGGACATCATGCGTCGTTTCCCCGGGGGCGACGCGGCGGCCGACAAGGAGCGCAAACGCGTTCTGCAGGACTTCCAGACCGCCAAGGGGCTGAACGCCGGCGACATGACCATGCTCAAGGCCCACGCGGAGCACCAGGTCAAGTACTTCGACCAGGAGCTCGCGCGACACAAGCGGGCCTTCGAGGCCGAAGTGGACGGCAGCTGGCTGTATGTCTCTGACGACCGCATCGGCGAGATCCTCAAGCGCATCCCCCACGACATGCTGGCCGAGATGGCCAAGCGCGACCCCAAGCTGATGGCGCGCATCAGGGACGGCATCGGCGGCGATGTGCTGGACGACTTCAACCAGAAGCTCGCCACGGCCCAGAGGGCCGCCAAGCTGCCCTACAAGGAACGCAGAAAGGAGATCAGCAAGGCGCGGGTGGACTACAAGGCCGAAAAACTGCGCGAAGAATTCGACGCATGGTTCACCGTGGACCGCGACCGCATCAAGGAGCTGGTGGCCGACTGCAGCGCCGAGGAGCTGAAGGAGCTGGACAAGAGGTTCGGCGGGACACTGCAGGCCCAGCTCGACGAAGCCATGAGGCCCACCTTCTTCGAAGTGGCCATCGCGGTGGTCGCGGTTGTGGTGGTCAGCATCGTGGTGCCCGGCATCGGCGGCGCCATCGCTGGTGCGCTGCTGGCCGGCTACCTGGCCAACGAGATGACGGGCATGGCCAAAGATCCCGAGATGCTGGCCGTGAAGGGCCGCATCAACGCCACCAAGAACGACCCGCAGGGCAACTACAAGGTGGACAAGGGCCGCGTGGACCAGAGCGTAGAGATGCTTCAGAAGGAGCTCAAGTCCACCCTGTGGGTGAGCGACTCCACCCTGCTGGGCGCGCTGGTACGCCTCAACCCCAAGGAGCTGCTCTCGCTGCGCGAGCGCATGAAGAAGCCGCCCCCCGAGGGCGTGCAGATCAGCGACAAGGAAGGCAACGTTCTCAGCCTCGAAGACCTCATCGTGAAGCACCTGGGCGGCGACGAAAAAGCCACCGCCGTGGCGCTGATGCAGGACGCCGAGGACCACCTCAGCGGGCGCGACCACCGCGCTGAGCTGAAATTCGCAGCGCGAGACATGGTGATCAAGGACCGCATGGCGGAGCTACGCAAGGACCCCAGGAACGCCAACAAGTCTCCCAGGGAGATCTACAAGCTGGCGGTGGCCGACAAGAGGCTCATCAACAAGAAGGTCAAGGAGCGCATCAAGAAGGTCAAGGACTCGGCCAACGCCCTGTACAAGGCCATCGACGGCTGGGGTGACGACGAGAAGCAGGTGCTGAGGACCCTGGCGGGCCTGTCCCCCGAAGAGATCGAGCTGGTCAAGGTGGAGTATCGCCGACACTTCGGCAAGGACCTCGAGACCCAGATGCGCGAGGACATGGGCCTGGGCGACTGGAAGCCCGAGCACGGCTTCGAGGCCGGTGGATTCTGGGAGAGCACGTTCACCGACCACAACGAGGGCAAGATCGCCCTCATGATGATGTCCAAGAAGCACCGCGTCGAGGGCGTGCGCGAGTTCCTGCTCGAGTACTCCGAGCGCGGCATCGCCGAAGACGAGGATCTCATCTTCCAGACCCTCGAGAACATGAGCGTCGAGGAGCGCACCAAGCTGGTGGCCGGGCCCGAGGCCCAGACCTTCCTCACGCGGGTCAAGGCGGATCTAAGCTCAAATGAGCGAGCCATGGTCGATGCGTTGACCCTGGTGGACCCCAAGACCGGCAAGGCCGAGCTCAACAAGGCCGCCGTGGCGGCGGTCAAGATGAAGATCGCCATCCACGGCTCGGGCGCGGGCTGGGACTTCTCCTCCTGGGGCACCGAAGAGGACGACTTCCTCAAGGCCATGGACGACCTGACACCGGCCGAGGTGCGGGCGGCCATCCAGTACTACAACGAGAACCTCTCCGAGGGCGGCTCCTTCATGGCCGAGGTGGCCTCAGACATGGATCCGGACTCACCCGAGTTCAAGGTGGTGGAGGCCGAGGCCCGCGGCGACAAGGTGGGCGCCGACTGCTTCAGGCTGGACTACGCCGCCGACGGCTGGGGCACCGACGAGAAGCTCATCGAGGCCACCCTCAAGGCCGGCAAGGAGGGCCGCGGCGGGCGCACCAAGGACCACCTGGACAAGATCCAGAGGCGCTTCGACGCCACCTTCGGACAGCAGGGCGGCGAATACCACGATCGCGGTGGCTCGGGACAGTCCGCGCTGCAGATCATGCTGGGCGACGAGATGGAGGGCGTGGAGCGGGTCTTCTTCGAGCAGCTGGCCGACAAGGGTGAGGCGGATCCCGAACTGGAGCTCGTGTACGCCATGAGCGGCGCGGGCACCGACGAGGAGCGCGCCAAGAAGATCCTGCAGCAGGTCCACGACATGTCCCCCTCCCAGCGGGCGGCCTTCGCGCTGCGCTTCGAGGCCATCTCATCCGAGGTCCTGGGCGTGAACCAGACCCTCGAGGAGTGGGTCGAGGGCGACTTCTCGGGCACCGAAGGCTTCGAGATGAAGCTGCTGGTCATGGGCAAGCCCACCACGCCACAGGAGTACCTGCAGCGCGCCCAGATGCGTCACGACTTCGAGCGCAGCGGCTTGGCGAACGCCATGTTCGGCAACGCCATGATGGACGGCCTGGAGGCCATGGGGATGCACTCCTCGGGCTCCCTGATGTCCAAGCACATGGCCGAGATCCAGAACATGTTCGGCGAGGACGGCAAGCTCAAGGATCCCGAGAGCTTCGAGGAGCTCAAGGAGCTCTGCGACTGGCAGGAGCAGGACGCCAAGAACTACCGCGAGACACGGGACAAGGTGGCCGACGCCATCTCCAACACCATCCAGCTGGTGGGCGCCATCGTGGTCACAGTGCTCACCGCGGGCACGGGCGCGGGCTTCCTGGTGCTGTTCCTGGCTAACCTGGCCGTAGGCCTCACCGCCACGGTCATGAAGGCCGCCATGAAGGGCCAGGGCTACGGCTGGGAAGAAGGCGTGGTGGACGTGGGCCAGGCCGTGGCTTCGGCCGCCTTCGCCGGGCTGGGCGGGCTGCGGGCCGCTGGCCAGGCCGGCGGTGGCATGATCGCCGCCATGAAGCAAGGCAAGGCTCTCACCGAGTTCATCACCAAGCAGGGTATCAAGAACTTCATCAAGGAGGCCGCGTTTGACTTCCTGGAGGGCGCCGGTGAGTCACTGGTCACGGCGCTGATCAACTCCGAGGGTGCCCTGGCGCAGGGCGACGCCGAGTTCGGCAAGTACCTGCTCAAGTCCACCCTGATGGGCGGCGTGAAGAAGGCCGGCACCTCGGCCATCACCAAGGGTTGGAACAAGCTCCCCATCGGCAAACGCCTGTCTGCCATCGAGGACGCCACCGAAGGCATCGGCGACCTGACCCGCAAGGTGGGCGTGATGGAGCACCTGGCCCTCAAGTACACCGACTCGGTGTTCAAGGCCACCGTCGGCTCTGTGCTGGACCACAAGAACTGGGAGTCCTGGGCCAAGGGCGAAGGGGTGGACTTCAACCTCTTCAAGAGCATCTTCATCGACAGCGCCCTGGAGTCCGTGCTCGAGACAGGCATGCGGCGCAGCAAGAGCATCCAGAAGCACATGGCGGGCAACCACCTCAGGAAGAACCAGAAGGACCTGGACAGCTTGCTGGAAGCCAAGCGCATGGCCATCGCCAAGGGCGTGCCCGACGATGTCATCGACAAGGTCTTCACCGATCGGATCAAGACCGCGCAGGACAACATCGGGACAGCCACCAACAAGCTGGCCGAGGTGGAGAAGGACGCGGTCGAGGACCGCCAGAAGGTCGCCGACGACCAGGAGAAGAAGATCGCCCAGGTCCAGTCCCAGCTGGACGCCGGTGACGAGAAGAAGCACAACAAGCCCGGCGACGACCTGTCCATCGCCGAGCCCATGAAGGACCTGGCCCAGGAAGGTATCGACCAGGCCAGGACCGAGATCGATGCGATCAAGCAGGGCCAGACGGTCAAGGACCGCAAGGTGCACGAGTCCGACCTGGCCCAGTCCAAGGAAGAGACCAGCGCACAGGCCACTCAGAAGATCCACCAGGTGAAGCGCGAGCAGGAAGACCGCGACACAACGGAGACCGCGCGCGAGACCCAGAAGCTCCCCGCGGACAGCACCGCCATCACCGACGACAGCCTCGCCACCAAGGACACCATCAAGGACCCGCGCCACACCCAGGAGCCTGGCGACACACCTGACACACTGGTGAACGTCGAGCGCCCCGGGCCCCTCGACACATCCGTCACCATCGTCGATGCCGAACCAGGGGCCCGTCGTCGCCAGTCCCTCGAGGAGGGCGACACCATCGTCGACGGCCAGGTTCGTGAACCCGCGAGCCAGGATCTCGACACCAGCGACACAGTCAAGACCAGGACCCCTGTGGACGGGGTGGCCGAGGTCCCCGATGGCGCCGAGCGCTGGAAGGCCTTCGACAACTTCACCGAGCTGACCACCCAGGACGGCAAGGCCAGCATCATCGGTGCCAAGGTGCTGGGCGACGACGGCGAGTTCAGCCCGGCCATGAAGGGCCGGCTCAAGGACCTTGGCTACGTGGTCCGTGAAGGCAACGTGATCGCGCGCAGCGACACAGGCGCGCAGGTGCCGCTGCACATCGAGGACGGCAAGCTCGTCGCAGGCTTGAAGCACAGCGGCAAGAGCAAGACCCCCACCAACCTGGCCAACGAGCTGCTCCCCGGCGGCTCGCGGGGAGCCGTCTGGAACAACGCCAAGGTGCTCAAGGGTCAGCAGATCACCCTCGAGGACGGCAGCACGGTCAAGGTCACCAAGGTGCTCCCCACCACCGTCCGCGGCGTGGTGGACTCTGAGGGCGAGGCCAAGGTCACGCGGCGCATCGCCCTGGAGACCGAGGACGGCCAGGTCATCTACAAGCCCCTGTCGGACTTCGAGGACAAGCCCCAGGCCAACAAGCTACCCAAGAGGTCAGGCGTCGCCGACGCCGACGCCCAGGCCAAGCCCGTGCTCAAGGCCCTGGAGAAGGGCGACGCCAGCGAGATCACGGGAGGAGACCCTTCGGCCGCGACACAGGTCTTCGCGGTCAGCGCCGTGCGCAAGGCGGTGAACAAGCACTTCGAGGACTCCCCCGACGCGCCAGCGGAGCGCAGGAAGCAGGTGAAGAACCTGCTGGACAGCTTCGGCGGCGACTTCATGGCCGCCCACAAGGCCTTCGAAAGCAGCGACTCCAAGGCGGTCAAGAAGGCCCTGAACAAGCACCGCGGTGACGTGGTGAGCGCGCTGATCGGCGAGGTCCAGGAGGCCTTCCCGGGGCTCAAGGTCAAGGCCAAGCGGCTGGACCCCGACAGCCCCACCCTGAGCTTCGAGTTCGAAGGTGGCGAGACACGCCACGCGCGGGCCTTCCTCGAGCAGGCATCGCAGCAGCTCTTCGGCGGCACCCTCAAGAAGACCCTCGGCGTCGAGCTGTCCGACGGCCCGGTGCGCGTCAGGCCCGAGCCCGACGAGGCACAGGCCCCACCCCAGCCCGGCAAGGTGGAGGGCGTCTTCAAGGATCCCCTGGTGGAGTACGACGCAGCCGGCAACAAGGACATCGTCGCGGGCGGTGAAAAGTGGGGCTACCAGACCAACTTCGGCTTCCAGACCGAGGTTGACAGCGACGGCAACTTCGTGATGCGTCAGCGGGTCATCCTGGTGGTGGACGACGTGACCGATCCCGCGGTGCTGCGGACCAAGGACGACGTGGAGCAGGCCAACGACACCTACTTCAACGATCCCCAGCACAGGATCGTGGTGGACGGCGTCGAGCGGCCCATGAAGCAGGAGCTGCAGGTGGTCCTGATGACCAAGGACCAGGCCGAGCAGCTGCAGAGCGCGCGCCAGGCGGCCAAGGACGCGGCGGCGGCCAGGGGCGAGGATCACGGCCTGGGCTCCGATCCCGTCATGATGAACGTGCACAAGGAGGCCGGAGACGCCGACTCCTCCAACCTCTACACCGAGGGCCCCGCGGCCGCTTCGGACGACAAGTACCGCCAGATGGTCATCGCCCACGAGCTGGGCCACGCCATCTGGGGTCTGGCGGATCGCTACCAGGACGGCTGGTCCGAGCGCGACAACCCCAACCATGACCCATCCGACCCTGCATCGCCAGAGAAGATCTGGACCATCTCCGGGGCCCGCGACGCGGACGACGCGCAGCACGTCAGCCACAACAAGGGCTTGATGGAGGACTTCAACGTAGCCTTCGCCGAAGGCCGGCAGACCCAGCCCGCCGCCAAGAGCTGGGAGGATCTGGCTTCCTCCATGGAGGGCGGGCTCCTCCACATCTACCAGAAATCCAACAAGCAGCTACCCCAGAAGGCCGACGGTTCCTACGACTTCGCCCTGGCGCTCAAGCGCCTCAACCCGCAGCTGGCCGCCGATGACGGCAGCTTCCCGGCCCAGGTAGCGGCGGGCACCGAGCTCACCATCCCCAAGCTCACCGCCCCGGACGGCTGGGGTGTCACCCCGGGCAACCTCAAGCAGCTCGAGTGGACCATCGACGCCGCCAAGCACGGCCGCGTACGCTACGAGCTGGGCGACGGCTCCATCCCGGACCAGGTGGTACAGGCCGAAAAGAACAAGGCCTATGACACACCCGCGCCGCTCTTCTCCGAGCGGCTGGCCAAGAAGGCAGCCGAGCACGGCTTCGACACCAGCAAGGTGCCCGACGAGATGATCGGCAGCATCAAGGCCCGCATCCAGGGCCCCAGCGCAGATCCCGCGGTGGCCACGGGCAGAGGCCCCATCGACGCCGACCTGGGCACCAACCAGAGCACCGTCACCATGCCCAGGCCGAACCAGCCCGGGCGAGGTGACGATGCATCAGCCGAGGCCAGGCGCCTGCGCGACGAGCGCGTCCCCGAAGACTCCGACCAGGTTGCCCACGAGCGCTACTCGGACGTGCACAACTACGACGATGTGGCCGACGGCGGGGTGTTCACGGCGAAGGTCAGGGGCGGGGTGATCGACGAGGACACCAGGAAGGAGCTCAAGAAGCTCGGCTACAGCGTCGACAAGAACAACGTCATCAGCCGCAAGTCCGGCCAGACCGACGACATGGTCCCGCTGCACATCGAGGGTGATCGCATCGTCCCGGGACTCAGGAGCGCAGGAGAGACGCTCGGTGAGCGAGTCTCCAGGTTCAAGCTGGTCGACGGCGGCGAGGAAGCCTGGAAGGCGGCCGAAAGCATGAAGGGCACCGACGTCGAGATCGATGGCGTCAAGGCCAAGGTCATGAAGGCCGTCCCGGTGGACGTGAGCACCTTCCGAGACGCCGACGGCAACACCCTGGGCATGCGCAGCGCATACGCCAAGGGCCTGGGCGAACCCTACAAAGCGCGCGTCGACGGCGCGCCGCTCACCGAGCAGGACAGAGCCGACCAGGACCGGCGCGCGCTCTACAAGGCCATGAAACACATGGCGCGCCTGGCTCTCGCCGAGGTCCCCGGTTCCCAGATCCCGGGTGTCTCCGTCGATGACCACCGGTCGCCCGAGGGCAAGGCCAACCACGCGAAGCTCATGGAAAAACTGGGGCCCGAGTCGGGACGCCCCTCCGAGCAACAGCGAGACAAGTCCAAGGACAAGCAACGTTTCGAGGCCGGCGATCGCCAGGCCTACGTAGAGCACATGATCCGCGGAATGCTCGACCAGCAGATCACCCTTGTCCAGGGCACCGATCTGCTGCGCGCCTTCGCCTACCGCGAGACCATCGAAGGCGAGCGCGCAGGATTCGACGTGGGCGAGGTGCATCACTTCCGGGGCCTGCAGCAGGGCGGCGACAGCACACGCGCCAACCTGCTGGAGATGCCGCACAACGAGAGCTACCAGAAGCACCTGAACGCCCACAAGAACTCCGAGAAGGGCATCAGCGGCAAGCTGCAGTCCCGGTACGCCAAGCGAGGAGTGGCCGAGCAGGACATGCACCGCATCCTGCACAAGCTGCTGGACGACCTGGTGGTGGGCAAGGACAAGAAGGTGGGCTCGGCGGCCCTGCGATCCGTCGCCGACGGCACAAGCAAGACAGAAGGCATCACGGCCAACAAGCAGAAGATGGTCGCCCTGCTCCTGGACGACGGCAGGATCATCTACAAGTCCATCGACGAGGCGCGCGCTGGCTTCCCGGGACTCAGCGATACAGGCGCCACGCCCGCGACACCCCAGGCGGCCAAGGCCGACATCGACAGCGCCGCCGCGAAGCCTCCCAAGCCCCAGGCCCCCTCCACAGGTCAGCCCACCCTCGATGGACCGCCCCCCGCGGCCGCCACGGAGGGGCTGAGCCGCAAGATGGGCAACATGATCGACCTCAAGGCCATGGGCCTGTGGGACGCCGACGCCGGCCGTGCCGACTTCTCGAGCATGGATCCCAACAAGACCCAGAAGCTGCCCGCGGTCGGCCAGGAGGCCCCCGCGGCGTCCGACACACCGACACAGATCACACGGGCCGTGACCGACGCCACACCGCCCGCGCATACAGCCGCAGGGCCGGCCCGGCTCAAGGACCTGCTGTCCGACGCCGACAGCCAGGCTCTGGCCACCGGCGACCCACGCTCCGCCAGCGCCGTCTTCGCCGACGAGTCCACCCGCCAGGTGGTGGCTATGGGCGTGCAGACCACCGCCGGTAACACAGAGCAGCGCAAGCGGCTGGTGGGCGACCTGGTGGACAGCTTCGGCGGCGACTTCCAGGCTGCCTACGGCACGTTCACGCGTGGGGGCAACGACGACGTGGCCCAGGCCATCGACCAGCTGCGCAGCACCCGCCTGCGCGGCATCCTGGATGACGCACGGGACAAGTTCCCCGAGCTGCAGATCATCCCCAGGCGCCTGGATCCCAACAGCCCCACGGTGACCCTGGACTTCGCGGGGGGCTCGAGCCGCAGCCTGCGCGCCTACCTCGAAGCCTCGGCGCAGATCGAGCTGGGCGGTTCCCTCTCCAAGGCGCTGGGCGTCGAATTCTCCAAGGCGCCCGTGCAGGTGGCGCCCCGACGTCCCGCCGCACCCGCTGGTGATACACCTGACACAGCGCCCTCCCGCGACACCGTGGCCGGCGAATTCCGCGACAAGCTGGCCACCATGGGCACCGACTCTGCCGGGAGCGCCGCGCGCTACTTCGTGCCCAGGGACGGCGGCGGCGACCAGGCCTATGTGGGCAAATTCGGCTTCAGCGGCCAGGTTGGGGACGATGGCACCTACGTGGTGCGCAAGGCCATCCAGCTGGTGGACCAGGGGGGCGCCGATCTCGAACAGACCCGCGGCCGCATGGAGCAGGCGGTCCAGGAATGGTACAACGAGCCCGGCCACCGCATCACCGTCGACGGCGTGGAGCGCCAGATCAAGGTGGTGCTGGAGTGGGTGGATGACGCCAGCAGCGACGCGGCGGCCTCGGCCATCGACGTGCAGAGCGGCACCGGCCACCACACCGCCGGGCTGTTCCACGACCAGGGGTCCGACGAGTACTCCGACGCAGCAGCCCACAGGCAGGTGCTGGCCCATGAGCTGGGCCACCTGATCTTCGGCCTGGCCGACAACTACCAGGACAGCGGCGGCGTGGACGTGCAATCCGGCGGCCAGACCGTGCACGCCCACTCCGCCTGGCGCACCTTCGACAGCGATCCGCACAACATCGGCGACCGCAGCCTGATGGACAACTTCAACAGCCGCTTCGACACCGCAGATCGCGCGGTGGCCTCGGGCGAGACCTGGGAGAGCCTGGCCGACCGCTACGGCCCGGCGCTGCTGTCCCGCTACCCCGCCGGCGGCCCCCAGGCCCCGGTCAAGGACGGCCAGTGGGACTACGTGCGCATGCTCAAGGACGCCAACCCGCACCTGTTCGATCCGCGGCGAGGCTTCGCAGACCTGCGTCCCGGTGACGTGGTGAGCCTGCCCACGCAGACCGCGGCGGCCGAGGCTGGCCTGAGCGAGCGACATCTGAAGCAGGTGGAGTGGCTCATCCAGGCTTCACGCCAGAGCCCGAACCGCCGGGTGAGCTTCGAGCTGGGCGACGGTGGCGTGGTGGATCGCATGGCCCGCGAGGCCAAGGACAACGAGGTGGGCCGCGGCCTGCTCAAGGACAACGCCGAGTTCAGGCAGATGGTGGCGGATCTCGGGCTCGATGCTGAAGATAGCGCCCCCTCCGCGCCGGCCAGGGCCAACAAGACCGTGGACGAAGAGCTTGCCGAGCTCAAGCGGCGCTTCGCCGAGGATCCCGGCTCGTTCCCAGAGCTCGACGAAGCTCCAGCGCTCGATGCGACGCAGCAGATGCGCGCCATCTCCGACGAGGACCTGGCCGAGGCAGATGCACGGCCACGCACCCTCGACCCCGAAGAGGACACGCTGCAGACCCTGGAGGTCACGGCAGACATTCCCGAGCCCATCCGACAGGCCGCGGCCGATGAGGACTGGGACACACCCACCGCGGACATTCCCGACGTGACACAAGACCTGCCTGAGGTCTCCGCTCGGCCCAGGACACTCGATCCCGAGCAGGACACACTCAACGACCTGGAGATCACAAGGCACCTGCCAGCAGTGACCGCCGACATCCCGGCCCGCACCCTGGTGGACGATGTGGACGAATCCCGCGCCCGAGCTCCCGCCGGAGACCCCACGTCCGAGCAGCTGGAGGCCTTCCGTACTGACAACATGAACTACGACTTCCACGACGAGGACACACGGGCCCTGCTCGAGGAGCGCCCCGAGCTACGTCGCCTCGTGGAAGACAACGGCCTGACCCACGAAGAAGCGGTGGCCATCTACGCCTACAGCCGCGCCGACTACGCCGACATGAACATGGCCCTGCGCGGCGAGGCGCCCGAGCTGCTGGCCGCCTACCAGGCCCAGCTCCACATCACCAACTCGGCCCTGGACAAGCTGCCCGAGTTCAGGGGCATCGTGTTCCGCCGGGCCGGTGCCGGCGACTGGCTCGACTCCTACCAGGAAGGTGCCGTGGTCACCGAGCGCGCCTACACCTCCACCTCCACCGAGTACGACACCATGCTGGGCAAGTCAGGTGCGGGCAAGGTGGAGTTCGTCATCAAGTCGCGCACGGGCAAGGACATCACCCACATCTCGGGCAAGGGAGAGCTGGAGAACGAAGTGCTCTTCCGACCTGGCGTGCAGTTCGCCGTGAGCAAGCGCAAGGTGGAGGCCGACGGCACCATCCTCATCGAGATGAACGAGGTCCCGGCCCGGGCCGCGGCACGGCCGCCCGCGCCATCCCCCGCAGCCCCCAAGCCGGGATCGCGCGGTCCGCGGCCCCCAGGCATGGACGACGCGCCCGCCTTCGACTTCGGCGACGGCGAGACCATGCGCGGCGGCCGCCGCACCCTGCGCTCCTCCACCGAGCACGGCCGTGCCGAGGCCCGCGTGGTGGGCGACAACGTGCTGCTCAAGTTCCCCGACACCATGCCTCCGGACCAGCGCCAGGCCTTTGCCGACGCCGCCTTCGCGAAGCTGGGCTTCAAGGCCCGCGATGAAGGCGCCATGGCCGCTGCCGCCAACAACGGCGACTACAAGGCCTTTGTGCACCAGAAGGTGGACCCCCTCGACACCGACACCGCCACGAGCAAGCTCGGCGCCAAGGCCAGGGAGAACTACGAGACCATCTCCGGCGACGTCACCGACGAAGACTTCGCGGGCAAGTGCTCCGGCACCTGCGAGCGCTTCCAGAACGACCTGGCCAGCCAGGGTGAGTACGCCCCCATCATGAGCTTCGCCGGGCATCGCTGGATGCTGGCCGAGGGCAGCGCCGACAAGCGGGCCCAGATCATCGATCCCACCTGGGGTCAGTTCTTCAAGGGCGGTGAGAGCAAGCTCCCCAACGGCGAGAGCCAGTACGAACCCTTCGTGGGCACCTACGAGCAGATGGTCGCCCGCGTGCAGGACGCCATCGATGCCGGCCTGATGAAGGGCCACAAGGCTGGCGACCGTGCCGAAGATGCCATCGCGAAGCACTGGGGCATCCGCCCCGGCTCCGATGGCTCCCTGGCCCTGGACGAGGGCATGGAAGAATGGAAGGGTGTCGGCGGCAAGGGCGCCGTGGACGCCCCCGAAGGCTACGTGCACCCGGCCAACAAGGACAGGGTGCAGGATGGCGGAGGGGCCAAGAGCCCCGAGACCGACGCCGCCAACAAGCCGCCTGCACCACCGGCTCCCCCAGCGAGCGGCGCCGGCCCAGGCGATGGCGCTGAGAAGAAGCGAAAGAAGGCCAAGACCATCGACCTGGACGAGGCCGACGAGAGCACCCTGCGCAAGGCTGGCTTCAGCCGCAAGGAGGCCCGCCGCATCCAGTCCCTCAAGGAGCAGAACGACGGCGTCTTCGACT
>CAZEJJ010000082.1:0-33184 GCA_964512185.1 uncultured Enterobacterales bacterium | reverse complement strand
AGGGCGACGTGGCGATTCTTCAGTTTCTAAGCCGCTTATCTGATCACGGATGCCCCAGGGGCATGGCCAGGGCCAAGGCGTCCATGAGGGGCAGCATGGAGCTGCCGTTGATGCGGGCGTAGACCCACATGGAGAAGACGCCACCGGCCACTCCGCCGTGCAGCATGTAGCCGGGCTTGACCAGGGTGCGGATGGGGTGCCGGAACAGCTCCCGTCCGTCGAGCAGCACGCTGAACGCCCGGGAGCCGATGAGCACCGCCGGGAAGAGGCCCACGGCGATGAAGAACACCATCGACACGGGATCTTGCCCCACCGCTCCGTAGTACCAGGCTGCGGTGGTCATGCCCACCGCGAAGGCGGCGGCGGCCAGCACTCCGTAGGTCAGGAAATAGAACTCCCCGATCTTGAACATCACCGTGCGGTTGTGGAATTCCGAGACCCACGTCACCAGTCGCTGCGTCGTCGTGGCCTGCATCAGCTCTCCTTGTCGTTCCAACACTGTGGAATATGCGCCGAAATGATGCAAGCCCAGGGCGAGTCCCCTGGCCGTAGGCCAGGATACGAGGCCCCTGCCAGGGCGGTGGCTATCCTCCTGCCACGGCGCGTCCTCCGGCGCCCGCAGGAGGAACCATGTTCGCTGAACAGGCCGAGAAGATCTACCTCGAGAACAAGCCCTACGAGGGACCGGCCCTGGACAACCACTGTCGGCGGCTGGCTGCCTTCACGCTGGCCCTGGGTGACCTCAACTCCGTCCCCATGGATCCAGACCTGGTCCGGGCCACCGCTTGGATACACGACATCGGGCTGCTGGTCCAGCTGGCCGGCACCCGGAACTACCTGGACCGTGGGCTGCGCTTCGTGGAGCCCATGGTTGACTCCTGGGGCCTCGAGGCGCGGGACCGGCGCGCGTTCGAGGAGATGATGCTCTACAACCACGCCCTGTCACCGGTCGGGCCGCTGGACGACCGAGCCGAGATGATGCGGCGGGCGGTGCAGGTGGAGCACAGCTTCGGCCTGCACACCCACGGCCTGGATCGCTCGCTGGTGCGCGAGGTCTTCCAGACCCACCCGCGCCGCGGGCTCACACCGGTGCTGCTTGACTTCGGCCGCGTCACTTTGCTCCAGGACGGCCCCAGGCAGCTCTGGCACATCTTCATGCCCAGCTGGCACCCGCCCATCCCCCAGGCGGCTGGCTAGGTGCAGCACGCCCAGCTCGTGCCCGCGCAGTCCATGGAGCCGCAGCCAGGCAACAGGCCCTGCTTCTCCGCCACCGAGTCCACCTGGTGCTCGTTGCGCGCCACCAGGTAGCGACGTCCGGGCTGGCCGCTGCGGGCCACCGCCAGGTGGGCGGAGGCCTGCTGGCTCGTCGTGAGCCCCTCCTCGGTGCTGATGACCACAAGGTCGACGGCGAAGGCGCGGGCCAGGCGGTGGGCCTCGTGCTCGCTGGCGGCGGGAGAGACGAAGGAGCGCTTGGAGCGGGTCCACCACCACAGGGCACCTCGCACGCCCTTGGGCGTCCCCGGGGGGGACTCGGGTTGGCCGCTGAACACCACGCGCGCCCCTCCCGCGCTGCGCGCTGCTAGCAGCACGTTGCGCAGGGTGGTGGTGTAGGCCACAGCGCTGTCGCTGCGCGACGCGCGCGCGGAGGCGTAGGGGTCTGTCAGGAAGATCAGGTCGCAACCGGAGCTGGCGCCCAGCAAGGTGTCGAGATCCGCCGGGCTGCCGAACCAGCAGTCAAGGCCCAGCTTGGCGAGCGGCTCCGGCGAGGCGTCCTGGTCAAGGAAGGGGACCGGGTCGAGGTTGGAGCGCAGCAGCGAGCGCACGATCTCCACTCCCAGTGGGCTGCCGGCTCCGGTGACCAGGGCTCGCTGGAAGCTCGGCATCGCGGGTTCCTCCGAGGTGTCTGGGCCGCGCGGTACGCGCCGCCCTCGAACGGTGTACAGGTCGTGGAAGCCGCTGCACAGGGTGGGCTGCGGCCGCTGTACTGGATCCTACGGAGCGTTTCGGGATTCGAGATGTCCATGCGTCGCGTCGTGACCGGTGCGAACAGTTACACTTCCAGCCAAGCGACTCCGAGAGTGGTCTCTTCTCTTGTCGCCATAGCCGTGTAGGTAGAAGGATTATTCGCGAACAATAAAGCCATTGAGACCATCGGTGACATTCAACGGCCTTGTCGCGGCGATGAGTCCGGGCAAGCTTGTGTGCGTCGCCGGACGGGACTCCCCCACGAACCTCGGCGGCGCCAATCAAGGCCATGAAACACATCAGGAGTCGTCATGCTGCATCGCATCGCCCGTGAACGCAAGGGTGCCACCGCCATCGAGTACGGTCTCATCGCAGGCCTCGTCGCCGTGGCGCTGATCGTCGGTCTCACCGCCCTCGGCGGATCGCTGGACGATCTGTTCAACGACGTGTCAGCCACCGTGGACGCCACCCACTAGGCCAGGAGCCTGCAGGGCACCGGCGTCTCGGATCCCTGCGTTCGCAGGATCCCCGCCGCCGGTGCCCGGGCGCCGTGCTCGCGGGTCAACCTGGCTCGGGTTGTGTTCCTGCAGCCCTGCCGGCGTGAGATTCGCTCGGCTCGACAGGCGCTCGGTGTTGCGCGTCCTTGTAGTCACAGAAGCCTGCATCGGTTCTGGGGACAGGATCCAGGCAGGCGCGCTCGGCGCGGCCCGGACCGCGAGGGTGACGACCGACACGACGGGAGGTCCAGATGCAGCGTCAGCAAACCGGTGGTCGAACCAAGGCCTACTTGCTTCTCTCCCTCTCGATGATCGCTGCGGTGGTGGCGGTCGTGCTCGTGATGGGGATCGTGAAGCGCGCCCAGCAGGAGGTGGCCGACGCCCGCCTGCCGGAGGACACCATCCAGGTGGTGGTGGCGGTGCGCGAGCTCAACGTGGGTGTGGTCATCGGCCCCGATGACGTGACCGCCCGCGACATGCTGCCGTCCATGGTGCCCGAGCTGGGCACCTTCGCCCGCGTCGACGATGTGGTGGGACGCACGCCCCGGGAGCGGGTGCTGGCCAACGAGCTGATCCGCGACGATCGCCTGGCCCTCAAGGACGCGGGCATCGGCCTGAACGCTATCATCGAGCCAGGGCGCCGGGCCATGGCGGTGGAGGTGAATTCCCAGAGCGGGGTCGCCGGCTTCATCCGGCCAGGAAACTTCGTGGACGTCATCGTCACCATCAAGCCCGATGACCGCGGCGCCAAGGCCAAGTGGATGTCCCACGCCTTCCTGCAGGGTGTTCGGGTGCTGGCGGTGGGACGCAACATGGGCGAGGACGCCGAGGGCAAGGTGCCCCAGGCCCGCCCGGTGACAGTGCGTGAGAAGCCCACCGTCACCCTCGAGCTCGACCTGGAGCAGGCCGAGGCCCTGGCCCTGGCCGCCAGCAAGGGTGACATCCACATCGTGCTCCGCAACGACGTGGACATCACCGCCGTGGACACCCAGGGCACCTTCGCCAACGCCATCATCGGCCTGGACTCGCTGCCCGCTGAGTCCAACCGCCGCGTGGCCCGTCGCCGGTCCCCGGACAACAAGCCCGAGCCGGGAAGCATCTCCGAGGTGATCCACGGCGCCAACGTGGAAGAGGTCCGCTTCGAGTCCGATGGCCGCAAGGCCCCCGGCTCCACCAGCGGCCGGTAGCCCGCAGCAAAAAGGCAGAACCAGCCCGTAGCAGGGGAGCCAGAGAACGATGAACGCGCAATACAAGCAGATCATGTCATGGCTGTGTGTCCTCGCGGTGTGGTCGCTCGCCCTGCCCCTGGCCGTGGCCGCGGATGAGGACGACAAGTGGATGGACGTGGAGGTGGGCCAGTCGCTGGTGTGGCGGGGAGACCGCCCCATCGCCCGCGTGCTGGTCAGCGATCCCGCCGTGGCCGAGGTGAACCTGCTCGAGGAGCAGCAGTTCCAGGTGCGCGGCGTGCAGGTGGGCACCACCGACCTGTGGGTCTGGTACCGCGACGACGTGGCCAACCCCGTGCCCTACGATCTGAACGTGCACGTGGAGCTGGCCGAGCTCGAGCGCCGGGTGGCTGCGGCTGTGTCCGGCGACGCGCCCAGGGTCTACCCCCTGAAGGACCGCCTGGTGCTCGAAGGGGCCGTGCCGGATGTGGAGACCCTCGAGCGTGTCGCCGCCATCGCACGCGTCTTCGACGAGGAGTTCGTCAACCTGCTCAGCGTGCGAGGCGACCACCAGGTGCAGCTGCAGGTGACCTTCGCCGAGGTGTCCAGGACGGGCCTGCGCGAGATGGGCTTCAACGCGTTGCTCATGGGCGAGCAGGTGCAGGCCGGCTGGTACGGCCAGAACTACGGTGACTCCGCCTCGGTCCAGGGCACGACCCCCAGCGGCACACTGCAGAGCGCCTCCTGGCTCTTCCCCACCACCGGCGCCTTCCAGGTGATGGGTGCGGCGGTCATCGACGAGCTCCTGCTGGGTGTGTTTCTGGGGGCGCTGGAGCAAAACAACCTGTCCAAGGTGCTGGCCGAGCCCACTCTGGTGGCGTTGTCGGGACAGGAAGCCGAGTTCCTCTCCGGTGGCGAGGTGCCCATCGCCATCTCCACCTACGACAACGTGCGCATCGAGTTCAAGGAGTACGGCATCAAGCTGGTCTTCGTACCCACGGTGCTAGCCGGTGACGTCATCGATCTGCGGGTCTACATGGAGGTCAGCGAGATGGACACCTCCGCCGCCATCCAGGTGGGCGGGCTGGGCATCCCCGGCTTCATCTCCCGCAAGGGCTCCAGCCACCTGCGCATCGAGGACGGCATGACCTTCGCCATGGCGGGCCTGCTGTCGGAGACCATCCGGCACGACAGGGCGGAGCTGCCCTGGCTGGGTCGGCTCCCCCTGATCGGCTCCCTGTTCCGCTACGTGAACCACGAGCGCGAGGAGACCGAGATCGTGATCTTCGTCACCCCGCGGCTGGTCCGCCCCCTGGCTGCGGCAGAAGTGCCCCCTCTGCCGACGGCCTTCGAAGACAACAATCCCAGCGATCTGCGCCTGTTCCTCCTGGGCAGCGACAAGCGTGGAGAGTCCCGCCAGCCCGACCTGGGTGGGCCGGTGGGTATGGAGCGGCAGCCATGAACGCCACGATCCACTCTCTGGCCGAGAAGGTCGAGCCCGAGTCTCCGCTGTACCCCGTCTCGGTCGCCGTGGTGGGCGTCGCGCTGGAGTCCATGCCCCTGCTGCGCGAGGCGCTGGGCGAGGGGGTCATCTGCTCCCCGGTCGCCACCTCCTACGAGCGCGGGCTGAGCATGATCCGCGAGCGACGCCCCGACGTGGTGGTGCTGGCCTTCGACGACGAGCCGGATGAGGCCGTGTACCTGGCCGACACCCTGGCCCGCTCCCAGCCCGGGCTGGTGCTGGTGGCCCTGGCCTCCGCGCCCGATCCCGGGGCCATGCGGACCGCCATGCGGGCGGGCATCCGCGAGTACGTGGTGCTGCCCGAAGACGCGGAGGATCTGCAGCGCGCCGTGCGGGCTGCGGGTCACAGCGCCGCCGAGGTGGAGCCAGAGGAGGACCGGGGTCGGTTGGTGGCCATTCTGGGCACCAAGGGCGGCAGCGGCTCCACCATGCTGGCGGTGAACCTCGCCGCGGAGCTGGCGGATCGAGCCGGCTCCATGGTGGTGGACCTGGACTTCAGCATGGGCGATGCCGCGGTGTACCTGGACCTCAGCCCCGAGCACGACATCGGCGATGTGCTTCGCAACCTGCCCCGGCTGGACCGCCGCTTGCTGGAGTCCACGCTGGTGGAGCATGGCTCCAAGGTGCGCGTGCTGGCGCAGCCGCAGGAGCCTCCCGACGAGGCGGACTTCCACACCGACGGCGTGCTGCGCACCCTGGATGTGTGCGCGGAGACCTGCCCCTGGGTGGTGGTTGACTGCGGCTCCACCATCAACGAGGCCACCCTGGCGGCCGCAAGCGCGGCGGACATCGTGCTCCTGGTGTGCACCCCGGAGGTGCCCGCGGTGCGCAACGCCTGGCGCCGCCTGCGCCTGCTGGAGCGCCTGGACGTGCCGCGAGACCGCGTGCAGCTGGTGGTGAACCGCTGGCAGCGCGGCCTGGGCCTGTCCTGCAAGGACATCGAGGTCAACCTGGATATCCCCGTCTCGGTCACCATCGCCGAGGACGTGCGCACCGTGCGCGGCGCGGTGAACGACGGCCACCTGCTGCGCGACGAGAACGCCCGCTCCAAGGCCGCAGCCAACGTCGCCACCCTCGCCGCGCAGCTGGCGGGGGACACCGGCCGCAGCGACGGCGGCGGCCGCGCGAGCTGGTTCAAGTTCCGCCGCTAGGACTGGAGGATAAGATGTCCGCTACCAGCATGATCCAGAGAGTCCGCAGCAGCCAGGAACGCCATCGCTCCCAGGTGGCCGCCCTCACCGACCTGGACCGCATCAAGCAGCAGCTGCACGCCGAATTGGTGGAGGCGCTGGACTTCGAGCAGCTGGGCAAGACCCCCCGTGAGGAGCTGGCCGGGCAGCTGCGCGCGGTGCTCACCATGCAGGTGGAGGCGCGCTCGCTGCCGCTGAATCGTCTCGAGCGCGAGCGCCTGGTGCAGGAGATTCTGGACGAGGTGCTCGGTCTTGGACCGCTGGAGCGCCTGCTGGGCGATCCCGCTATCACCGACATCCTGATCAACGGCAGCGACAGGGTGTGGGTGGAGCGCCACGGGGTGCTGGAGCGCATCGACATGCGCTTCCAGAACGACGCCCACCTCAAGCAGATCATCGATCGCATCGTGGGGGCGGTGGGCCGGCGCATCGACGAGACGAGCCCCATGGTGGATGCCCGCCTGGCGGACGGCAGTCGTGTCAACGCCATCATCCCGCCCCTGGCGCTGGACGGGCCCATGGTGTCGATCCGCCGCTTCCGGGCCGACCCCATCACCGCTGCCGACCTGGTGATGTTCGGCAGCGTGCCGGGTGAGGTGATGGAGGTGATCCAGGGCTGTGTGCGCGCCAAGCGCAACATGCTCATCTCCGGCGGCACGGGCTCGGGCAAGACCACCCTGCTCAACGTGGCCAGCTCTTTCATCCCGGAGAGCGAGCGCGTGGTCACCATCGAGGACTCCGCTGAGCTGCGGCTGCAGCAGGAGCACGTGGTGCGTCTGGAGACCCGCCCCGCCAACCTGGAAGGTCGCGGTGAGATCAGCCAGCGGGAGCTGGTGCGCAACGCCTTGCGCATGCGCCCCGATCGCATCGTGGTGGGTGAGATCCGAGGTGCCGAGGCCATCGACATGCTGCAGGCCATGAACACGGGCCACGAGGGCTCGCTCAGCACGGTGCACGCCAACAGCGCCCGCGACGCCCTGTCCAGGCTGGAGACCATGGTGGGCATGGGCATGCCCAACCTCTCGGAGAAGCACATCCGCGAGACCGTGGCCCGCTCCCTGGACGTCATCGTGCACCTGGATCGCCTGGTGGACGGCTCCCGCCGCATGCTCTCGTTGACCGAGGTGGTGGGCATGGAAGGTCCCACGGTCACCACCCAGGACATCTTCCGCTTCGAGCAGCGCACCATCGACCAGGACGGCAAGGTGCGAGGGGCCTATGTGGCCACCGGCACCCGACCCCGTTTCTCGGATCACCTGGAGCGCTTCGGGGTCGAGCTCACCCCCGCCCTGTTCCGGCTGCGCGAGGAGGTGTGAGGTGCAGACCTGGATCCTGGTCCTGCTGCTCGCCTGCGTAGCCGTGGCGGTGGTGGCCGCTGCCCAGGGGGCGCTGGAGTTCTTCCGCACGCGTGAAGATGAGCGCCTGCGCGGTATCGCCCGCCGGCTCGGCTCCCTGGAGAAGGGCGACGGGGCCCAGAGCCTGTCGCTGGTCAGGCAGCAAGGCATCGCTCGGCACCTGGGTCGGTTTGGAGAATGGCTCGAGGCTCAGCGCACGCAGGCAGGAGGGCGCACCAGCATGCGCTCGCTGCTGTTGCAGTCCCTGGTGGCGGGGATCATCGGCGTGGTTGTGCTGGCCTTCCTGCTGCGCAGCCCGTTGGCCATCCTGGGCCTCGGGTTCGCGACGCTGCCCATCGCCTTTCTCGTTAACCAGGGCCAGCGACGCTCCCGCAAGATCTCTGAGCAGCTGCCCGACGCCATGGACCTGGTGGGGCGCTCCCTGCAGGCCGGTCACGGAATCTCGGAGTCCATGCGGGCCTGCGCCATGGAGACCCCGCCGCCCCTGGCCCACGAGTTCGGGCGTGTGTGGGAGGAGCACAACCTGGGCCTGGACTTCCGCGACAGCCTGGACCACCTGGTGCAGCGCAATCCCGGCAACTTCGATCTGCGCCTGTTCGCCGGCTCGGTGCTGTTGCAGCGCGAGACGGGCGGCAACCTGGTGGAGATCGTGGAGAACATCGCCAACACCATCCGGGGTCGCTTCACCCTCGAGGCCAAGGTGGGAGCGCTCACCTCGGAGGCGCGCTTCTCCGCGATGATTCTGGGTGGACTCCCCCTGTTCGTCGCTGCGGCCATCCTGACGCTGCGCCCCAGCTACATGCAGCCCCTGGTCATCGATCCCTTCGGTCGGTGGATGCTGGGCTACGCCCTGCTCAGCTACCTGCTGGGTGCCCTCGTGCTGCGCCGCCTGGCGCAGATCCGTACCTGAGGAGGCCAGCATGAGTGTGGCCCTGCTGCTCGCCTGTTCCTTGATCCTGCTGGCGGTCTCCGGCTTCGTCACCGGTGCCTGGCTGCTCCTGCATCCCGCCCGTACCCGCCAGGACCGCCTGGTGGAGTACACCGGGGGCATCGCCACACCGGTGGCCGGACCCGTCCGGAGGGTCTCACGCCTGAGTGTGCTGGCGGAGCGCATCGCCGCCCTGGCCAGGGAAGATGACCAGGAGGAAGTGGACAGCCTGCGGCGCCGTCTGCTGCAGGCCGGCATCCGCTCGCCCACCGCCGCTGCCTGGCTCAGCACCATCCGCGTCGTGCTGGCTCTGAGCCTGCCCATGCTGGCCTTCGCGCTGCTGCCCGCGATGCCGCTGACGCACCTGGCGGTGTGCGTGATGTTCTTCGCCTTCTTCGGCTACTACCTGCCCGCCCGGGTGGTGGAGCACATCGCCCGCAAGCGCGGCGAAGCCATCATGCGCGGCTTCCCAGATGCGCTGGACCTGCTGGTGGCCAGCGTGGAGGCGGGGCTGGGGCTCGAAGCCGCCCTGGCCCGGGTGGCCAACGAGATGGAGCAGGTGGCGCCCGAGCTGTCGCTGGAGCTGCAGGTGGTGGGCCACGAGGTGCAGGCGGGCATCCCCCGCTCCGACGCCCTCAGGCGGCTGTCCGTGCGCGCGGGGTTGGAGGCCGTCACCTCCCTGGTGAACGTGCTGGTGCAGTCGGAGAAGCTGGGCACCTCGGTGGCTCGCGCCCTGAGGGTGCATGCGAACATGGTGCGCCAGCGCCGCATGCTGGCCGCCGAGGAGACAGCCGCCAAGATCTCTCCCAAGATGACCATCGGGATGATCATCTTCCTGCTGCCCTGCCTGTTCGTAGCCATCCTCGGCCCCGCCGCCGTGAACCTGATCCGCAACCTGATACCCGTGCTCATGAGTCGCTAGGAGCTTCCATGCTGCTGCTCTTCGCCCTCCTGCTGATCTCCAACCTGCTCGCTTCCCAGGCGCAGGCCGCCAGGGACCGCGTCCAGCCTTCCGACCCGCCCGGCTGGACCACAGCCGATGGGCGCCTGGACGGCCGCCTCGACATGGCCCGCGCCATGCTCGCCGCTGGCGAGGTGCAGCGCGCCAATGCGGTGCTGGCCCTGGCCCGCAGCGAAGCGGGCTCGAGCTACGACCTCGACCTGCTGCAGGCCCAGACCTTCTACGCCCAGGGCCTATGCACCGAGGCCCTGGTCTTGCTGGAGCCCCACGCGCGTCGGCACCGCAAGGATCCCGTCCTACAGGGCACCATGGGGCTGCTCGCCTTCGATCTGGGGCAGCTGCAGGAGGCCGAGTCCCGGCTGGTCCGCGCCACCGGGCTGGCGCCCGACGCGGCCCAGTACCGAAACAACCTCGGCTTCCTGCTGCTGGTCAGCGAGCGGCCCGAAGAAGCCGCCGAGCAGCTGCGGCAGTCGGTGCGGCTCGATCCCACCCATCTGCGCTACCTCAACAACCTTGGCTTCGCTCTGGCCGCCGCGGGCCGCACCGATGAGGCGCTGCAGATCTTTCGCTCCGTCGGTCCTGAGGCTCACGCCATCGCCCGCCTCGGGCTCGCCCATGAGCGTTCGCTGCAGCCCGCCCCGGCCGAGGGCCGCTACCGCCAGGCCCTGCAGCTGGATCCCCAGAACAGCCTCGCCCGCGAGGGGCTTCTGCGCCTCGCCGTCACCGATGTGGAGGAAACGCCATGAACCGCCCCAGCACCATCGCCGCAGCAGCGCTGCTCGCCGCCACCACTGGCTGCATCGAGCCCGCCCACCTGCAGGACACCCACGGCCTGAGCTACACCCAGGCCTTCACCCAGCAGCCGGACCTGGGCCGCGCCTCGGCGCAGGAGGGAGGCTACGCCCTGACGGGCACCGAGGGCCTCGAGGTCAAGGCTCGTTCCGCTGAAGCTGCCACGGATGCGTCAGAGATCCAGTCGGTCTCCGGCGAGGAGTAGCCCCATCGCGCTACCATGGGGACACTCTCCCAGGAGCCCCCATGTCGCGCATGCGTCTGTCCGTGTTGCCAGCCCTGGCGCTGCTGTCGGCGGCCTCCCCGGCTCTGGCTGGCGAGGAGCCGGGCCTGTTCTACGTGATCGGCACGGGTCCCGCCGGTCCGCCCCTGGCCACCCTGCAGGCCCTGGAGCGCATGCAGGCCGTGGACGCACTGGTGGCGCCGCAAGAGCTGGTGGAGCTGTTCGGGGAGTACACAGGCGGCAAGCCCGTGCTCTTCGATCCGCTGCCGGGTCTCTGGGACCACGAGGGCCGCTGGTGGGAGGAGCTCACCGCCGAGGAGCTGCCCGTGTTCGAGGACGAGCGGGAGCGTCTGGTCACCGAGCGCGTGGCCCTGGTGCGTGACTGGCTGGACAAGGGCCGAGACGTGGGCATGCTCGATATCGGCAACCCCAGCCTGTACGGCCCCGCCCACTTCTACCTGGAGCGCATGAGCGAGCGCGAGGTGGCCATCCTGCCGGGTATGGGCAGCGACGCCGCCGCCATGGCCGTGCTCGGCAAGTCGGCCCTGCCTGCCTTCGACTCGCGCTTCCTGATCCAGAGCGCTCCCTTCTCCCTGTTCACGGGCCGCGCCGTCGAAGACCGACAGGTGCTGGAGCACGTGGCCCAGTACCCCTCAACCATGATCCTCTACATGGCCCTGCAGGACCCCATCGCCCTGTTCGAGGCCCTGGTCGAGGTGCTGCCCGCGGAGCTCCCCGTCGCCGTTGTCTTCTGGGCCGGACACCCCGAAAAAGAGCGCGTCATGCGCGGGACCGTGGGCGACATGGGGCCCCGCCTGGCTGCGGATCCCGAGCGCCTGATGGGGCTGTTGTTCCTGGGGCGCTTCCTGGAGGGCAGGCCCTACGCGGCGGGCGTGGAGCAGGCCACGGAGCCGCACAGGTAGCCGCCAGGTCCCCAGGTTCAAGCCAGGCAGGAACCGCGCCCCACACGGGGGGGGGAGCAGCCCGTCTCCCAGCGGCAACTCCACGGTGAGAGCGAGGGTGACACATCGGCGTCTGTGTCACTCCCCCGTGGCGAGGCACCACGGACTGCCTCAGCCCCCCTTGTTCGTCAGACCACGTAGCGAGAGCGCTGAGGCGCGAGTGGTCGGTGTTCGTGCGTAGCGCCGACTGACCGAAGGCGTGTACCAATACGCCGAGGAAGGAGGCCAAGCACGGGCGGCGAACGCCGCGACTCGGCGGTCGCAGTAGTGGGATGGTGAATAAGGGGGGCTCAGCCCCTGATCCCCGTCGCCACTGCGCCGGCCTTTCGCATCTTCTCCAACATGTCTCGCTCGAAGGCCGCTGGCAGCGAGGCGGCCATGGAGGGCCGCGCCAGGATGCGCTCGCCCCAGGCGTGCAGCGCGGCCAGGGACTCCGGCAGCCGGTAGGCTCCCAGCTCTTCGAGCAGCGCCAGCCGCGTGAACACCGGCGCCACCGCCACGTCGGCCATTCCGAAACGGTGACCGTCGCCCGAGAGCCACTCGCGGTCGCCCAGCTCGCGCTGCAGCCGCTCCAGGGACTGCTCCAGGTCCTTGCTGGCCCGCTCGAAGCGGGTGGCGTTGGTGGAGAAGGTCATCTTGTACAGGGGCGCGAACAGGCCCTCGCCGGCGAAGGCGAACCAGGCCCGGTCGCGGGCGCGATGCACGGGATCGCGGGGCATGAGCGCCGGCAGGGGGTGCACCTCCTCCAGGTACTCGCAGATGGCCTGCGACTCAAAGAGCGCCACGTCGTCCACCAGCAACAGCGGCACCTTGCCGCGGGGTGACTTGTCCCAGAACCAGTCGGGGCGGTCGTCGGGATCGATGTAGATGACATCGGGATCGATCCCCTTCTCTGCGATGACCAGCAGGGCGCGCTGTACGAAGGGGCAGGTGGTGAAGGATACGAGTCGCTCGGTCATGGAAGCTCCAGGTGGATCGAGCCTGCAAGCTGCGCACAGCCAGCACCACCGGCAAGGCTCGTCGCCGCCAGCGGAGGGCTGGCCGACCGGCGGGTTACCGGAAACGACTCCCAGGTGCAGGAGTCGCCGTGACGAGTCCCTTCTCGACGGAGCTGTTTCGCGGCCAGGTGGCGCTGATCACCGGTGGGGGCACGGGCCTGGGCCTGGCCACCGCCGAGCTGCTGGCCCGATCGGGTGCCTGCATCGCCATCGCCAGCCGCAAGCAGCAGAACCTCGACGCGGGTGCGGACAGGCTGCGCGAATTGGGCGCGGAGTGCCTCGCGCAGCCTTGCGACATCCGCGATCCCGTCGCCGTCGATGCGCTGGTGGCGGCCGTGCAGGAGCGCTTCGGCCGCCTGGACCTGCTCGTGAACAACGCGGGTGGGCAGTTCCCCACCCCGGCCGAGGCCCTGACCAACAAGGGCTGGGACTCGGTGATCCGCAACAACCTGAGCGGCACCTGGTACATGACCCGCGCCGTGGCCACCGGCGCCATGATCCCCGCCGGCTCGGGTGTCATCATCAATGTCATCGCCGAGGTCAAGCGAGGCTTCCCCGGCATGGTGCACACCGGAGCCGCGCGGGCCGGGGTGGAGAACATGACCCGCACCCTGGCTGTGGAGTGGGCGCGGCACGGTGTCCGCGTCAACGCCGTCGCTCCCGGTGTCATCCGCACCTCGGCGCTGTCGCGCTACGGCGAGGGCCTGCTGGAGATGCGGCGGCAGGAGATCCCCTTCAAGCGCCTGGGCACGCCCTACGAGGTGGCCACCTCCATCTGCTTCCTGCTCTCCTCCGCCGCCTCCTACATCACCGGCGAGACCCTCTTCGTCGATGGCGGTGCGCGCCTCTGGGGTCGCACCTGGGCCATCCCCGATCCCCAGGAGCGGCCGTGAGCGGCCCCTTCACCGAGGAGCACCAGCTGCTGCGCAGCTCCGTCCGCGGCTTCGTGCAGCGCGAGATCGTCCCCCACGTGGATCGCTGGGAGGCCGAGCGCAGCTTCCCCCGGGAGCTGTACCGCGAGTGGGCCCAGGCGGGGTTCATGGGGGCCGGCTACCCCGAGGCCTATGGCGGCACGCCCTGCGACATCCTCAGCGAGGTGATCATCGTCGAGGAGCTCACCCGCGGTGGCTCCCCCGGCCTGGCCGCCAGCCTGGGGGTGCACGCCATCGCCTTGCCGCCCATCGTTCACTTCGGCACCCATGCCCAGAAGCAGGCCTTCCTGGCGCCGGTGCTGGCGGGCGACAAGATCGCCGCGTTGGCCATCACCGAACCCGACGCGGGCTCCGACGTGGCCAGCATCCGCACCCGGGCCGTGCGTCAAGGCGACAGCTACCTGGTGGGTGGCTCCAAGATGTTCATCACCAGCGGCACCCGCGCCGACTTCCTCACCACCGCGGTGCGCACCGGTGGTCCGGGCCATGCGGGCATCAGCGTGCTGCTCATCGAGACCGATCGGCCCGGTGTGAGCGTCTCCCACAGCCTCCAGAAGATGGGCTGGGCGGCCTCGGACACGGCGGAGATCGGCTTCGACCAGGTGCGCGTGCCCGTCGACAACCTGCTGGGCGTCGAGAACCAGGGCTTCCTCATCCTGATGAAGAACTTCGCCACCGAGCGCCTGGTGCTCTCGGTCATGGCCCTGCAGATGGCCCAGATGGCCTTGGACGCGGCGCTGGAATTCGCCCGCCAGCGCGAGGCCTTCGGTCGGCCGGTGGTGCGCTTCCAGGTGCAGCGTCACCGCCTGGCCGAGATGGCCACCCGGCTGGACGTGGCCCGCAGCTACGCCTACCTGCTGGCCGCCCGCCTGCAGGCCGGCGAGCCCTGCCTGGCCCAGGTAGCCATGTGCAAGAACAACTCCGCCGAGGCCGCCAGCTGGATCATCGACCAGGCGCTGCAGATCCACGGCGGCTACGGCTTCATGCGCGAGTACCTGGTGGAGCGGCTCTACCGGGACATCCGCCTGTACTCCATCGGTGGGGGCACCACCGAGATCATGCGGGAGGTCATCGCCCGGCAGCTGGGCCTCTGATCCCTCGCCACGGAAGGTCCCATGGAAGCAGTCCTCTATCCCGTGCTCATCGACGGCAGCTGGCGGCCTGCCCGCAGCAGCGCCAGCTTCACCGCCTGCGATCCCTCCAGCGGTGAGCCCCTGCCGGATCGCTACCCGGTCAGCGCCTGGGGAGACCTGGCCGAGGCCCTCGCGGCGGGCGCCCGCGCCTCCGAGCAGCTGCTCCAGGTGTCCGCCGCGCGGATCGCCGTGTTCCTCGTGCGCTACGCCGAGCGGCTGGAGCAGCACCAGCGGTCCATCGTGGCCCTGGCCCAGCGCGAGACCGCCCTGGGTACCTCTCCGCGCCTGGCGGACATCGAGTTCCCCCGCATGTGCGACCAGCTGCGCCAGGCCGCCGCGGCGGCCCGCGATGGCTCCTGGTGCCAGCCCACCATCGACACAGCCAGCAACATCCGATCCTGCTATGCGGCCCTCGAAGGCCCGGTGGTGGTGTTCGGACCCAACAACTTCCCGCTGGCCTTCAACGGGATCTCCGGGGGCGACTTCGCCGCCGCCATCGCCGCCGGCAACCCGGTCATCGCCAAGGCCCACTCGGCCCACCCTGGCACCACCCGCCTCATGGCCGAGCAGGCCCTGGCTGCCGCACGAGACACCGGCCTGCCCGCCGCCACGGTGCAGCTGCTGTACCGCTGCAGCCACAGCGACGGCGAGCGGCTGGTGTCCCATGCCCTGGTGGGAGGCACCGGCTACACCGGCTCCCGCCGCGCGGGCCTGCGGCTCAAGCGGGCGGCTGACCTCGCGGGCAAGCCCATCTACCTGGAGCTGTCCAGCGTCAACCCGGTGTTCCTTCTGCCCGGCGCCCTGGCGGAGCGATCCGCCGCCATCGCCGCCGAGCTGCGCGACTTCTGCCTGCTGGGCACCGGCCAGTTCTGCACCAACCCGGGCATCGCGGTGCTGCAGGCAGGCCCACAGGCCGAGGCCTTCCTGGACACGCTCGCCGCCTCGCTGCAGGCCGCCCCGGTGGGCACCCTGCTGGGGCGGGGCGTGCTGCAGGAGCTCCAGGCAGCGGTGGCGACCCTGCTGGATGCGGGCGCCCAGCTGCTGGTGGGTGGCGCGCCCCTGGCCGGCCCCGGCTTCCGCTTCCAGAACACCCTGCTGAGGGTCAGCGTGCGACGCTTCCTGGAGAGTCCCACCACCTTCCAGACCGAGATGTTCGGCAACGCCTGCCTGGCGGTGGTTGCGGAGCAGCCCTCGGAGCTGGCTGCCCTGGCGCGCAGCCTCGAGGGCAACCTCACCGGCTGCCTCTACAGCCACAGCCAGGGCCTCGACGATCCGCTCCACGACACTATCGCCCCGCTCCTGCGCCGCCGCGTGGGCCGCCTGCTCAACGACAAGATGCCCCCCGGTGTGGCCGTGGTAGCGTCCATGAACCACGGCGGTCCCTACCCCGCCACCGGGCACCCGGGGTTGTCCGCGGTGGGCCTGCCCGCCTCCATGCTGCGCTTCGCGGCGCTGCACTGCTTCGACCAGGTGCGCCAACACCGCTTGCCAGCAGTGCTGCGCGACAGGAATGCTGATAGCCGCCCCTGGCGTTGGGTGGACGGTGTCTACACCAGGGAGCACCTCGGATCGTGAGCAAGCGCAGCCATGCCCTCAAGCAGATCGGCCCCTACCGCGTGCTGCGGGAGCTGGGCGTGGGCGGCGCGGCGCGGGTCTTCGAGGTGGAAGCCGAGGACACCCACAAGCGCTACGCCTTGAAGCTGCTCTCGCGGCAGGGTGTGGCCATCACCCGCTTCCACCGGGAGTACCGCGCCCTGGCCCGCCTGGACCACCCCAACATCGTGCGGGTGTATCGCTACGACGAGTCCGACAAGGGCCCCTACCTGCTCATGGAGCTGCTCGACGGCGTGCTGCTGCAGGAGCGCGCGCGGGACTTCGGCGAGCCCGGCACCACGCGCCGCACCGCTGAGGTGGCGCGCCTGGTGGCTGGCGTCGCCGACGCCCTGGACTACCTGCACCAGCGCCGCATCATCCACCGAGATCTCAAGTCCTCCAACGTGATCGTGCTCAAGGACGGTTCGGTGAAGCTGCTGGACTTCGGCACGGCACGGGTGCTGGACTCCGGGTCACAGATCACGCGCATGGGCGAGTTCGTGGGCACCTTCGCCTACGCATCTCCCGAGCAGATCGACGGCGACTCCATCGACGAGCGCTCCGACATCTACTCACTGGGGGCCCTGCTGTACCGGCTGCTCTGCGGTCGCCCGCCCTTCGAGGCCGACACCGCCTTCGGCCTGGCGCGCAAGCACCTGATGGAGATGCCCCCAGCTCCCCACGAGCTGGTCCCGGGGCTGCCCGTCGCCGTCTCGGACCTGGTCATGCGCATGATGGCCAAGGCGCCCGGTGATCGCGTGCAGAGCGCGGGCGAGGTGGCGGAGCTGTTGCGTGAGCACGGTGGCGCGTCCCTGCCCGTCGGGGGCGCGCTCGAACACCTGGGGCAGCCCGTGCTGGTGGGCCGCCGCACCGTGCTGCGGCGCGTGGCGGCCACCCTCGGTCGGGCTCGCCCGGGGCGCATGACCCTGCTTGTGGGAGGGGTCGGTTCGGATCGGGCGCGCGTGCTCGGGGAAGCCGCGGCGCTGGCGCGCAGGGAAGGCTTCGGAACCTGCAGCGCCTCCCTGCACTCCATGGCTGCGCCCCGCGATTCGGTGGACTGCGAGGGAACCGACGGGCACATCAACACGCGGGTGCTATCGGAGCTGCTGGGGAAGCTGTTGGACGCGGCAGGGACGGTGCGCACGGCGGTCTTCCTGCACGATCTGCACCTGGCATCGCCGCCCCTGGTGGCGGCGGTGCAGGACATGCTCACGCAGGCCACCACTCGGCGCGTTCCTCTGCTCCTGTTCGCGACAGCGCTCGATCTGGCCGACGGTCCGGCCCTGCGGTTGGCCTTCTTCAGCGCCACGCGCAGCTTCCTGCAGCCCCTCACTCCGGGCGAGGTGGGTGTGCTTGTGGGCTCGATGCTGGGCTGGCGGTCCACCCCCGCGGCCTTCGCCCTGGAGCTCGCTCGGGCCAGCGGCGGGCAGCCGGTCTACGTGGCCGAGATCCTGCGCGCCATGGTGCGGAGCGGTGGGCTGGAGGCCTGCCGGGAACCCGGCGGCTTGCTCACCTGGGTGGACAGCTCCGGTGGGCGCATCTCCATCCCTCCGGCTGTGGAGCGCGAAGTGAGCGCCCAGCTGTTGGCCCTCGATCCCCACAGCACGGGCCTGCTGCAGGCGGTAGCGCTGGCCGGCGACACGGCTCTGCTGCTCGTGTTGGTGCACGCCGCGGGCCTGGAGTCCACGGCGGTGCAGGCCAGCCTGGCCATGCTCGAGCAGCTGGGTGTGCTGCTTCCCGCGGACGAGCGGGGGTGCTGGCGCTTCCGTGTGGGCATGGTGGCTGACGTGGTTGTGGGCAACCTGTCGGTGGAGCGGCGGGCGGAGCTGGAAGGCCGCCTGGCTGAGGTGCTCCCGCTCGAGTCCCCCTCGGTGGACGCGGCGCGCCTGCTGTCCGCCGCCGGCAGCGTGGACGACTCCATCCGGGAGATCGTCAGGTGTTTCACCCAGCAGGACAAGGGTCGGCACGCCGCCAGCTGGCTGGCCGTGACCACCAGCATCACGGCTCGGGTGGCGGATGCCCGCGCCGTGTCCCAGGCCGCGCTGGCGCGCCTGTTCCTGGCCCATGCCTGCGCCCTGTCCAGCCACCATCCCGGAGACCGGCGGGTGGATCTCGCCATGCGCAAGGCGCGGGCATTCGCCACCGAGCCTACGCTGAGGGCCGAGGTGGACATGAACCAGGCCCTGTACCTGCGCAGCCAGGGGCGCCGGCGGGAGGAGCGCGACCTGCTGCAGCAGGCCCGCTGGCAGCTGGAGCGGCTGCGTCCCACCCCCGGTGGAGCGGGCGCGCGGGAGCGCATGCTGGCCAGGCTGCTGCAGGAGCTGGGGACCAGCTCCTGGTGCTGGGGCGAGATCCCCCGCTCGGTGCAGCTGTACGAGAGGGCCATCCAGGCCGCCGGGGCGGTGGAGGACCCGCGCTGCGAGGGGCGTGCCCGCGTGGGGCACGGTGTGGTGCTGGCCGCCCGCGGGCAGCTCGCCGAGGCGGAGCAGCAGCTGCTGCGCGGTCGCGCCTGCCTGCGGGTGGCGGGCGATCGGGACGGTGGCTGGGTGGCGGCCATCGAGCTGGCCCACCTGGTGCGCATCGACGGGCGGCTGTCCGAGTCCCTGTCGCTGCTGGAGCCCTACCTGCAGAAGGCGCGCCTGGAGGGCGATCCACACGTCTACACGGCCATGCTGCTGGCGCTCACCGAGCTGGAGGTGGACCTGTACCGGCTGGGCCAGGCCCGCGAGCGACTGGGCGAGGTTCTCGAGCTGGGTGTGGCGCAGGTTCACCCGCTCAATGCAGCCCGCGTCGCCCTGGCTCGAGGCAGGCTGGCGCTGGCCACGGGTGAAACCGAGGCGGCCGTCGCCATTCTGGAGCAGAGCGTGGCCGCGGCGGAGCGGGCGCTGCTGCCACTGGTGGCGCTGCAGCTGGAGGCCTACAAGGGCGAGGCCATGGCGGCACACGGCGACTGGCGAGGGGCGGGCGAGCACACCCGCCGCGCCATCGATCAGCTGGGCCACAAGGGTTGGATCACCGCCCAGGCCTTCGCCTGCGCCTGTCGCTCCAGAGCGCTGGGCGAGCGCGAAGATCCCGCGGTCTCGTTCGGGCCGGTGCTGGATTGGCTGGAGAGCCACGGAGCGGCGACCCTGCGCATGGAGTACCTGCTGGTGCGCGCCGAGTACTACGGAGCCCGCGGGGTCTCGCGGCAGGCCTACCACTACCAGTCGGAGGCTCGAAGGCAGTACGCCGCCATCTCGAACCAGCTCTCACCAGCGGAGCAGCACGCCTTCAGCATGCACCCCTGGCGACGTAGGGTGGAGCAGGTGGAGGGTGGTCAGGGGGCCAGGGGCCGCCGTCGCTGAGAGCGGGAGCCCCTGTCGAAGAGCGCTTCCTGCTGGGCGTGGTTCCCGCGCTCGTGATCCAGCAGCCAGCGCTTGAGATGCAAGCCGCCGGTGAAGCCGCCCAGGCCGCCGCCACTCGCCACCACGCGGTGGCAAGGCACCACCACGGGCAGGGGGTTGCGCCCGTTGGCCTGACCCACCGCCCGGGCTCCGCGGGGGCAGCCCACCCGTCGGGCCAGATCGCCGTAGCTGACGATGCTGCCGAAGGGGATCGCGCAGAGACCGCGCCAGACCTTGAGCTGGAAATCTGTGCCCTGGGGTGCCAGCGGCAGGTCGAATTCGCGGAGCTCGCCGGCGAAGTAGGCCTTGAGCTGTTGTACCGCGCGCGTGAGGGGCGCCGGGTTCTCGTTCCAGCTGGGATCGGGCTGGCGCGACTGGTCGCAGGCTGCGAACCAGGTGTGCTGGAGGCCGGCATCGTCTCCAGCCAGGAAGAGGGGACCGAGGGGCGTGGAGATGCTGGTTATGGAGATGGTCATGGCTGAACTCCAGGCCAGGGAACACGAGGCTCGATCCTAACCGGGAAGCCGGACAGATTCTGGCAGGTTCAGGCGGCCAGTCGGGAGGCGATGCTGGCCACGTGGCGGCCCTGGAAGCGGGCCAGCTCCAGCTCATTCTCGCTGGGTGTGCGGCCGCCATCGCCCCCGGCGATGGTGCCGGCGCCATAGGGCGAACCGCCGGTGACCTCGTCGAGCCGGGTCTGGCCCCGGGCGCTGTAGGGCAGACCCACGATGACCATGCCGTGGTGCAGCAGGGTGGTGTGGAACGACAGCACCGTGGCTTCCTGGCCGCCGTGCTGGGTGGCGGTGGAGGTGAACACGCTGCCCACCTTGCCGATGAGGGAGCCCTTGGCCCACAGGCCGCCGGTGCGATCCAGAAAAGTGCGCATCTGCGCCGCCATCATGCCGAAGCGGGTGGGGGTGCCGAAGAGCACGGCGTCGTAGTCGGCCAGCTCTTCGTGGCTGGCCACCTCGGCTTGCTGGTCGAGCTTGTAGCCGCTCTTGCGTGCGGCGTCTTTGGGGACCAGCTCGGGTACCCGCTTGATCACCACTTCAGCGCCCGGGATCTCGCGGGCACCCGCAGCCGCGGCCCGGGCCAGGGCTTCCACATGTCCGAAGGAGCTGTAGTAGAGCACCAGGATGCGAGGCATGCGTTCTTCCTTGGGTTTCTCTTAACTGTGTGGGGGCACGGGGCACGCTGTGATCCGTCAATAGATGTCTCGGCGAGAAACCTGTTCGTTCCTGGCTGATCTCAGTCTGTGAGTCGGCCGGCGCGGTAGTCGGCGAAGGCCTGTTCCAGCTCCTGGGCCGTGTTCATTACGAAGGGGCCATAGCGGGCCACCGGTTCGCCGATGGGGCGCGCCGACAGCAGCAGGAAGCGGGCGCCTTCTTCGCCTACGGCTTCGGCCTTGACGCGGTCACCATCGAGGAAGGTGACCAGCGTGGAGCGGGGGATGCGCATGGGATCGTCGCCGAAGCGGGCGTGTCCGGTGAGCACATAGGCGAACACCGAGCGGCCCTCGGCCACCTCCAGATCGATGTCGTCACCGGGAGGCAGCGTGATGTCCAGGAACTGGGGGGCTGTGACGATAC
Source organism: uncultured Enterobacterales bacterium (assembly GCA_964512185.1). Lineage (GTDB taxonomy): Bacteria > Myxococcota_A > UBA796 > UBA796 > JAFGLY01 > CAZEJJ01. The sequence continues at coordinate 11,995 of CAZEJJ010000082.1, read as the reverse complement.
CCCGTACGGGGCCCGTGGCTCCCAGAGCCCTGCCCGCCACCACGCGCATGCGGCCTCCACCCTCCAGGGCGATCTCGGGGATCTCGGAGGCCGGCAGGTCCTGGTAGCGGGGGTCGGACAGCTTGCGTCGGCCGGGGAGGTTGATCCACAGCTGGAAGCCCCACAGCCGGCCTTCGCGACGCACCGGCATCTCGGAGTGGATGATGCCGCGGCCGGCGGTCATCCACTGCACGCTGCCCGACTCCAGGCGACCGTGGGCGCCGGTGGAGTCGGTGTGCTCCATGGCGCCCTCGATCATGTAGGTGACGGCCTCGAAGCCCCGGTGCGGATGGGCCGGGAAGCCCGCGATCCAGTCGCCGGGGTCGTCGCTGCGGATCTCGTCCAGCAGCAGGAATGGATCGAGCGCGGGCAGCGATGCGCCGCCCAGGCTGCGCATGAGACGTACGCCGGCGCCGTCCTGTGTGGGCCAGGCGGGCACGATCTGGTCCAGCGCCCGAATTCGACGCTGTTCCTGGGCCTGTCGGGGCTTGACCCGATCGGTGATGCCGGTGTTCTCGAGCACGGTGACCTCCCATGTGCGGGGCACCCGGACAGCTTGCACCCCCCACGCATGGGAACAAGCAGAACCGTGTGCCGAGGTGGCCATCTGTGAGAACTCTCGCTGTTTCAGCGGTCGTTGCAGGCGGTGACCGTTCAGGCTCACAGCGCCACCACCACGCGCCCCGGGTAGCGCTACACCAGCAGAACACTCTCGCGCCTGGCGGACACGATCCCCAGCTCAAGATTTTGAACCCCGGATCACGTCCGTATTTCCGGACGCGATCGTCCATTCAGCCGGTTGAACCAGGGATCATGTCCGCTTTTCCGGACGCGATCGCCCGCTCACAATTTTGAACAGCAGATCGTGTCCTCCATGGCCGTCTGGAGGTGTGCGGATCCCCCCCATGGCCCCTCACCACGCCCACAACCCGGCACCAGGCACTCCATCGCGGCCTCGCGGGTGGGTGCCGGGGCGGACTTGCCGCCGTAGGTGCTCAGGTGGAAGTGGTGGTGGTGGTGGCGGAACCAGCCGCGACCACGGTCCACGGTCTCGTAGGCCAGCTTGTTGTTGCCGTTGCAGATGCCCGAGCCCGGGTCGAGGAAGCCCTCGTCGCACAGGCGCTCGAAGGCGTCCTCGATGAGCGGCCCGGCCTTGCCGTCCGCGCCGATGACCCGCACCTGGGGGCTGTCGTGCAGCTTGGCCAGGAAGATGGCCGTGCGGAACACGTCCAGGTCGTCGGGCTCGGAGACGCAGTGTTTCTTGTCGCGGCCGCGGTGGTCGATGTGTTCGCAGATGGGTCGCAGCTTGTTCTCCTCGCTGTGCAGCAGGCGGAGTCTTTGGCACCGGGACCGCCGTCGTCGCACACTCCGTCGCCGGCCCACTCGCCGGATCGACCTCGTGGGCCGCAGGTGTCGGTGCAGGCCACCGCGCTGGTGGGAGCCGGCGCGGCCATGACATCCTGGATGGTGGTCAAGGCGCCGTTGGTGGGATCGGACTGTTCACAGGCGGAATCATCGACCTCGCCACCACCCATCAGTACCACGGCAGACAGCGACAGCAGCAGGGCGAGAGGGCGCGAAATCCTGGAGGAGCTGGTCTTGCCGGCCATGGTGGACCTCCGCGGGTGGGGCGCAGAGAGCAGCAAGTCCTGTGCCAGCCGCACCGCTCCGGCCGCCGCGGCGATCCTCCCTGTTTCCAGGTCCCCAGGCGCGACATGGGGTGCGCCTGCCGTACATCGCGGTCGCAGGAGCCCGGTCTGCAGCCCCCTACCTCCAGCTCCCCACCAGCGGCGCCCTGGGCTGCTCCAGGCCGGGCAGGATCACCACGCCCCACTCGGCGGCGTGGTAGCCCTCGCGATCCACCCGCTCCAGCCTGGGCGCGGCCACGTGGCGGCAGCCGGGCTCGAGCACGAACAGGGCGCGCAGCAGGTGCTGGGGCGCAGGTTCGATGGGCAGGGCGTACAGGCTGCGGGTCTGGGGGTAGATGGTCAAGGCCGCCGCCTTGGGGAACACCGGGTCCCAGAAGGTGGTGAAGTCGTCGATCTCGTCGGGCAGGAAGCCTATGTCGCCCATGGCGGCCTCGATGGTGGCCTGGGCCTGGTGGCCCGCCACGCACCAGCCCTGGCTGTACTGGAAGGCCGTGGGGTCGAGCGCCAGCTCGTAGAACAGGGAGCTGCGGGGGCCCTCCAGGGTGTCCAGCTGGCCATCTGGGTGGGCGATGACCTGCCAGCCGCCGCGGGGGTAGGCCGGGTCGGCGTCGAGGGTGCGCTCCGGGTCGAAGATGCGCACCGACACCGGGGTGGCTTGCTCCGGGTAGAGGTACAGGTAGGGCGCCCAGTCTCCTCCGGTGTAGTCCAGGAACAGCTCCACCTCGGTGACGATGTGGTCGTCGATGGTGAAGGCGGCGCAGCCCCAGCAGTCGCCGGTGTAGCCCACCACGCCGTAGTCCCCGGGGGGCAGGTCCGCCTCGAAGTGACCGGAGCTCACCGCCGGGCTCTCCACCAGCGTGTCCTTCCAGGCGGTGCCGCCGGTGTCGAAGCCCGGGTCACAGGCGGCGGTGCTGGGCAGCACCGACCAGATGGCCACGGTGCTGGGATCGGTGCAGGGGTTGTGGGCGATGCGGCCCTGCAGGTTGGCGTCGCTGTCCGCATCGGAATCGGCGTCCGTGTCGGCGTCGGAATCGGCGTCGCTGTCGGCGTCGGCGTCGGCGTCCGTGTCCGCATCGGCATCGGCATCGGCGTCGGCATCGCTGTCGGTGTCGCTGTCAGCGTCCGCGTCCGCGTCGGCCTCGGGGTCATCGGGGCCCGTGTCGTCAGGATCCTTGGTGCAGTCGATGCCTACCAGCAACAGCAGCGCCAGGGGCAGCAGGTGGGTGCGCATGGGGGTCTCCTCCTCGTATTTCGAGGCTCGACCGTGCCTGGACCTTTCACCCTGGGTCCTTCAGTGCGCGGTGGCCTCGGCTTGTTGCCGTGGCTCTGTTCGAGCCTCAGATATTCTACTAGCTGCAAGAGCTGCTGGAGCAGGTGAAGCTGGCGTCGTCGCCGAAAGACCAGTCGCTCGAGGCTGTGCCCACGTCGTCGGGGCTGTTGTCGTCGGAGCCGCCCGAGGCGCCCCAGTCGCAGGTGTCCGACTCCAGGCTGGCGGAGCTGCTGGCCAGGTAGACGCCGCCGCCGCCGAAGATGGCGGTGTTGGTGAGCAGGCCGCTGGTGGCGCTGGACGAACCCATGCAGGTGGCCGCCGCGCTGCCGGTCAGGTACAGCCCGGCTCCCTGGAAGGCCTGGTTTTCTTGCAGCAGGGTGTCCACCAGGTCCACCGGAGCGCTGGTGGCGTAGACGGCGCCGCCGCTGGTGCCCGCGTGGTTGCCGCTCATGGTGGTGCCATCCAGCGACACCGCGGTGACCGACGAACCCGCCAGGTACAGGCCACCCCCCGCCAGCGAGGCGCTGTTGTCGCTGATCTCGCTGTCCACCACCGTGACGGAGCCGGCGGCCAGGTAGAGCGCGCCGCCGCTGTCGCTGGCGCTGTTGTCCAACACATGGCTGTCCAGCAGGTAGAGGCTGCCGCCGTCCACGTAGAAGGCGCCTCCCTCGTCGCTGGCCTGGTTGTCCCGCACGATGCAGTCGCTCAGGGTCAGGTCGGAGTCTTCGGAGTACAGCGCGCCGCCGTCGGTGGCGGATCCGCCGGTGATGGTGAAGCCGCTGATGTCCACCACCGAACCCGCGGTATGGATCCCGATGACGCTGCCCGCCGCCTGGCTGTCCAGGATGGTATCGGCGGAGCCGTTGAGGGACGAGATGGTCAGGCTGCCGGCAGCCCGCAGCTCCAGCAGCGTGTAGTAGGTGCCGTCGCAGAGCAGCAGCTCTCCACTGATTGGCAGGGTGTAGGTGCTGGGGCTTCCAGCGCTGCCGGTGGTGAAGGTGGCCGTGATGTCGGTGCCGTTTCCTGCGGTGTCGTACCAGGTGACCTTGCCGTCTTCGGAGCTGGAGGACCAGGCCACCATGTCGCAGTCGTTCTGCTGGCCGTCGCAGATCTCCGAGGCGCCCGGGTAGATGGTGCTGTCCGTGTCGTCGCAGTCGCTGGCGTCGGTGATGTAGCCGCTGGGGGCGGTGCAGGTGGTGGTGAGGGTGCTGGCGTCGCCGTAGCCGTCGCTGTCGGCGTCGGCGTAGAAGTCACTGGAGCCCGGGGCGTCGGCGCCGTCGGCGCTGCCGTCGCAGTCGTTGTCCACCCCGTCGCAGACTTCGGAGGCGGCGGGGTTGATGCTGGCGTCCGTGTCGTCACAGTCACCCCCCAGGGCGATGGATCCGCTGGGCGCGGTGCAGGCGATTGTGCTGGTGGCGTCGTCGCCGTAGCCGTCGCCGTCGCTGTCGGTGAACCACTCCGATACATCCGTGGCGTCCTCGTCTACGGTGCCGTCGCAGTCGTTGTCGAGGCCGTCGCAGGTCTCCGAGGCGCTGGGGTAGACGCTGGCTTCTGTGTCATCACAGTCGCTGCTGTCGGCGCTGGTCCCGCTGGGGGCGTCGCAGGCCACCGATGAGCTGCTGGCGTCGCCGTAGCCGTCCCCATCGGCGTCGGTGTACCAGGTGTTGGCGTCGGTGGCGTCGCTGCCGTCGGCGCTGCCGTCGCAGTCGTTGTCCACCCCGTCGCAGACCTCGGTGGCGGCGGGGTTCACGGCGGCGTCGGTGTCGTCGCAGTCGCCGCTGTCGGCGTAGTAGCCGGCGGGCGGTTCACAGGCGCTGGCGGTGCTGTCGGGATCGCCGTAGGCGTCTCCGTCGGCGTCCAGGTACCAGGTGAGCGGGTCCACGGGATCTTCATCTACGCTGCCGTCACAGTCGTTGTCGGCGTCGTCACAGTACTCGTCGGCTCCGGGGTGGCTGGCGGCGCTGGAGTCGTCACAGTCGCAGGTGTCGGTGGTGTAGCCCTCGGGAAGCACGCAGGCGCTGGTGGTGCTGTGGGGATCGCCGTAGCCATCGCCATCGGCGTCGGCGTACCAGGTGAGCGCGTCGCTGGCGTCGCCCTCGTCGGTGGACCCGTCGCAGTCGTTGTCCACCCCGTCGCAGAGCTCCAGGGCTTCGGGGTTCACCAGCTCGTCGTCGTCGTCGCAGTCGGAGTCATCCAGCACGCGGTCCTCGAGGGCCTCGCAGGACACCTCGCCCTCGCCCGTGGCTCCGAAGCCGTCGCCGTCGGAGTCTGGGTACCAGGTGGAGGCCCCGGCGGTGCCCTCGCCGTCCACCACCCCGTCGCAGTCGTTGTCGAGGCCGTCGCAGATCTCCTCGGCGCCGGGGTGGATCGTGGCGCTGGACTCGTTGCAGTCGTCGCCGTTGTCCGCGAAGCCCGCCGCCGGCTCACAGCCTACGAAGTAGCCGCCTTCGTCGTAGCCGTAGCCGTCGCCATCGGAGTCGGGGTACCAGGTGCCGACATCGACGGCGTCGTTGTCCACCTCACCGTCGCAGTCGTTGTCCAGATCGTCGCAGATCTCGTTGGCGTCGGGGTAGACCGCGGGGTTCTCGTCGTCGCAGTCCTGCTCTTCGTAGGAGCCGTCCCCGTCCGCATCGGTGCCGCGGCCCAGGGGGTTGAAGGGCTCGCTGCACCCCGTCGCTACAAGCAGCAAGGGCAGCGCGTGGAGGAGACGACTCATGGCTCCAGGAGTATACCTCTCGGTCCTCACATCCAGCTGGGCACGAGGGGCTTGGGCTTGTCCAGACCATCGCGCAGCATCAGGCCCCACTCGGCGGCGTGGTAGCCGGTGCGCGGCACCGCGCGCAGCGAGGGGCTCTCCACCGCCTTGCAGCCCGCCTCCAGCACGAAGATGGTGCGCAGCAGGTGATCGGGGGCCGGGTTGATGGGCAGCTTGTACAGGGACTGGACCTGCGGGTACACGGTGATCATGGCGCTGCTGGGGAACTGGTGGTCCCAGAAGGTGGCCAGATCGGCGATCTCGTGGGGCAGGAAGCCCAGATCCGCCATGGCGTCCTCGATGCTGGCCTGGGCCTGCGCGCCGGGCACGCACCATCCCTGGCTGTACTGGAAGCGAGTGGGATCCAGCATCAGCTCGTAGAACAGGAAGTCGCGCGGCCCGTCGACGGTGAGCAGCTGTCCATCGGGGCGGGCCAGCACATCCCAGCCTCCGTCGGGGTAGGCCGGCTCGGCAGCGGTGATGCGATCCGGGTCGAAGATGCGCACGTTCACCGCGGTGGGCGCCTTGGGGTAGAGGTAGAGATAGGGGGCGTCCACCTGGTCCAGGTAGTCCATGGTGAGCTCCACCATGGTGACGGTGTCGCCGCCGATGCTGAAGGCCTGGCAGCCGTAGCAGCCACCGGTGTAGCCGATCACACCGTAGTCTCCGGCGTCCAGGCTGGCGGTGAAGCTGCGGGCGCTGACCGCCGGGCTGTCCACCAGCGTGTCCTTCCACTCGGTGCCGCCCGTGTCCCAGCCCGGGGCGCAGGCGGGCTCGCCCGAGATCACCGACCAGATGGCCACGGTGCTGGGGTCGGAGCAGGGATTGCGCACGATCTCGCCGTAGAGGTTGGGGTCGGTGTCGGTGTCGGTGTCGGCATCCGCGTCGGCGTCGCTGTCTGCATCGGCGTCGGCGTCGGCGTCGGCGTCGGCGTCGCTGTCTGCATCCGCGTCGGCGTCAGCGTCGGTGTCGGTGTCGCCATCCGCGTCGGTGTCGGCGTCGGCTTCGGGTGGGGTGCCGGTCTCCTCGGGGTCCTTGCCGCAGTCGACGGCGGCCAGAAGGATCGGTGAGAGGGCCAGGAACAGGGTGCGTGCTTGCATGTCTCCTCCAGGATGCGGGTGCCCTTGGGGCACTCTACCCCATGAAAAGCGCGTCCACCGAGCAGCTCTTCTGTGAGACGATGAGCCTGGCGGTCAGGCCTGTACCATCATGCTCGCGCCGAAGCAGGGCGTGGTCTGCAGCAGCTCCATGTGGGCCTGTCCGGAGCGGAACACCGCGGTGGCCAGGGTGACCCCGGGGTAGTCGTCATCGGGGTGTCGGCACAGTCGGGTAGGGGAGCCGCTGCGGTCGGCCAGCATGGCCAGCAGGTCATCCCGGCCGGTGGGGGGTCTCTCGGCCGCCATGCGCTCCAGCACCTCCATGCGTGGTCCGGAGGACTCGGCGAAGTAGCTGCGGTCCTCCGGCTTCTCCGCCATGGCTGGGTGGGTGAGGTGGTTGGTGTGCAGGTGCAGGCTGCGCACGACCAGGCGATCGTGGCTGCCGTCGGGCCAGGTCTCCAGGGAGAGCAGCTCACCGCTCTGCAGATCCCCCAGGTTGTGGTGCCAGGGGAAGGCCCGGCCTTCGGTGGTGGCGATGGCCACCGCCTGTGAGAGGTCCTCGGCCTCGCACAGGGCGCGGCCGATGAAGAAGCGCGGCACGCCCGCGGTGACGGTGGCGGGGGAGATGTAGTTGCTGGCCAGGCAGAGGCCGCGGGCGTTGATGCCCGGACCCAGCCCGGGCAGCGTGCCGGGGTACACCAGGCTGGCGAAGCGCACACCCGATGGAGGGGTCACCCGGGCCACGGCCATGTGGCCCTGGTAGGCGGCGGCGCCGTCCTCGTTGTGGGCGAGGATGAACCCACCGTCGAGCGGAAGGCCCACAGAGGAGCAGCCAGCGGCGTTGCGCAGCACGCCGATCTCGGAGCGGCAGTTCCAGGCGAACAGCTCCATGAAGGGCACCGCGCTGCCCTCGGACAGCCCGGTCAGCTCCTGCATCAGCTCCGGGAAGCGCTGCGTCGCCGCCGCGTGCATGGCCTGCACGGCGGGCCGTAGCGGCCCTTCGAGGGCCTGGCGACAGCGCTGGAAGCGTTCGTCCAGCTCGCCCAGCACCGTCTGGATGTCTTCGCGCAGGGCCTCTCCCAGCTGGCGGCCGATCTCCAGCGAGCTGGCGGCCTTGATCTCCAGCACGAGGTAGGCCGGCGCGGGTGCGGCCTCGGCCAGGGCCCTCAAGGGGCGAGCCCCCAGGGCCAGGAGGGCCGTGGCCCCCATGCCTTCCAGCAGCTGTCGTCGGTGGAGCTCCATGGGCTTCTCCTCGCCGGGGTGCGCGGTGATCCTACCGCAGGCGGGCTCTCTGGTAGGCTGGGCGCTCGTCCCCTGCCGCGCGGAGGTCCCGTGCCGCTCCCCCGCTCCCGCCCCTGGCAGCTGCTGCTGGTGTTCGTGCTGGCGCTGGGCGTGGTGCTGCCTGCGGCCTGGAGGGCCCCCGGCGAGCTGGAGGGGGACGAGCGCGGCTTCGTGGAGTACGGCATGCTGCAGGCGGAGCTGTACCTTGACTGCCTGCGGGGCACGGAGGGTGCCTGGAGCGACTTTCGCTGGGGCGAATCCTACGGTCACTACGGGCGCAACAACCCCAAGCTCGGGCTGTACCTGGTGGGGGCCATGGGGCACGCCACCGCCTCCATCGAGGATCCGGCGCGGCGAGTGCTGGCTCTGCGGTTGTTGATGGGCCTGCTGGCGGCGGCCTGCGCCGTGGCGGCGGCGGCGCTGGGGGCCCGACGGCTCTCGCCCCTGGCGGCCTGGCTGGCGGCGGCCTGGCTGCTGGCCAGCCCGGTGTTCCGCTCCGTGCAGGTGGCGCTGCTCACCGAGATCCCCATGCTGCTCTTTGCCTTGCTCAGTCTCGCGACGCTGGAACAGGCGTCGGGTTGGGGCAGGGGACGGCGCTGGGCCTGGCTGGCCGCCAGCGGGGTGCTGGCTGGCCTGGCCATCAGCTGCAAGCTCACCGCCCTGGCGCTGCTGCCCGCCGTGGGCCTGGTGCTCGTCTTTCGCCGCGGCCTCACCTGGCGCTGCTGGCTGGCGGTGGCGGGCGGCTGGCTGGCTGGCGCGGCCCTGTTCGTGGTCAGCAATCCCTACCTGGCGGCCCAGCCCCTGGAGGCGCTCGGCGCGCTCACCACCGGCCATGTGAGCAGCCTGGGTGGAGAGCCCTGGTCCATGGCCGCGGGCGGCGATTCGTTGGCCTACCTGCTGTGGGTGCCCTTCCTGTTGGTGCGGCCCGGGCTGGAGGCCCACCAGCAGCTCCTGGACCTGCAGCCTGGCCTGCTGTACCTGGCGGGGCTGCTGCTCTGCGCCCTGGGCCTGGGGTTGTCGCTGGCCCGCCGGCGCCTGCTGCCGGCGGCCTGGCTGCTGAGCAGCCTGCTGCTCACCGCCTACGTGGTGACGCGTTTTCCGGAGAGCTGGCTCTACCCCAAGGTCTTCCTGCTGCCTTCCGTGGCCGTGGCCTGGTGCTTCGCCTTCGTGGATCCCAGCGCCTCACGGCGGTGAGGGGGCTACATGGACTGCACCGTGGTGCAACCGCTGCTGGTGTCGGGGCTCATGTTTCCGCTGCTGTCCGCGCTATCCAGGTAGCGCAGCAGCAGCCAACCCGCGGCGCCGCCGCCGCCGCCCGATTCGTTGGTGCCTCCTCCTCCTCCTGCGCTGCTGCCGGCTCCCGCCGTGCCGCCGGTAGTGCCCGAGGGCACCCAGCTCAAGTTGCCATGGCCGCCGCGCCCGCCCTCGGCGTACAGGGTGCCCGTCAGCGCCAGATCCAGGGCTTCCAGCAGCACGGCACCGCCGGAGCCACCGCCTCCGCCGCCACCGTAGGCGTCGCCGCCGCGCCCGCCCGAGGCGTCGATGTCGCCGCTCACCGCCAGGGTGCCGTTCACCGAGAGCTGCAGCGCGCCGCCACCGCCGCCGCCGCCGCCGGACCCACCGTTGGGATTGGTGTCGGTGTCGGACAGCCCACCAGCTCCACCTGAGCCCGCCACCAGGGGCTCCAGCCGGTAGTCCCCATAGGGGTCGCCGCCGTCGCCGCCCTGGCCGCCGTCCCCCCCACCGTAGCCTCCGGCGCCGCCCGCTGTAGAGCTCCCCGCGGAGCCCGCCACGCTTGGGCGGTCGCCCATGCCGCCTCCTCCTCCCCAGCAGGCGCCGGCACCGCCGCCGCCGTTGCCGTAGTGCACGCCGGCCACACCGAGAGTGCCCGGCCCATCGCCGTCGCCTTCGGCTGCGCCCGAGTAGTAGTTGTTGGAGCCGTCGCCCCCCTCGCCGCCGCCCGCTACCGCGTCACCGCCCGGGTTGGGACCCGTGGTGCCGTACATGTCATCGCCGTCGCCACCCACCAGGTCGATAACGCCCTCCACGGCGGCGTCGCCGGAGGAGACGATGACCAGGCCGTTGTCACCATCGGCGTAGAGCGTGGCGCCGGAATCAACCTGCAGGCCGGTCACCGAGAACACCCCCAGGTCGGGGCCCGATGACTGGGTGATGACCTGGAAGTAGATGCCGTCCACCAGGCCATCGCCGAGGGAGCGGATGCCGGAGATCTCGCCGGTCTCGGTGTCGATGGTGGTGTCGCTGGCGATGGTCAGGTCGCCCTCGCCCAGGTCCAGGGTGCTCTCGGGCACATTGGAGATGTCCAGGCAGCCGGCTTCGTCCACGTCGCCGTCGCAGTCATCGTCCAGCTCGTTGCAGATCTCGCTGGCACCGGGGTTCACAGCGCTGTCAGCGTCATCGCAGTCGGAGTCGTCTGCCACGTAGCCGCTCGGGGCGTCGCAGGCGGCGTCGGTGCTGCTGGCGTCGCCGTAGCCGTCGCTGTCGCTGTCGGCGTACCAGGTGTCGGCATCCAGCGCCTCGTCCTCGTCCACCGTGCCGTCGCAGTCGTTGTCGAAGCCGTCACAGTACTCGCTGGCGCCGGGCCACGCGTCGGGCTCCAGATCGTCGCAGTCGGTGTCGTCGGCCACCCAGCCTGAGGGTTGCGTGCAGGCGGTGGTGCTGTAGGTGGCATCGCCGTAGCCGTCCGCGTCGTGGTCCAGGTACCAGGTGCCGGCGTCGGTGGCGTCGTCCTCGTCCACTGCGCCGTCGCAGTCGTTGTCCACGCTGTCGCAGAGCTCGTCAGCGCCGGGGTTGATGGCGGCGTCGCCGTCGTCGCAATCGCTGGCGTCGGCCACCGCGCCCGAGGGGGCCGAGCAGGCCTCGCTGCTGCTGCCCGCGTCGCCGAAGCCGTCGCCGTCGCCGTCGGCGTACCAGGTGCTCTCGGCGCCCTCGTCCACCGTGCCGTCGCAGTCGTTGTCCAGGCCGTCGCAGGCCTCGCTGGCGCCCGGGTAGACGGTGTTGTTGTCGTCGTCGCAGTCGCTGGCGTCGCTGCCGTAGCCGGAGGGTTCGCTGCAGGCCGCGGTGCTGCTGCCGGCGTCGCCGAAGCCGTCGGCGTCCTCGTCGGCGTACCAGGTGGAGGTGTCGGCCGCGTCGTCCTCGTCGCTGTCGCCGTCGCAGTCGTTGTCCACGCCGTCGCAGTGCTCGGTGGCCGCGGGGCTGATGGCCGCGTCGCTGTCGTCACAGTCCGTGTCATCGGCCACGGTGCCGCTGCTGGCGGAGCAGGCTTCTGAGCTCGACGAGGCGTCGCCGTAGCCGTCGCCATCGGCGTCGGCGTACCAGGTGCCGGCGTCGTCCACGTCGGGATCGTCGTCGTCCACCAGCCCGTCGCAGTCGTTGTCGGCGCCGTCGCAGAGCTCGTCCGCGCCGGGGTTGGTGGCGGCGTCGCTGTCGTCGCAGTCCGAGCCGTCAGAGCCGAAGCCCGCCGGGGCCGAGCAGGACACGGTGCTGGAGCCCGCGTCGCCGTAGCCGTCGCCGTCGCTGTCGGCGTACCAGGTGGAGGCGTCGCTGGCGTCGTCCTCGTCCACATCGCCATCGCAGTCGTTGTCGGCGCCGTCGCAGATCTCCGTCGCGCCAGGATAGCTGCTGGCGTCGCCGTCGTCGCAGTCGGTGGCGTCGGAGACGTAGCCGCTGGGCTGGCTGCAGGCGTCGTCGCTGTAGGCGGAGGAGCCGTAGCCGTCTCCGTCGGCGTCGGCGTACCAGGTGGTGGCGTCGGCGGCGTCGTCCTCGTCCACGCTGCCGTCGCAGTCGTTGTCCACGCCGTCGCAGAGCTCGGCCGCGGCGGGGTTGACCGCGGCGTCGCTGTCGTCGCAGTCGCTGTCGTCGGCGCTGTACCCGCTGGGGGCCT
>CAZEJJ010000081.1:0-33431 GCA_964512185.1 uncultured Enterobacterales bacterium | reverse complement strand
TCAAATCGCCAGAAGAAGATCCTCCGGTTCTTCGGGATCGAGTTCTCACCGGGCATCACTATGGGAGCCGCAGGCTGGGACATCGGCCTGCTTCTCTCCGCCGACGAGTGCGTAGAGAGATGGAGCAGGTACCTGCTCCTCACGCGTGACTTCGGTGGAGAGACTGATCAGCTCCTGCCCTACGACCAAGACGCCTTGGATGCGCTCGACGTCCCTGCGGACTGGGACTGGAGAGCGGAGGTCAGAACCGCCTGACAACCAAGATCCCCATCAAGGACCGCGACGGCCGCGTCGTAGGCCACAAGGAAGTGGCTCTCTACGCCGGCTTGCTGGCCAAGGCCCATTCCGAAGGCCTCAAGGCCATCACCACCACTCTCCTCCACTTCCCTGACGAAAGGAGCGACCACACCGCTGTGGTTCACGCCACGGTCGAGACCAACAAGGGCACCTTCACCGGCATCGGAGATGCCAGCCCCAAGAACGTCAACCGCCGCATCCTCCCTCACATCGTCCGCATGGCCGAGACCCGGGCCAAGGCGCGCGCCCTGCGCGACGCGGTCAACATCGGCATCGTGGCCCTGGACGAACTCGGAGAGCTGCTGCCTGACGACGAAGTGCCTGAAACCCAGAACCGAGAGCTTGACAACGGCCGACCTTCAAACGGAGGAGGCCGTCCCGAGCCTGTCCAGCATCGCTCGCGGAAGGAGCCGCAGACGAACGGCGAGCCCTGGACCACACCCCAGCGCAGGCTGCTCATGCGCCTGATGGCCGAGCAAGGCCTCCGAGGCCGCCAGGCCGAAGACCGGCTCTGCCAGCTCATGGATATCCAGTCCATCGATCGGGCCACCAAACGCCGGGCCTCGGGTGTCATCGAGCGACTCAAGGACAACGGAAGCTCTGGCCGTCCCCAGGCTCACTGACGGAGGTGAACCCATGCTACCTCCACACATCTCGGTCTCGCACGTAAACCAGTACCTCATTTGTGCCAGAAAGTACGCCTTCAGATACGTGTACGGCTACGAGGCCGAGCACAAGGCTTCGGCCCTGGCCTTCGGCATCTCCATGCACGCCGCCCTCGAATGGCACAACCGCCAGAGTATGGCGGGCCAGGAGCCCGATCCCGAGACCCGAGCCCTCGTCCACCAGGTCATCAACGCCATCCTCTACGCCACCTCGGCGGGCGTGGAGCCGGTGCCCAAGGGCCCGCCCAAGCCCCGCGAGCCTGGCACCCCCAAGGAGCCACGGGTGCACTCCGGCGAGGATGTCTTCTACCTCCCGGGCCGCATCGACATCACCCAGGTGCGGCGCTTGCAGGAGGTTGAGCGCAGCCGCGAGGGGAGCAGCCTGATGCATCGCTTCATGGTGCGCGGCCACTGGCGCCGGGCGGCCAGCAACTGGAAGGACCAGCGTCCCCGCTGGATCGAGCCCTACTGGAAGGGGCCGGATCTGGCGACCATCATCGAGCGGGAGTACCGGCTCAAGGAGTGATGTCGAGCGCGTCTCCGCTGGAGTCAACCGGACGACATCCACCCCAGCAGCAAACCGGCCTCCACCGTGGTATCCATAGCTTCGGAGGTGCATCGATGACCTCGAACGCCGACAGCTTCGACCCCCGGAACGTCCCGACCTACACCTACGCCGATGCCGCCCGCTACCTGGGCCTCTCGGCCAGCACGGTCCGGGCCTGGGCGCGAGGCACCACCTATCGGGCGCGTGATGGTGGCACGCGGAGCTTCGAGCCCGTCATCGAGCTGCCCGATCCACAGGTCTCACTGCTCTCCTTCACCAACATGGTCGAACTGCACGTGCTGAGCGCCATCCGCCGCCAGCACAACATCTCGCTCCCGAAGGTGCGCCAGGCCCTGGACTGGGTGCAACACCGGCTGGACACCCCCCATCCGCTCGCCAGGCTCGAGTTCCGCACGGATGGTGTAGACATCTTCCTGGATGCGTTCGGGCAGGTCCTCGCGGTCTCGGGTGCACCCGGACAGCTCGCCCTTCGTGAGCTCGTCGAGGCCTATCTGCAGCGGATCGAGCGCGATGAGCATGGCGTCGCGGCCAGGCTCTACCCCTTCACCCGCAGCGGCATCGGGGAGCGCAGCCTGCTTCACGAGCCCCGGGTGGTCGTCATCGATCCCAGGGTCTCCTTCGGTCGGCCTGTACTGGTCGGCACAGGCGTCCCCACGGCGGTGCTGGCGGAACGCTACAAGGCGGGGGAGAGCGTCGAGGAGCTTGCGGCCGACTTCCGCTGCCCCTCCGACAAGATCCACGCCGCCATCCGCTGCGAGCTTCACCTCGCGGCCTGATGGCATGTCCAGCACCTCCGAACTGACGCTGTTCCTGGATCGCAGCCTGGGAGGGCATCTCGTGGCGCAGGCCCTGCGCGAGGCTGGGGCGACCGTGCAGGTCCACGACGATCACTTCGCTCAGGACGCACCTGACGAGGTGTGGTTGCCCGAGGTCACGCGACGCGGGTGGGTCGCAGTCTCCAAGGACAACAGCATCCGCCGTGGACTGCTGCAGCGCCTGATGGTCGCGCGCTGCGGAGCGCGCCTGTTCGTGTTCACCGGCGGCAACATGACGGGCCGGGAGATGGCGGCGCGCATCGCCGCAGCCTGGCCTCGCCTCGCGCGGCTGGTCGTTCGGTACGACGCCCCCTTCATCGCGACCATCCAGCAGTCCGGAAACGTGGTGATCTGGCGGGACCGGCAGCGGCTTTCCGAGGAGCTGCACCGGGCTCAGTCAGATCCGGAGGAGACCCGATGACCACCACCACCATCCGCCAAGCCCTCGCCGCCTTCCTCGCCGACACCCGCGCTCGCGTCTCGGCCTCAACCGCCCGCCGCTACGAGTTCGGCATCGAGCTGTTCGAGGACTGCATGGACGGCTACGGCGACATGGGAGATCGGGACGACCCTCGCGCCTTCTGCGATGCCGCGGGTCCCGACCAGATCCCAGGCCAGGTCAGCGAGTTCTTCGGCTGGTTCCTGGTGCGCAAGGTGATGGCGCCCCCCAGCGATCTGAAGACCTGCGGCACCGCGGTCAAGCAGCTCGCCACCTGGCTGGGCGAGCAGGGCTACCTCGAACCTGCGGCCGCGAAGGCCATGAAGTCTTCGGTGGGTCGCCGCGCTCGCGCGTTCGTCCGCTGCCAGGAGCTGCGCGAGGTGCTGGAAGATCTGGCCCAGATCCACACCGACGCCGAGACCGAGAAGGGCCACTTCGACATCGAACGCATCGAGGAAGACGCGCTCATCGTCTCGCTGATGGGCGGTAGCTCGCTGCGCTTGCTGCTGCCCGAGTGGGCGCTCGAGGTATGCGAGCCCGGCTGGGCCCTCTCCGGTGTGCTCGGTCGACGCGGGGACGACTGGGAGTTGATCGAGATCTGGAACGTGTACTCCTAGGCAGCAGGGAGCAGCGATGGCGAAGCGTCAGGACAAGCGACGGGCGAAGTCAGCCGCCAAGGCGAAGAAGAGAGAGCTGCGCAAGCGCAAGCAGGCCGCGCTGCGTGCCAGCCGGGATCCCATCCAGGGCGCCCACCGCCTGCCGCTGGTGGGCTGCTTCGTCAACCGTGGCTGGCGTGAGCGCCACATGGCGAGCCTGATCGTGTTCCGCGATCGAGGGCGTGGCCAGCTCGTCGTGGCCAGCGCGCTGGTGGATCTGGGCTGCCTGGGCGTGAAGGACGCCTGGGTACGCACGGACATGGACTTCTCGGAGTACGAGCGGGCGCGGCGCCGTCTGCACTCCCTCGACGACCCCGGAGAGCCCTGCGATGTCGAGCTGGCGGTGGCACTGCTGCTCGCGGGCAAGACCTACGCCGACGAGCTGGGCTTCGCGCCCCACCTTGAGTGGGAGCGCGTGCTCCAGGTGCTCGGGCCGCCAGGCGAGGGCGCGGTGCTCCCCGAGATCCCCTGCGGCGAGGACGGCAAGCCCCTGTACATCGCGGGGCCTGACGACGACATCCGGTCCATCCTCCAGCACCTGGAGCGACGGCTGGGCCTCGACGGCTTCAACTTCATCGCGCCCGTGGGCACGTTCGAGGGGGACGACGAGGGGAGCGTAGCGCTGGAGAACCTGCTCGACGAGCTCGCGGCCAGCTGCGCCGAGGACCAGGAGTCCCTCCTGTTGCGCTGCGGTATGCTCAAGCGCTGCCTGGTCCTGTGGTCCGTCTCGGACGAGCTTGTGGATCGGCTCCGCGCCTATGGTCGCGAGATGCCCGCGGCCGAGGGAGAGGAGCGCGACCCGGACGAGATCATCGAACGCTTCATCGGCTCCTACCGCTTCGAGGACGGCCGCAGCGTCCACGAGGCCTTCGTCGATCGTTTCCCCCTGCTCGGCGACGACGACCGGCGTATCATCCTGGGCTGGAAGGACACCGTCGAGGGCGTCTTCGAGATCGTTCGCCATGCCGGGGACCACCTGGAGTTGGTGAACCTCGTGGACGAGCTGACCTACATCGCGCGCTCGAACCAGGGGCGGGCGGGCTTGAAGCAGTCGCCCAAGCAGGGATTCCTCGTCGGCCGCTTCTGTCCGTTGGGAGATGAGTGGCTGTTGAGCGGCGAGCACCGCGTGTTCCGTCCCTCGATGGCAGACGAGATGCGCGCGATGGCGGCAGGGCTGGCGATGAAATTCCCCCGGATGTTCTTCCGCAACCCCGCCCACCTCGAGCAGGCCTGGGCACAGCAGGCCAGGATGCACGAGGACTTCGTCGCGCACTTCGGCAGCGCCGAGGTGCTGCTGCGCGGTTCCGAGCTACAGGCCGCGATGGATGGCTACCTGATCAGCCAGCGCGAGCGAGCCCGCGCGAAGGCCGAGGGATTGGGAAGTCCGCTGCCCGCTGCAGCACTCGAGGCCGCGCCCACCAGCTTCGCCGTGCCCCACGAACTGCTGGACGAGCCCGACGTTGCCATCCTCGACCACCCCCGCTGGGGGCAGGGAATCTTCGTGGGCTACGGCGCCCTTCGTGCCGCGTTCCAGGATCCCAAGCGGGCGCTGCGGGATGGCGGTGTCCGCGAGGTGCGAGACTACCTGATGGACGAGGAGGCAGGCCCGCTGCCGCTCATCATGCTCGGTGAGCGCTACCCTCTGGGCGCCTCCGTACTGTTCGCCTCCATCCTCCGACGTCCGGAATTCGACTGGGGTCGGGATGGCGAGGCGCTGTTGCGGCAGTACAAGGGTGAGCACTACGACAAGCTGCTGCCCTGGGTGGTGCCGCTCCCCGAGCGGACCGCGATGGCTGCACATCGCCACAGTGACATCGCAGGAGGGTGAGCGAGCGCTACCGACCAACCCAGGCTTCCACCAGCCCCGCCAGCTCCCCCAGCCCCAGGAAGCGCAGCCGCGTCGTCCCATGCTCGCGTTCTTGCGCAGTGCCGCCGTGCACCGCCAGGAACAGCTCGGGTTGGTATGCCTCGATGAAGCTGCGTGCCGACCGCGAGATGCGCCCCCTCGCGTCCCCCGCCTTCACCTCCACCGCGCATAGGCGTCCCCGGTGCTCGAGCACGAAGTCCACCTCGGCCCCGGACTTGGTGCGCCAGTGGTGAACGCCGACCAGCAGGGGAGGGACGCTCTTCAGGATCTCGGTGAGGACGAAGTTCTCGTGGAGCGCGCCCGCATCGGCGCGCTGCCCCAGGGGCCCGAAGCCTCCGAAGAGCTGGTTTCGGATGCCGTTGTCCACGAAGTAGACCTTGGGACGTTGGAGCAGCTCGGCGCGCCGGCCGCCAGCGTAGGGCCGCAGGCTGCGCAGGACGTGCGCGTCCTCGAGCAGGCCGAGGTAGCTAGCCACGGTGTCGGAGCTGATGCCCAGGTGCGCCGCCCACTCGGAGTGGTTCGCCAGACTCCCCACTTGGGAGGCAACCAGGCCGAGCAGCCGCCGGAACGCGGGCAGGTTTCGGATGTCGAAGCGGTCCGATGCGTCGCGGATGATGAACGCCTCGACCAGCGACGCCAGCTCCTCACCGGGCTGGTCTGAGCGGACGACGGCAGGGAAGCCGCCGTAGCGCAAGAGGTGCTGCAGGAGATCGGTCTGTGCCTGCTTCCGCGCGAGGGGAGGGCCAGTGATGCCCGCAGCCAGCTCGGTGTGGGACAGAGGCAGTAGCAGCGTGCGTCGCGCACGCCCCGCGAGGGACTCACGGGTGCGCGCCTCGAGGTGGAAGGAGGATGAGCCTGTCACCAGGATGGGGGCCGGGTAGCGGCGGTCCACCAGGCCCTTGAGGAACAGCCCCGCCTCATCCAACCACTGGGCTTCCTCCAACAGCAGGGCAGGGGGCTGTTCCACGACCTGCCCGAGATCGTCCAGGAACAGCGCCGGGGACCGCAGCCAGCTCCGCATGGCGGGCTCCTCGCAGTTCAGCAGCAGGGCCGGCAGCCCGGCCTGGTGCAGGGTCCACCACGCGAGGGTGGACTTCCCCGCTTGTCGCGGGCCCACGATCAGGGTGGCGCGTCCAAACTCGAGGTTCAGCTGCTGCCTTCGTGGGATGAAGCTCGCGGGCAGGTGGGAGGCCAGCCAGGGCTCGTGGGGCTGTCCCCTGAGCCAGGGATTGTCCTGGGCGAGGATGCGTTCGATGTGGGGTTCCATGGTTCTCCCGGCGTGACCTATCGGAGCGGGGCTGTCGGCCATTGTTAGAAAATAGCAGGGTAAAACACGGAGTGCAGCCGAAATTAGCAGGGTATAAACACGCCGCGGCCTGGATCAGGCCCGGCCTTTCCGCCTCCGCGCCTTCTCCCGCTCCCGCTCCACCACCCCCTCCCGCTCCTCCTGCGCCCTCCCCATCGCCTCGCGCAGTTCGTCGAGCCCTAGCGGCGCATACACCCGCTCGGTCACGCGGATGTCCGAGCGCCGCAGCAGCTTCGACGCCACGTGCAGCCCGGCCTGCCTGCTGACCCTCAACCCGAAGGTCCGCCGCACGTCGTGGATGGTCAGGTCCATGAGCTTCGTCGCCTCGCGGATCGCCTGCCAAGGCCGCTTGAGATCCCGCCGATGTTGCCCCGCCCGACGCCCTGGCACTACCCACGGCCCCCGGCACTCGGCCCCCCGCAGCAGCGCCACGGTGTGCTCGTCCAGCGGCATGACCTGGGGGGCGCCGGCCTTGGGGGAGGGGATGCGCCAGGTGCCGGCGTCCAGGTCGATCTGCTCCCAGCGGGCGGCGAGCACCTCGGACTTGCGGGCGCCGGTGTGGATCAGCAGCAGGAAGGCCAGGCGCACGAAGGGGTTGGTCAGCGCCTCGATGGCGTCCATCACCCGGGTCAGCTCCTCGTCGCTGAGCACCCGGTCGCGGGGCGGGGACTCCCTGAACTTCTGGATGCGCATGGCCGGGTTGTGCTCGATGAGCCCCTGGCGGCAGGCTTCCTCGAAGCAGGCTCGCACCGAGGCCAGCCAGCGGTTGGCGGTGGTCTTGCCGCGCCCGCTGACCTCGAGCATCAGGCTCTGCACGTCTCGTGGGGTGATGGAGGCCAAGGCGCGCTGCTTCCACTTCTCGTTCGCGATCCCCAGGTAGCGCTCGTCGTGGCGGGGCTGCTTCTTCCGCAGCCGCACCGCATCGAGGTAGTCCTTCTCGAAGTCTCCGAAGCACACCGCCTGCTGCCGGGCCCTCCGGTCCTCCAGTGGGTCCTCGCCGTGGACGGCGGAGGAGAGCTTGTCCAGGGCCATGGCGCGGGCCTGCTCGACCGTGAGGGGCCCATAGGCGCCCAGGGTCATCCGCTTGCGCGCGCCCTTGGACCCGTACTCCACGAAGAAGCTGCGCCGCCCGCTGGGGTACACCGCCACCCCAAAGCCGGTGAGGTTGATGTCGAAGACCAGCACCTTCTTGCCGTCCTTGGGTCGAAGGCCGTCCACCAGGCGCTTGTTGATGCGAGCTCTCATGGGGGCTCCAGAGGGGGAGAAGAGCGGCCTGTCAGCAGGCCGAGTCAGCAGGACTTCAGGTCGGTCTCAGGTCGTACCATGACGGAAAGTCGTACCGAAGTCGGACCATGGGATCAACTCAGGTCGTACCCTGTCAACACTCAGACTAACCTAAAAGGCGCAATATAACGAATCCGTCAACGCCCGTAGTCAGCAGGTCAACACAAACAACGCTGATTCGTAATCAGCAGGCCGTGGGTTCAAATCCCATCCTCGGCTCCATTAGAAGGCCGCTGAGTCCAGGCTGGCGGTCGGAGGAGGGTGATGTCGCTGGCTGACCCGCGACCACGGCCCCAACCACGCTTCCTGGGGCGGCACTGGGTGTTGTTCGGGGGATAGGTTTCGTCATCCCCCCAGCCCCCGGGAACAGGCGAACGCCGATGCCCCTGCACCCCCTCAGCGCGCGGATGCTGTTCCTCGATCTCGAGGTCACCCGCGCGGGCCGCATCCGGGACGTGGGTGCCATGCTGGGTGGTCGGACCCTGCGCTTCGAGCGGCCCCGCCGCCGGGACTGGGCACGCCTGGACCGCCTCGCCGCTGACGCGCAGCTCGTCGTGGGCCACAACCTGCTCGAGCACGACCTGCCCCACCTGGAGCGGGAGGTCCCCGAGCTGGCTCTGCTGCGCAAGCCGGCCCTGGACACGCTGGTGCTCTCGCCCATCGCCTTCCCCCGGCGCCCCTACCACGCGCTGGTCAAGGAGCACCGGCTGGTCAAGGACGCTGCGAACGACCCGCTGGCGGACGCCCGGCTCTGCGCCCGGCTGCTGGAGGACGAGTGGGACGCCCTGTCCGCCCTGGGCTCCGCTCACCCCCTGCTGGCCTTGCTGCACCACGCCCTGGACATGCTCGCCGTGGGACGGACCTGGGCGGGGGGCTTCGCTCCGTTTCTCTCGGCGCTGGGCCCGTACCCGGCGTCATCCGAGGCCACCGTCGAGGCCCTGCTCGCGGCGCTGCGCCCGCTGGCGTGCCTCGGAGGCCTGGCGCGGCTTCGCGAGGAAGTGCTGCGCTCCACTGGGCTGGGAGTGCCGCTGGCCTACGCAGCGTCGTGGCTCATTCAGGCAGACCCGGGCTCGGTGCTCCCCGGCTGGGTCCGACGCCGTCACGTCGCCGTTCCCGGCATCCTGGCCGAGCTCCGCGAGCGGCCCTGCGCG
The DNA here is from genome assembly GCA_964512185.1 of uncultured Enterobacterales bacterium. GTDB lineage: Bacteria > Myxococcota_A > UBA796 > UBA796 > JAFGLY01 > CAZEJJ01. The sequence goes on along the minus strand of CAZEJJ010000081.1, from coordinate 24,383 downwards.
CGCCCCGACTGCGCCTGGTGCCCGGGGGAGCACAGCCCGGAGGCCACGCTGTTGAGCCACTTCGGCTTCCCCAGCTTCCGCTCCGAGCCGGTGGACGAGCGAGACGGGGGCAGCCTGCAGCGGGCCATCACGGCGGCGGGCCTGGCGGGGCGCTCGCTGTACGCGGTGCTGCCCACCGGGGGTGGAAAGTCCATCTGTTTCCAGCTCCCCGCCCTGGTCAGGCACCGGCGCCTGGGGCTGCTGACGGTGGTTATCTCTCCCCTGCAGTCCCTGATGAAGGACCAGGTGGACGGCTTGAAGCAGACCACGGGCACCCGGCACGCCGCCGCGCTGCACGGCATGGTCACCGCCCCTGAGCGCAGCCAGGTGCTGCGGGAGGTGGCGGACGGGACCTGCGGCCTGCTGTACGTCTCTCCGGAGCAGCTCCGCAACCGCTCGGTTCGAAAGGCTCTCGCCCAGCGCCAGATCGGCGCCTGGGTCTTCGACGAGGCCCACTGCCTGTCGAAGTGGGGCCACGACTTCCGCACCGACTATCTCCACGCCCCGCGCTTCATCCGGGAGCTGGCCCAGCAGCAGGGGGAGCGACAGCCACCCCCCGTGGCCTGCTTTACCGCCACCTCCCAGCGGGCCGTCACCGCCGAGATCCGGTCCGTGTTCCGCGAGCAGCTCGGCCTGGAGCTCGAGCCGTTCGAGGCGGGCATCCGGCGCGACAACCTGGTCTTCGAGGTCCAGCCGGTGCGGGAGAGCGAGAAGCTGGGCCGCATCCTCGAGAGCCTCGATCGTCATCTCGGCTCCGATCAGCCCGGGGCTGCCATCGTGTTCAACGCCACCCGCCGCAAGACCGAGGCGCTGGCCGACGCGCTGGGCGCCGAAGGTTGGAACGCCGCCGCCTACCACGCCGGGCTCAACCCCCACGCCAAGCGGCGCATCCAGGACCGCTTCCTGGCAGGAGAGCTGAGGGTGATCTGCGCCACCAGCGCCTTCGGCATGGGCATCGACAAGCCCGATGTGCGGCTGGTGATCCATGCCGAGATCCCCGGGTCGCTGGAGAGCTACCTGCAGCAGGCCGGGCGGGCTGGTCGCGATCGCGAGGACGCCCGCTGCGTGCTGATGGCCTGCGAGCAGGATCTCGAGACCCAGTTCCAGCTCTGGGCCCGCTCCAGGCTCACCCGAGGAGAGATCGCCTCGGTGCTGCGAGCGGTTCGACGAGCCCGGCGCGGTGTGGGCAGCGTGGTGGTCACCCCCGGCGAGCTGCTGCGCATGGACGAGACCAGCCCCAGCCTGGACCCCCACGACAGCATGGGCCCCACCAAGGTGGCCACGGCGGTCACCTGGCTGGAGCGCGCCCGGTTCCTCGAGCGCAACCAGAACGTGAACCACCTCTTCCAGGGCCGACCCAAGGTGCCCAGCATGGCGCAGGCCGAGGCGACCTTCGAGCGGCTGAAGCTGCCCGACGAGACCCGACGGCGCTGGCGCGTGATCCTGCGGGAGCTGATGAACGCGGATCCGGACGAAGGTTTCAACGCCGACGATCTGGCTGCCATGGCAACCGCGCAGGGTGGGGTGGACGAGGGGGCCTCGGTGCTCGAGGCGGGCCTGCGCGTGCTCCGCACCCTGCAGCAGATGAGCACGGCCGGGTTGGTGAGCAGCGGCCTGCGCCTGAGCGCCTTCGTCCGCCACAAGGTCACGGACTCCTCCACGGCCAGGCTCCGGGTGGCCGTCGAGCTGGAGCGCGCGCTGCTGGCCTTGATGCAGCAGGCCCATCCCGACGCCGAGGACGGTGAGTGGGCCGACGCCTCAGTCCGCGCGCTGAACCAGCAGCTGCTCGACCAGGATCTCCCCAGCACGCCTCAGACCTTGGTGCTCGTCCTGCGCGCGCTGGCCGAGGACCGGGCCTTGGACGGTTCGGGGCGCGAGGGGAGCCTGGAGCTGGCCACCATCAGCCGCAACCGCCACCGGGTGCGCCTGCGGCGTCCCTGGGAGCAGCTGATCGAGCTGGCCGGCCGGCGGCACGCGGTGGCCCAGGCCACACTGGGCTTCCTGCTGGGCAAGCTCCCGGCCGGCGCTCCCGCCTCCGCCGAGGCCCTGGTGGAGTTCGGGCTGGACGAGCTGATCGACGCCTGTCAGCGGGACCTCGTCCTCGCGGCCCGGGTCCAGGACCACCAGCTCGCTGCCCAGCGCGCCCTGCTCTACCTGCACGAGCTGAAGGTCATCACCTTGCAGAACGGGCTCGCGGTGTTCCGCCAGGCCATGACCATCGAGCTGAACGCCCAAGCCAAGGGCCGGCGCTACGCGCGGCGGGACTACGAACCCCTGCATCACCACTACCAGGAGCGCATCCTGCAGATCCACGTGATGGGGGAGTACGCCCGCATCGGCGCCGAGCGCATGGACCGGGCCATCCGCTATACGAGCGAGTGGTTCAGCTGCGATCGGGACGCGTTCCTGAAGGACTGGTTTCCCGGTGACGCCGAGGTCCTGCGGCGGGCGACCTCGCAGCGATCCTACCAGCGCATCGTCGAACAGCTGCGCAACCTGGATCAACAGGCCATCGTGACGGCCGACCCGGGTGAGAACCTGCTGGTGCTGGCCGGCCCCGGCTCGGGCAAGACCCGCACGCTGGTTCATCGCTGCGCCTGGCTGGTGCGGGTGCAGCGGGTCGCGCCCAGCGCGATGCTGGTGCTCTGCTACAACCGGAGCACGGCGTGGGAGCTGCGGCGGCGGCTCCGTGAGCTCATCGGGGACGATGTGCGCGGCGTCACGGTGAGCACCCTGCATGGCCTGGCGCTGCGCATCACCGGCCGCTCCCTGGCTGACGCCCAGGACGACGCGGGCCTGGACGGCGAGCGCTTCGAGGCCATCCTGGACGAGGCCTCGGCCCTCCTCGAGGGCAGCGCGTCGGTCTGTGGGCTAGAGCAAGACGAGCTGAGAGAGCGGCTGCTCGCGGGCTACCGGCACATCCTGGTGGACGAGTACCAGGACATCGACGCGCGCCAGTACCGGCTGATCTCCGCGATCACCGGCCGCTCCTGCGCCGCGGACGCCGACGCCCTGCGGCTCTCCATCCTGGCGGTCGGAGACGACGACCAGAACATCTACGCCTTCCGCGGCGCCTCCACTCGCTTCATCCGCCGGTTCCACGAGGACTACCAGGCCACCATCCATCACCTGACCGCCAATTACCGCTCCACCGCCAACATCATCGCTGCGTCCAATGCGCTCATCCGCCATGCGTCCGACCGCATGAAGGGTGAGCACCCGATCCAGATCGATCCCCAGCGGCGCCACCTCTCGCCCGGCGGGCTGCTCGAGTCCCAGGATCCACAGTCCCGTGGAAGGGTGCAGCTCGTCGAGACGCCCTCCAGGGCCGCCGAGGCGGTGTTCGTGCTGAACGAGATGCGGCGCCTGGTCGGCGTGGACAAGGCCAGCGATTGGGGGGCTCTGGCCGTCTTCGCCCGCACACGCCGCGATCTCTGGCCACTGCGCGCGCTGCTCGAGTTGCGCGGCGTCCCCTGCCGCTGGGAGCTGGGCAGCCGGCTCTCGCTGCATCGCGTGCGCGAGGTGGCGCGCTTCCTGGAGGTGCTGGAGCAGCAGGGCGCCCGCCCCCTGCAGGTAGAGGAGGTTCGGGCGTTGCTCGTGGAGCTCCAGGGAAACCGGCCGGACAACCTGTGGTGGCGCCAGCTCCACGAGCAGGTGGGGCACTGGACCGAGGAGCTGGGCGCTTCCCCCCGCACAGCCCAGGAGTATCGGCGTGAGCTGTGGGAAAGCCTGGCCGAGCAGGGGCGGCAGCAGCACCTGGGCCGCGGTGTGCTCCTGGCTACGCTGCACTCAGCCAAGGGGCTCGAGTTCCCCCACGTGTTCCTGCTGGGCTGCGGCCGCGGTGCTCACGGCGAGGACCGGGACGCCGAGCGCAGGCTGCTCTACGTGGGCATGACCCGGGCTGTGCGGAGCCTCTGCATCAGCTACAGCGCGCACGACCGGGCCAGCTTCCTCCGCGAGCTGGATGACCCCGCGATGCTGCAGCGCACCGCGGCCCCGGCCGCCGCGCTGGGCGACCCCCCGTCCTACGAGTACATCGGCCTGGGACAGCTCTTTGTCGACTGGGCCGGACGCCACCGCCCGACCCACCCTGTCCACCGCCGCCTCGCGACCCTGGAGGTGGGCGCCGAGCTGGGCCTGGTGATGGCGGGTGAGCAGCTGCAGCTGGTGGTCGCGGACGGCGCCCCGGTGGCCCGCCTGTCGAGCCGGGCCAGACAGCAGTGGGCGCCGAGGCTCGGCCGGCCCATGAGGCTCCGTGTGATCGCGCTGGTGCAGCGCCAGGCCCACCAGGTCGCGGGCGAGTACGCGGGCAAGCTGCGGGCTGACCGCTGGGAGCTCCCGGTGGTGGAGGTGCGCCTGGGCTGAGGCGCGCGGCGACCCCCGCTGGTCAGGCTCGTGCGACTCGCTACGCCTCTCCCACAGCACCCCCCAGCCCATCAGCCATCCCCAGCATCCGCAGCCCCAGGTCGGTCTCGGGCTCCACGCCGATCCAGGCCTGCGCCTCCCCGATGGGCATCTCCTGCAGCACCTCGGGCTGCGCCACGGGCTCGCCGGCCTCGAAGGTCACGGGCAGGATGCGCCGGACGCGGACGGGGTGGCCCTTCAGCTCCCCGATGGTGTGCACGGCGCGTCGCGTGCCCTCGGGGGTGGCGATGGTCCCCGGCGTCACCAGCGCGACGGCGTAGCAGTCTCCCAGCCTGGAGATGTTGCGGATCACGTCGTCGAGCAGGCAGGGGAGCTCCCCGTTCAGCTCCCAGCGCTCGAGCTGGCTGTTGGCGGCGTCCAGCACGAACACGAGGTAGCAGCTCAGGCCCTGCGCCAGGACCTCGGCGTCCATGGAGCGGCCGATCCCCACGGCCAGCTCTCCCGGGTGCTGCGGCAGCGCCAAGGGCGGGGGCAGCATCGCCATGCGCACGTCGAGGTCCCGCGGTGACCGAGCGAGCTGCTCTTCGACCTCGGTCCTGACGATGTCGGCCTTGGTGTCGTCGAGCCACCGGCGGAGGGGCTCCTCCAGCGCTTCGACGCCGGTCCCCTCGGCCTCGCGCCACTCCCCCCAGAAGGTGCCCACTCCGGCCTCGCCCTGGCCGAAGAAGCGCTGCGCGCACCACCACCCGTCGGGCTCACCGGGCGCTGTGCTGGGCCGCAGCTCCATCGCGCAGGCCGCCCGTCGCAGCTTGCCGCTGTCTGGGTCGCGGAGCCGGAGCTCGCCCAGCCGGAAGCTGCGGACGATGTCGGGGCGCTGGGCCAGGCCGCGCCACAGGGCAGCCAGGATCGTCTCCTTGCCCGGCTCCACCAGGGCCTCGAGGTCTGCGATCTCCTGGGTGGGCCCCTCGCGCAGCATGCGGATGGTGGGCGCCAGGCTCCCCTCGCTGTAGACCTGGTGCGCGATCTGCGCGTGGAGCCAGGCCCGGCATGCGGCGGCGTCGTGCACGTTGAGGCCGCGTTCGGCGATGGGCCGGCGCTGGAGGTCGAGCTTGAGCTGGATCTGTTCGCCTTCGGGCTCGTCTGGGGGCATGGTCACCTCTCGTGGGGGTGGCGTAACCTGCAGAGGCTGGCTCGCCTCTCCACGCGCGGAGCCGCCACCAGGGGCCTGGAAGCCCCTGCCCTGGAGGTCTTGGAATAGACATGGCTCGAGGACGCGAGGGGGAGCTGCTGCGGGCAGGAGGTCCCAGGCACTCCAGGACCAGCGCTGACCTGGAGCGAACCCGCCTCTCTCTGGCCGCTGGGCAGCGGGCCGTGGTCACCCGGCACGGTTGACCAAAGTCCGCTTTTCAGCGATCGTTGGTGGTGATGAATGATCGCGCCGAGATGCCCCGCCGTTCCGCCCGAGGGGTGGCGGGTCGACGCGGGTTCGCCGGCTCCCGGGGAGCGCTCGCGGGGGCTGACAAGCCAGGGCTCAACTCGCGCTCCCCTTCTGCCGATGGTTCAAGCATGCACACCCGCGCGCCCCTCGCAGCAGCGCCTCTGCGCGCAGGAGCCAGCCATGTCGGCCCCAGGTGCTAGCGGTGGCCCCCAAGCTGAGGAGAACCGCGAGCCGTACGGCGAGCCGTACGACGAGCCAGGCGGCGAGCCAGGCGGCGAGCTGAACCTCAGGATCCTGTAGTCGCCGCTGCGCTACGTGGCGGACAAGCTGGGGGCCGAGAAGCTCCGCCTTGTGGCCAACAGCGCCGGACTCGAGCCGGAGGAGATCGACGGGTTCTCACGGTGGATCTCCCAACGGCAGTTCGAGACCATCCTGGAGACCGCCAGGGGCCTGATGCAGAACGACGCCGAGTTCCTGCACGCCTGCGCCTACAAGATGGAGGAAGGCTACGGGCCGCTGCGCTGGCTGCTGCGCGCCACCTCGGTCCCCATGCTCTGGCGCTTCGGGGCCATGACCATGCACCTGGTCTCCACCATCAGCCGCTACGAGATCCTCGGCTCCACCGACAGCACCATCCAGGTCCGCTACCACTCCGACCGCCAGGAGAGCCGGCTGATGTGCCTGTCCAGGCACGCCCAGGTGTTGGCGATGCCTACGCTCTTCGGGCTGCCTCGGGGCAGCATGACAGAGACCTCGTGCATCGCGGATGGTGATCCCTGCTGCGAGTACCACATCCGCTGGCACGAGGCCCCTCGCATGGGGTCCGCGCTCTTGGGGGGCCTGCTGGGGCTGGGCGTGGGGGCCACGGCCGCCAGCGTCGGTCTTGGAGCCTACGCGGGCCTGCTGTCCCTGCCCTTGCTGGGCGCAGCGGCGGGTTGGATCAGGGAGCTGCGCAGGGCGAACAGGGCCAACCTGGCCATGGGTGAAGACATGAACGAGGGGCTGCGCGAGATGGCCCGGGAGGCCTCCGACGCTCGCGAGGAGCTGCTGGCCCTCACCCAGCGGCAGCAGCAGTGGACGGACCTGCTGGAGAAGCAGGTGGGAGACCGCACCGCGGCGCTGCAGAACGTGGTGCAGCAGATGGAGCGCCTCAAGGGCGCCCAGGTGCTGAGCATCCGTGGATTCTCCCACGACATGCGCAACCCCCTGACCGTCATCGACCTGAACCAGAACCTGCTGCAGAGCGAGCTGGCGGATCACGAGAGCGAGACCGTGAGAGAGAGCCTGGAGAGCATGTCCGTGGGCATCGCCGACATCAGGAAGCTGCTGGACAGCATGATGGAGAGTGTCAGCAGCCAGACCCGCGGTCCGACGCTGTCGGTGCAGGAGATAGAGATCCCTGCCTTCGCCGAGCGGGTCAAGGGGCACCTCAAGGCGCTCGTCCTGGGGCGCGATGTCCGGATCAGCGTCATCACCACGCGCGAGGCACCCACCAGCGTCGCCACCGATCCCCTCCTGTTCAACCGGGTCGTGGACAACCTGCTGAGCAACGCGGCCAAGTATACGGAGCAGGGCAGCATCGTGGTGGAGATCGGCGGACTGCCCAACCAGCTCTGCCTCAAGGTCTCCGACACCGGACGGGGTATCAGCGAGGAGCGCTTCGAGGAGATCTTCCACAGCAAGGAGGTGCTCCCCGACGCCCAGATCGAGGACAGCTACGGGGTGGGACTCACCGTGGTGGTGCGCCTGCTCTACCTGGTGGCGGGACGCCTCGAGGTGATGTCCCATCCGGCCCGGGGGACCACCTTCTGGGTCTACTTCCCCGTGTCGCCCCCAGAGCTTGTGCTGCGCAGCCACGACATCAAGGATGAGCTGCAGCCCGACGACATCGTCGGCAAGGTGCTCACGATCCGAAGGAGTGTAAGCTGACGACTCTCGGAGCCAGCGCGCCGCCTACGCGCGCGGTCGACATCTTCCTCACCTACCTCAAGGCCGAGGGGATGCGCGTGGTGTTCGGCATCCCCGGCGGCCTGTTGCACCCCTTCTTCGAGGCGGTGGAGAGGGACGATGAGCTGCAGCTGGTGGTCACCCGTCACGAAGAAGGCGCCGCCTTCATGGCCGATGGCTACGCCCGCGTCGGCCATCGCATCGCCGTGTGTGCGGGCACCTCGGGCCCAGGCGCCACCAACATGCTCACCGGTGTCTCCGTGGCCTTCGCCGATGGCGTGCCCATGCTCGTGGTCACCGGTCAGGCCGCCTCCCACGCGCTGGGGAAAGGCGCGGCCCAGGAGACGCCCAGGGAGGACATCGACATCGTGGCCATGTTCCGGCCCGTCACCAAGTACTCCGCCATGGTGACCTCACCCGGGGTCCTACCCCACCACCTGCGTCGGGCCTTGAGGCTGGCGCTCTCAGGGCGTCCGGGCCCCGTGCACCTGAACATCCCGGTGGACATCTGGGAGCGGCCGGTGCAGGAGCAGTGGTTCGATCCCGCCAGCTACCGCCCCCAGAGCCACCAGTTCGACCGCGATGCTGTCCAGGCCGCCTCGGCGCATCTCATGGCGGCGCGCAGGCCCGTGCTGCTGGTGGGGGCCGGGGCGGGCTGCGCGCGGGCCGAGGAGCACCTGCTGACTGTGGCTGAGCTGCTGCCGGCGCGGGTGGCGAGCACCCCCCGCGGAAAGGGGCTGTTCCCCGAGGACCATCCCCTCAGCCTGGGGGTGCTCGGCGTCGCTGGCCATCGGAGCGCCAAGGACTGCCTGCTGGGCGAGGACGTGGACGTTCTCTTCACCATCGGCGCTTCGCTTAACGAGACCTCCACCTTCAACTGGAGTCCTGAGCTCTGTCGCGAAGGCAGGATGCTCGTGCAGTGCGACATCGACGCCGACCGAATCGGTCGGAACTACCCGGTGGATGTGTCCCTGGTGGGCGATGCCCAGGCCATCCTCATCGAGATCATCTACCACCTGCATCGCCTGTTCCGTGAGGGGGGATCCCCGGCATCGACCTGGAACAAGGCCGATCCCTTGCCCCTCGGCCACGCCCGCTACCAGAACCCGGCGCTGCGCAGCAGCTCGCAGCTGCCCCTCACCCCCCAGCGCTGGCGCTGTGATCTGCAAGAAGTGCTGCCGCCGGATGTGCTCGTCTTCTCTGACATCGGCGGGCACATGCTCTTCAACATCCACCACCTCTGCGTCGGGCGCCGGCAGCAGTTCCTGATCAACCTTGGCTTCGGCTCCATGGGACACGGCACCGCGGCCCCGGTGGGGGCGGCCCTGGCGGCGCCGGAGCGACGGGTGATCGCCATCGTCGGAGATGCCTGCTTCGCCATGAACGGCATGGAGCTGCTCACCGCGGTGGAGCACGACATCCCGGTGGTGTGGATCGTGGAACACAACAACATGCACGGCATCATCTGGCACGGCAGCCGGCGGCTCGGTGAGGACCGCGCCATGGAGTCAGTGCGCTACGTCAAGCGGGTGGAGATCGCCGCCATGGCGCGCGCCATGGGACTCAGGGCCTGGGTGGTGGACCGACCGGGCCAGCTACAGCAGGTGCTTCTTGAGGCCCTGGCGGCCAAGGTTCCCGCGCTGATCGAGGTGGACGCCGACCCGGAGATCTCCCCACCTCTGGGTGAACGGGCGCGCTCGCTGGCGGGGTTCATCGACAAATGAGCGCAGAGGGCCCCATCGATGAGCAGCCCTGGCCTGAGAAGCTCCCGGTGCATGTGGTCGAGCCCGGCCCCCGGCCGCGGGTGCATGGCTACGACGTACAAGGCGACCTGGCGAGGCACTACGGCCTCGCGGATCTGCTGTTCTTGAGCTTGACGGGGGAGCTGCCGCCTGAGGACGCGCGCCGGGCTCTGGATGTCTGCCTGCTCTACCTGGCGCCGGTGGGCGGCCACGAGGCCCCCGTGCACGCCGCGGCCCTGGCCAGGCGCTGCGAGGTGCCCCTGGGGGCCTCGCTGGGCATGGGTGCCGTGGTCCTGGCGGAGCAGGCGCGCAGCGAGCTGGAGATCCATGGTGAGCTGCTGCGTATGTTGGCTGGCGAAGGCGGGCCCCTCCCAGAGCGCTCCCGGTCGGTGAGCGAAGAGGATCGCGCCGCCGTGGGCCGGCTGCGGGAGGCGCTGCAGGGCGTCCCCCTGTCCGTGCCCGCGCTGGAGCAGGACCCCGGCCTGCTGGCAGCCATCCTGTGCGTGCTCTCTGCCTGCGGGCTGCGGAGCCGTGACCAGCTCCACGCCACCATGCTGGCGGCTCGCCTGCCGTGCCTGGCCGGCGAGCTGCTCGCCACCGTCCCCGGGACCATGGGCGAGTATCCCATCGATCTGCCCCACTTCGAGTACAGCGACGATGGCTGACGCCCCCGCGCTTCCTACCCGTGTGGCCCACGCCGGCTGGGACGAGCACGGCTTCTGCGGGTACCGGCTCTTCGGCGATCTGGCGGGCAGCACCAGCATCTGGAGCCTGCTGTCCCTGGCTGGCGGCGGCCCGCGCCTGTCTGCCGGGGACGCCCAGGTGCTGGATGACATCGCCACCTGCCTGGCCGTGGCCGACCCCAGGATCTGGCCGCTGAAGGTCACTCGCCTGGCGGCCGCCTATGGCGGCGCCACCCAGGCCTTCAGCGCGGGCAGCCTGTTCTTCTCCACCTCCTGGGTGGGCTCCCAGCCCATCGTGGACGCGGCGCACTTCCTGGGGGAGCTGCGCGCGGCGCTGGGGGCACGAGCGGACGATCCTGCGGCGGTGGAGAGCGCGGTCCGTCACCGCCTCCAGCAGGGCCAGCACCTGCCGGGCTTCGGCGTGCCGGCACGGCCCAGGGACGAGCGGGTCGCTGGCCTGCGGCGCTGCCTCGAGCGTAGACAGCGCGCCGTCGGCCCTCATTGGCGCATGCTGGAGACGGTGGCCGCCACCGTGCTGCAGGAGAAGGGCATTCCCCTCAACATCGCGGGCGCCAGCGCCGCTGCGATCCTCGACCTGGGCCTGGAGCCCGGGATGCTGTTCGCGATCCCCATCGGGCTGCTGCTGGTCCCCTTCCTCGCCAACGCCTACGAGGGTGGCCAGCAGGCCCCGGCGGTGCTCCGCCGCCTGCCCGCGACCGTCGTGGACTACCGCGGCGTGTCGCCGCGTGTCAGCCCGAGGGCTTGTGGCCGCTGTGGCTGATCCGGTCTCAGTCCCGGTGGCCCTCAACCCGCCGCGACGCTAGCTTCTCCAATGCCCAAGCTGGACATCGCCGCCATCCTGCGCCAGGCCTTCGGTGACGAGCTGGAGAACCTCTCCGGTCGGGAGCTGGAGGGGGGCTGCTGGCTCGGCGAGTGCTGGATCCGCAGCGACGAGGACGACCACGAAGAGGCGGTGTCGTTCTACGAGGACCTGGCGGAGCAGGAGCTGGGGCGGCAGGTCTTCCTTCGCGCGGTGCTCATCGACCCAGGGCTGCGCTCCCACCAGTTCCTGCCCGTCCTGAAGGCGGCGGAGCGGCCTGGCGATGTGGTGCAGGTCCGGCTCGCCGGGCCCGGAGAGATCCTGGTGCGCGTGCGTCACCAGCCCCTGTTCCTGGGACGGAAGCGCAACCGACTGCCCAAGCTGCGGCGAGCCCTGGAGCCGCTGCGGGTGCAGGCGGTGCCCCTCGGCGACTGCGCGGACGCCGCGGAGCTGGGCAGCCTCGAGGCCCTGCGCGGCTTCGTGCAGCCCTTCTTCCAGCACCATGAAGCCCTGCGAGCAGAAGCGATACATCACCACCGCGTCGATCTGCGTCGGCAAGCCGTGAGGGTCCTGGTGGATGCCCCGGCGCTCTCCCCGGTGGCCCTGCAGCGCCTGGGCCGCCGAGTCCGCAATCGCAGCGATCTCGACCTGGATCTGCGGCACCGAATCGCGTCCAGGCGGGCGCAGGAGACGGTCTACGCGGCGCTCGGAACGCTGGCGGGGCTGGAGAGCTTCTCTGCGGGCTGGGACGACAAGCTGGGCGGTGTGTCGGTGGTGGTGGACGCCCAGCAATCCAGGCGCGCTGCCCTGACCCGCTTCGCCGAGCTGCAGCAGGCGGCCCTGGGTGTGCCGGTGGCCTGGCGCTTCGACACCCAGCGCAGCCTGATGGTGGACCGCATCGCGGCGTCCTTTCCCGAGCGCGGGATCCTCACCTGGATCCGCCACGCGGGGGAGCAGCTGTACGTCGTCGAGGCCATGATCCCCCAGGAAGATCGGCAGGTGCTTGAAGACTGGTCCGACGAGCTGGAGAGGACCTGGGGTATCGAAGTGGTCATCGACGATCCCTTCCTCCGCGCTCCGGACCTGCGCTACCTGGATCGGCTGGGTTCGGATGAGCAGACCATCGCGCTGCGCTTCAACCGCCCTCAGGCCTTCCCGGAAGACGTGCTCGAGCAGACCAGGGAGCAGGTGGAGGGCTTCGATCTCGCTGTGATCCTGGAGCGCGAGCCCCGGCGACGAGACATCCGCGATCAGATGGTGCTCTCCATCGATCCCGCCCGCACCCAGGACCTGGACGACGCTCTGTCCATCGAGCCGGTGGCGGCGGGTGTGGTCGAGGTGGGTGTGCACATCGCCGATGTGAGCCCCTTGGTACCCCAGGGCAGCCCGCTGGACCGGGAAGCTCTCGAGCGCAGCTTCACCACCTACCTGCTGCAGGGTGAGATCCCGGTGCTGCCCAGGGTGCTGGCCAACCAGCTGTGTAGCCTGCACGGCGGGCAGGACTCCCTGGCCCTGTCGCTCTTCGTCGAGCTGGACGAACAGGCTCGCGTGCTGGGCTTCCGTATCGAGCGCACCCTCGTCCACAACCACTATCGCTTGAACTACACCCAGGCGCAGCAGATCCTCGACACATCGGTGGCTGCTCCCGGCGCCCATCCCGCGGCGTCGCGGCTGCATCGCATGAACGACCTCGCGCGCAAGCTCCGGGTGCGGCGCAAGGCGCAGGGCAGCCTCGATCTCAACCTCGAGCACGAGCCCGATACACCCAGCCACCAGCTCATCGAAGAGTTCATGCTGTTGGCCAACGAGTGCGTAGCTCGCTTCCTCGTCCAGGAGCATCCCGAGCAGCTCTGCCTGTATCGCACCCACGCGCACCTGCCCGAGATCAGCTGGGGAGCGCTGCAGCAGGTGGCGCAGCAGCTGCGCTGTCCTGTGCGGGTGAAGGACCAGGCCAGCATGCAGCGAGCGCTGGAGGCCCTGGCGGGCACGCCAGCCTTCCATGTGTTCCGCTTCCACGTGGGGCAGCTGCTGGAGAAGGCCTGCTACCACTTCGAGCAGCTGGGCCACGGGGCCCTGGCCAAGCTGCACTACGCCCACTTCACCTCGCCCATCCGGCGCTACAGCGACCTCATCGTGCACCGGCTCATCGAGGACGCGCTGTACAAGGACGCCCGGGGCGGAGCCTCGTCCTACACCCGGGAGCAGCTCATCCCCATCCAGGATCACCTGAACGCCATGGAGATCCGCGTGGATGCCGCGTCCTACGAGAGCCACAAGCTGGCGGAGCTCCGGCGCTACGATCGCCCGGGCGTGCTGTTGGAGGGTCGCATCGTCGGTCTGATGAGGGGTCGCCTGTGGATCATGCTGGAACAGACCGAGCTGCGCATCACCGTGCCCTACCGCGAGGCCAGGCCCCGCGACGAGGCCATGCCCGTGCGCATCGACGATCGCATCACTGGCCTGTCCTTTGCCCTGGGGCAGGGGGTGCAGGTGCGCAGCCAGGGCGTGGACTGGACGCGAAAGTCCATCCGGGCCCGCGTGCTGTCTGTCAACTAGACAACCCGTAGCGCTCCGCGAGCCACTCACCCTGGGGATGCACGCACAGCAGCTTTGAAGCCGGCAGGCGCAGGAACATGCCGCGATCCCGGGTGCAGCTGGCGTAGGACTCCCAGGGACCGGGCACATCCGGGTTGTCGTCGTGGTGCAGCAGCACCAGCCAGGTGCGCGAGAAGATCCCGTCCTGCACGCTCCCCAGCGCCATGGCGTGTTGCCGCATTGGCTGCTGTCCGTGCCTGGAGAAGGGACAGGGGCCCGCCGGATCCACCCCGTGGAAGCAGGCGGGGAGGCTCCCGTGGGCGGCGGCGAAGATGGACCAGTAGCGGCGGTCGCGGCTGGCGCGCCACGGACGCCGCAGGTAGCAGCCCGCGGGGTTCAGGAACAGGCGCGTGGCTGAGCGGCAGATCTTCTTGTGGTGGTTGGCGCGGCTGGCGCGCCCACCGCAAGGGGTGAAGCCGTCCTCGGAGAGCTTGACCTCCACCAGGAATGCGACTGGCTCACCGCTGCAGCGCGCGGTGATCAGCGCATCGATGGCGGTGTAGTGCTCGTCCCGCTCGGGGACCTCGCCGCGGATCTCGCACAGCACACGGCCCGGCGCGGCCCACTCGAAGTGGATCGCCTCCGCCTGCACGGGCTCCCCCAGCAGCGCGCTGAGCAACGCCGACAGGCCGCCAGCATCCCGAAAGGGCAACAGCAGGTTGAAGCCGAAGGCCATGGAGGAGTTGAGCGCAGCCAGGTAGTCGTGGGGCCGCAGGTCGCTCACCACCTCCCGCGCCGTGGAACGCAGCTCGGGGTGGATGCCGTCGAGCCAGTGGCGCCACATGGGGGAGACTCGTGCATCCGCATCGCCGTGCTCGCGCAGCGCCCGCCAGCGGAGCTGGTGGCGCAGGTGCAGCCGTCGGAAGGAAGTGCCCATCTGGCAGCGAGGATAGCAGGCCAGCGGCTGCGGGTGGGTCCGCCTCCCCGCTGTCTCACTGTGTCGCGCTTGCCAATCCCCCATCGGAGTGTAGAAGGTCAGACGGCCCGGACCTCGGCCCAGCGCAGAGGCCCCACCCGGAGGTGACAGGATGCCTCAGCCCACCATCAAGCTCTATGGCTTTGGCCCCACCCGCTCCAGCCGCTGCTTGTGGACGCTGCGAGAGCTGGGGGTGGTCTTCCAGGAGGTGGAGGTGGACCTCCCCGCGGGAGAGCACCGCCAGCCCTGGTTCCTCGCGCTGAACCCCATGGGGCGGGTCCCCGTGCTGCAGCACGGAGACCTGCTCATCAGCGAGTCCGCCGCCATCTGTCTCTACCTGGCAGATCGCTTCCCCGGCCCTGGGCTCGCCCCGCCGCCTGGCACGGGCGCCCGAGCGCGGCACGATCGCTGGGTGTTCTTCGCCATGACCGAGCTGGACCAGCCCCTCTGGCGCATCCGGCGGCATCGCGTGATCTACCCCGAGGAGCGCCGCATCCCCGGCGAGATCCACAACGCTCGCGCGGACTTTCTGCAGGCCGCGGCGGTGCTGGAGCGGGAGCTCTCGGAGCGCCTCTTCCTGGTGGACGAGCGCTTCACGGTGGCCGACGTGCTCACCGCGCAGACCCTGGCCTGGGCTGGCTGGTATGGGCTCCTGGACTCCCTGCCGGGCCTGCAGCTCTACCTCGACCGGCAGCTCGAGCGTCCGGCCTGCCCCCCGATCCTGCGGCCGCGTTGACCCCTACTGGTAGTACACCAGCTCCCAGGTCTCGCCGTCCAGCACCAGCTGTGCCGGTCCCACGTCGCGGGCGAAGATCTGCTCACCCTGGAAGCGTCCGGAGGGAACGCTGGTGCGGACCGAGAGCGGGAAGATGCCGTAGTACACCTGCTCCTCGCCCAGCGACAGCACCTCGACGCCCTCTTGCTCGGCGCCCACCTCGAGGGTCGCGGGCATGATCAGCTGGCCGTCCACCACCAGGCCGTCGGCGGTGTCCACCGTGAGGCTCCCCAGGTCGTCGGCGTTGGCCCACTCTTCGCCCTCGCGAAGCGCCCAGCTGTTGGCCTCGATGTGCATCATGAGGAAGGGGCCGCCGGCGGGAGCCTCGCTGGGGCCGAACTGCATGAAGGAGTCGGCCTGGCCATAGAAGTCGCGGGCGTCCAGGCCGTCGGCCTCGGCGTAGGGGTCGTCGTCGCAGCCCGCAGAGAGGGCCAGGGCCAGCAGCAGGGTCGGGCGCGCCATCAGTCCACCCACACCGGTACGTGGTTGTTGTCTTCGGGATCCTGACCCACGAGCCAGATGGCCGGGGTGGATGGATCCTCCCCCGCCTCGGCCAGGGTCGGGTCGAAGGTGGTGACCCACACCTGAGGTAGATCCGCGGTGGCGGTGTAGCCGTAGTCGCGCTTGGAGGAGAAGGCCAGCCACAGGACCTCGTCGTCGGGCAGCGGACCCCACACCGGCCAGGAGTTGGTCAGGCCCCCGTCCTTGTTGGCGGCCTGCAGCAGCACGGCATCGCCGCCGTCGCGGTGGATCGCCCACACCTCGGCGTCTTCGTCGTCGTAGGAGTCGCCGGTGGAGACGTTGAAGGCCAGCCACTCGCTGTCGGGAGACCAGTCCGGGTAGTAGGCGATGTGTGCGCCGTCGTCGTACAGATCGTCGGGGTCGACGAAGAGCTCGGGCTGCCCGAACAGGCCGTTGCCCAGGTAGTCCATGACGTACAGCCGGGAGCCGTGCACCTGCCAGGAGTAGTACATGCCGTCTTCGGCCACGGTGAGCGCCACCACGTCGCCGCTGGGCATCCACTCGGCGTGGGCGATGGGCATGGACTCGCCGGTCTCCTCGTAGGTGGGTGTGATGTCGGCCAGCAGCTCGCCCGTGCGCGTGTCGTACATGCTCAGCACACCGCGCGCCGAGGTGAGCATGAGGTCGCCTTCGGGGGAGAAGGTCTTGTAGTCGCCGGTGTACTCGGTCTCGCGGACCAAGGTGAAGGTGTCCATCTCGTCGAGGTGGCGGATCTCCATGTAGCCTTCCATGGGCTCATCGGGATCCACGTGCCAGAAGCCAACGGAGGAGTAGGCCAGCAGGGGGACATCGCCACCCGAGATGGCGTGGCATCCGACGCAGTAGCCCCCGGTGGTCTTGACGGAGAGGTACTCCTCGTAGTCGCCGCCGTAGGGGATGCGGAAGATGCTCGACATGTTGGTGGTCCAGTAGAAGATGGAGCCGCGCGCGTCCATCCGGTTGACCTTGAGCGTGAGGGGATCGGTCGAGTAGAGCTGGCCGTCCACCACCGCTTCGAGCTCCACCTCGACGGAGCCGCCGGCGTTGGTGCCGGCGATGACCTGCCACACGCCCGAGTCGGACTCCCAGCCGTTCTGGCCCATGTAGAGATCGATGTCGCTGACGGTGGAGGTGAAGTGCAGCCGGTAGGCTTCGGCCGCCAGATCGAGCCACTGGAAGTTGATGCTCTTGGTGTTGCGGGGCAGGGCGGAGCCGTCTTCGGGGTAGAGCCAGGGGGAGGCCTCCATGGGTTGGGCCGTGCCCTCGAACAGCGTGGTGTCCACCTGGTCTTCCACCAGCTCCTCGTGGTAGACCACGGTGACCGTGGCCGAGGCGCTCTCGTTGGCGTACTCGGCTGTGACCCAGGTGATGCCCCCGTTGTCGGAGGAGGGGGTGAACAGCCCCGTGTCGTCCACCTCGCCTGCGGAGTTGTTCGAGACGGTCCACTCCGCCAGGTCCAGCTCCACGATGGAGCCATCGTCCAGCTCGGCCCAGGCCGTGAACTGCTGGGTCTGGATGCCATCGGGGCCGGTGCTGAGGGTGATCTCAGCCGGCTCAACTTCGATGGCCACCAGGTGCACCGGGTCGATCAGCTCCCCGCCCTGCGGAGGGGTATTACAGGCCACGAGGACCATGAAGAACAGCTGCATGAAGAAAATCCTGTCGTGGGTGGCGCGCAGAGACGATAATCCTAGACCCTCAACGGAGCAATCGCCATGACCAAACCGCGCCTCCTGTGGATTTTCGGCATTTCGTGCGTGGCATGCCACGACTATGGCTTCCAGGAGGTGCGCTACAACCAGACCTTCGTCCAGGACGACGTGAACACGCGAGCCGATGTGCTCTTCGTGGTGGACGACTCCCCCTCCATGGCCGAAGAGCAGGAGCTGCTCAAGCAGAACTTCCAGGCCTTCGTCGATGTGGTCGAGGGCTCCTACGCAGACTTCCAGGCGGGCGTGATCACCACCGATGTGGAAGGCGAGCAGGCGGGTGTGCTGCGCGGTGACATCATCACCACGGAGACCGCCGACATGGGCGACGCTTTCCTGGAGCAGCTCGACGTGGGTTCGTATGGCGCCCGCGACGAGCAGGGCATGGCGGCGGTGACCCTGGCGCTGGAAGAAGGCCGCAACCCCGACTTCATCCGCCCAGGTGCGCGCCTCAACATCGTCTTCGTCTCCGACGAGGACGACCACTCGCCCGAAGAGGTGGAGTCCTACATCGAGCTGTTCGAGGAGTCTTCCGGTAGCGGCGACTTCGTGGCCCACGCCATCGTGGGAAACATGCCCGCCGGCTGCGCCTCGGGTGTCACGGCGGCCGACCCGGGTGAGCGCTACCTGTACGCCGCCGCCGCCACGGACGGTCACCGTGACTCCATCTGCGCCGATGACTACAGCGAGATCCTGGTGCAGATCGGGCTCGACCTGTCCGGCATGGCCGACACCTTCTACCTCGACGCCCTGCCCCAGGTGGACTCCCTCGAGGTCTACGTCGACGACGTGCTGATCCCCGAGCGGGAGGCCAACGGCTGGACCTACTGGGCCGCTCGCAACGCGATCGTCTTCGACGGCTGGGCGGTGCCCCGGCCCGCCATGGCCATCACCATCTTCTACGAGCTCCTGGGCGCCAGCGCAGGCGCCGATGACACCGGCGACACCGGCGGCACGGAGTAGGCACTGGCTCCGGGGCCTGCCGCGGGCCAGGCTGTCCTGAGCCTGGGGCAGGGTCTCGGCGTCGGGGGCGTGGGGCTGAACGACTGGGCGCGCGCCCAAGAGCGCCTGCAGCGCCGCGGCCTGGCGCCGGCGGGCCGTCGGGGCGATACTGTTGCCCTCTACCGACCCCTGGAGGTCCCATGATGCGGTGCTCCGGTGCGTTCACTCTCGCGGGTCTGCTGGTCGCAGCTCCGGCCGCTCATGCCGCGCAGGGCATGAACATCACCATCGACGAAGACGTGGCCCAGCAGCTCGGCCTCGACGCCGCTGACCTCGAGACCTCCATGGGCGGCGCGATCCAGGACGAGCTGCACCTCGGGAGTCCTGGCGAGTTCCTGGGCGCCATGGCCCAGGCATCGGCGCTGGCCACCAAGGGCATGGGCGTGGACTACGCTTCCAACTTCGAGCACCTGGTGTTCGGCGGCTCAGTGGGCAGCGGCGTGAGCGAGGCTGGCGCCACCTTCAACCGCGGCGGCCAGGAGATGCCCAGCTATGGCTTCTCCTTCCAGGTGAGCGGCATGGCGGGGCTCAGCATGGGCATCCTGTCGGGAGGCGAGGGCTTCCCGAGCCGTATCCGGCTGTTCGTCAACGGCATGGCCATGAGCACGGGTGGCGACAGCTTCAAGGGCCACCTGGCCAACGTCGGTGGACACCTGCAGTTCGCCCTGGTCAAGCCCACCGAGGGCCAGGCGCTGACCTGGGGCGGGTTGGCCTTCACCGGCGGCTATGAGCACGCCCAGTACCGGCTGGAGCTGCAGCAGGCCATGCCCATCAGCGCTCCCTCCAGCGGGGTGGACGTGAGCTGGGACGCCACCGGTAGCTACGTCATGAAGGCCGCCACCGACAGCATCCCGCTGGAGCTGTCCACCAACCTGCACCTGCTGATGTTCACCGCCTTCGTCGGGGGCGCGTACGACCTCAACAGCGGTGTGGCCACCAACGCCATCGAGCTCGATGGCGCCATAGAAGCCGACGCGCTGGGAGAGACCACGCGCGTCGGTCACGCCACCGTCAGCTCCATCGAGCAGGCGGGTCCGGTGGCCGGCTTCCCGCGCCTCTTCGGTGGGCTGCAGGCCGACATCTTCATGGTCAAGGCCTACGGCCAGCTCAACATGGGCCTGCAGGAGGGCTTCGGCGGTCACGTCGGTGTACGGGTCGCCTTGTGAGCGAGATCCCCGCCGCCCTGGCGGCGCTGCGGGAGCGGCTCCGGGCCTGCGACCTCTGCCCGCGGCGCTGCGGCGTGGATCGCCTGGAGGCCGAGGAGGGGCAGTGCCGATCGTCCTCGCGCGCGCGTGTCTGCTCTGTGGGAGCCCACTTCGGCGAAGAGCAGGTGCTGGTGGGGCGCGGCGGGAGCGGCACCATCTTCCTCTCGGGCTGCAACCTGGGCTGCGTCTTCTGCCAGAACAGCGACATCAGCCAGGGACGCGCGGGGAGCGAGCTGGAGGCGATCCTGCTGGCCGGTCACGCGCTGGAGCTGGCCTCGCGTGGCTGCGAGAACGTCAACTTCGTCACGCCCAGCCACCAGCCGCACGCCGTCCTCGAGGCCATCTGGCTGGCTCGTCAGCGCGGCCTGCGGCTGCCCGTGGTGTACAACTGTGGAGGTTACGAATCCGTCGAGACGCTGCGGCCGGCAGAGAGCCTGGTGGACATCTACATGCCCGACTTCAAGTACGCGGATCCCGATGCGGGTCTTCGCTACAGCGGAGTGCCGGACTATCCCCAGGTGGCCGCAGCGGCGCTGGCTGAGATGTTCCGGCAGGTGGGCCCGCTGCAGCTCGATGAGCGCGGGGTGGCTCGTCGCGGCGTGCTCGTGCGCCACCTGGTGCTGCCCCAGGACCTCGCGCGCAGCGAGCAGGTGGTGGAACGCGTGGCGGCGCTGGCCCCCGGTGCCGGCATCAACGTCATGGCCCAGTACCGCCCCGCGTACCGGGCCCGCCGCTACCCGGAGCTGGCGCGATCTCTCGCTGGGCAGACCGTGGCGCGGCTCCGACGCCGGGCAGCGGCCCTGGGCCTGCTGCGGGTGGACGGGGGCTGGTGATGGTGCGCGTCGCGCTCGAGCAGCCAGCCTGCCCGCTGTGTGGCGGCGCCGAGGCCAGCGTCCTCAAGCGGGTCCAGGATCTGTTCCGTGACCGCGAGGCGGTGTTCGGCGTCGTGCGCTGCCACGGCTGCGGCATGGTGTACACCAGCCCCCGGCCCGCTGGGGAGAGCCTGGGCTGGTACTACCGTGACGTGTACTCGGGCAGCGGGAGCGAGGACATGTCGGCGGCGCAGACCGGCGGGGCCGTGATGGCGGTGAACGGGGCGCGCTGGAGGCTGCTGCTCCCCCACCTGCGGCTGGGCCCCGATCACCGCGTGCTGGACGTGGGCTGTGGCTACGGGAGCTTCCTGGCCTATGTGCACGCGCGCAGTCGGTGCCAGATCCACGGCGTGGACACTGACGCGGGCAGCCTCGAGGGCTCTCTCTGCGCCCACCAGGCCGACCTGCGCGTGGGTGACCTGCAGCAGGTGGGCTTCCCCAGCGGCCACTTCAAGCTGGTGGCCCTGCTGCAGAGCCTGGAGCACATGCGGGATCCACTGGCCACGCTGCGGGAGGTCCATCGGCTGCTGGAGCCCGGCGGCCTGTTGCTGGTGGAGGTGCCCAACTACGGCGCCCTGCTGCGTCGCGTCTTCGGCCGCTGGTGGTTGCCGCTGCTGCTGCCCCAGCACCTGGTGCACTTCGAGGCGGCGAGCCTGCGGGCCATGCTGCGCAAGGCGGGGCTGGGCGAGGTGTTGCTGCTGCGGCCCGCGTGGTGCGCGGTGGAGCTCACCGGCTCCGTGGGGGGCCTGCTGTCGCACCTGCTGGGCCTGCTCCCCACGCCGGGCAGGCCCAGCCCGGAACCGGGCTGGCGCGGCCGCGTCTTGGCCGTGCTGCTGCCGCTGGTCTTCCTCCTCGTGGAGCTGCCCCTGGGCCTGCTCTTGCGCCTGACAGGCCAGTCGGGCAGTCTCGTGGCCATCGTCCGCGCTCAGGCTCCCGCCCCTCCCGATCCCGCTGGAGCAAGCCATGACCCTGGCTAGCCTCTCTGTCTCTTCCCTGGTCCTCGCGTTCAGCCTCACACCCCGGACTGCCCTGGCGGCGACTCTGGTGGTGGACGCAGGCGGTGGCGGCGACCACACCAGCATCCAGGCGGCCGTGGACGCCGCGAGCACCGGTGACACCATCGAGATCCGCGCCGGCACCTACGTCGAGACCGTAGAGGTGGACGGCAAGAGCCTCGTCCTGCAGGGGGCTGGCTCCAGCTCGGTGTCCATCCAGGGCGACGGCAGCGCCGCGGCGCTGGCCTTCGACGGCACGGGGAGCTCCTCGGTGTCCGGGCTCAGCCTCGAAGCCGGCGAGCGTGGCCTCACGGTACGCCAGGCCACCGTGGAAGGCTCGGGTCTGGTGGTCCAGGGCAACACCACCAGCGGCAGCGGTGGAGGTGTGGGTGTCTTCGAGGGGGCCGTGCTGAGCCTGAGCTCCTGCACCATCAGCAGCAACGAAGCCGGCGAGGTCTATCACGGCGGCGGCCTGGCGGTGTTCGACAGCTCGGTGGACCTCACGGACTGCGTCCTGTCCGGCAACGAGGCTGAGGAGGGCGGCGCCCTGTACGCCGAGGGCTCCACGATCACCCTGGTGGACGTGACCGTCCAGCAGAACACGGCGCGCAGCCATGGGGGAGGCGTCCGGCTGCGTGACGCCAGCAGCCTGGAGGCCACCAGCAGCTCGCTGGAGGACAACAGCTCCGGCGGTCGCGGCGGCGGGGTCTCCATCGACGACTCCGACTCCAGCTGGTCGGACTGCGACATGTCCAGAAACCAGTCGGACACGGGCGGCGGGGCCATGCACCTCAGCGGGCAGGCCAGCGCGGGGAGCAGCGTGGATGGCACCCTGGAGGACAACAGCTCCAGCGGGGCCGGGGGCGCCATCTGGGCCTCGAGCCATGATCTGACGGTGTCGGGGGAGCTCTCGGACAACATCTCGCCCAGCAGCGAGAACGGCGGCGCCATCTATGCCAGCGACCTGGCCCTCGTGCTGCAGGACCTGCAGATCAGCGGCCACACCGCCAGCGACGGCGGCGGCGTGTACCTGGCCTCCGGGGCCACGCTCACCCTGTCCGATGTGGACATCAGCGGCAACACGGCCCTGGGATCGGGCGGCGGTGTCTATGCGGCCGACCGGGTCCTGAGCTCCTCGGCACGGATCGAGGGCAACGAGGCCGCTGTCAGCGGTGGTGGCCTGTATGTCACCGAGGGTCCCGTCACGCTCTCGGGCGGGCGCATCGCCGAAAACGTCGCCGGCGAGTCCGGAGGCGGGTTGCTGGCGCGCGCCCGCCACGTCCAGCTCAGCGGCGCTGGGGTCCGCGCCCACACCGCGCCCCCGGGGGCGGGCGCCGGCCGGGTGGGCGCGGGGTCGGCGGGTCTCGAGGTGTCCGTGCAGCTCTCGACCTTCAGCGGCAACCTGGCCACCGGCATCGGGGGCGGGCTGTACATCGACAGCTTCGCTGCGGCGGACATCGGAGACAGCGAGTTCTCGGAGAACCAGTCCGGGAGCGGCGGCGGTGGCATCTACGCGCTGGGTGTGGGGCAGCTGGAGCTGCACGAGCTGGACGTGCAGCACAACAGCGCGTCCACCGGAGCTGGCATCTACGCGGCCACCATGGCGGGAGGAGAGGCGAGGGAGATCGAGCTGGGGGGCAATGTGGCCTCGGTGGCTGGTGGCGGTGCCCTGTTCAGCTCCCCGGGGGGCCGCTTCGACGTGCACAACCTGCGCCTGGTGGAGAACGAGGCCCCGGTGGGTGCCGGGCTCTACCTGGCCGTGGACGACTCCGGGCTGCTGGCCTTGAGCAACCTCGACCTGGTGGCGAATCGCGGCGACGGCGTCTGGATGGCTTCAGCTCCGGCGAGCTCGGTGGTGAACACCAATGTGGTGGGCGGCACCGGCGTGGGAATCGGATCGGACTCCGCGACCCACAGCGGCCGGCTGGCCTACAACCTGCTGTACGACAACGCCAGCGCCTGGGGAGGGGAGCTGGGAGATCTCACCGGGACCGAAGGGAACATCGCCCTCGACCCCCTGTACGCCTCCTGGGCGGCCGACGGAGATCCCTCTGGAGAGCTGCTGCTGCTCACCTCGTTCTCACCCGCCAGAGATGCCGGCGATCCCGGCCTGGAGGACCTGGACGGCAGCCGTTCGGATCCTGGCAGCTACGGCGGGCCCGACGCCACCGACGGCGATCACGACAGCGATGGCAGCGCCCGCAGCGATGGGGACTGCGATGACAGCGACGCCACGGTGTTCCCGGGTGCCAGTGAGATCCTCTACGACGGGGCTGACAACGACTGCGATCCCGAGACCCTGGACGACGACCTGGACGGCGACGGCTGGGGACACGAAGAGGACTGTGACGACGAGGACCCGGAGATCAACCCCGGCGCCGAGGATCTGGAAGGTGATGGGATCGATCAGGACTGCGACGGTGCCGATGGTGTCGCCCCCGACGACACGGGCGGACCGGGGGACAGCGACGATCCTGTCGATGGAGACGACAACGACGGGGACGGCTGGGCGGCCCCCGAGGACTGCAACGACCAGGAACCCAGCGCCCACCCGGGCATGTCCGAGATCTGCACGGATGGCTTCGACAACGACTGCGACGGAGCCGTCGACGCCTCGGACGCCGACTGCCTGTCGGATGGCACGGGGAGCTGCGGCGGCTGCAGCTCCGCCCGCCGCTCACCGGCGGCCGTCTTGCTGTGGGCCCTGGTCCTGTGCGGCGTGTGGCCTAGTGCACGCGCTCGGAAGTTCCTAGCCACCCCCACAAGCCGCCCTCGCGTG
>CAZEJJ010000080.1:0-33871 GCA_964512185.1 uncultured Enterobacterales bacterium | reverse complement strand
CTCGGGGGTGCCATGCTTGACACCCGCCTTTTCGCGAAGGCGGGTTCCCTGGGTCTGGTGCGCCGGTGCCTGCCTGGAAGGACGCTGCCCCAGGTTGGTGGTCGACAAGCGCACCGAAGGTGCTGGCCAGCGCGAAGCCTCAGGGGGCCTCCCTGGTAGGACGAACCACCAGGGGGTGACCCTGTCGTCGCCAGGAATCGACCCCGCCGCGGAGCACCCGGACTCCGCGCACTGAGGCGCCGCGCAGGATCCGGGCCCCTCTGGTGGAGCGCTTGTGGGCGGTGCAGCACACGATGACCGGGCCTCGCTCGCCGGACGCCATCTCATCGAGGTGCTCGGGGAGCTCTTCGATCGGGATGCACTCGGCGCCCGGGATGTGGCCGGAGGGGCCGTAGAAGTCGTCTCGGCTGCGCAGGTCGAGCAGGGTGAAACGCGAACCGGAATCCTGCAGCTCGCGCAGCTCGTCGGCAGCGATATGGCGCCTTTGGCGCAGGCGGCCGGCGAGACGCGGGAACACGAAGATCGCCGTCGCCAGGAGCGCGAGGCCCAGCAGCCCCGCCTGGATCGCAGCTCCCGTGCCCGTGAGCGCTTCTCGGCCGGCGTGGCCGAGGTAGCTGAACGCGGCCGCGCCAGGGATCATGCAGACAGCCGTGGCGGCGACATAGTGCCCCAGCGGAATGCGGGTCAAGCCGAGCGCGTAGTTCAGCAGGTTGTAGGGGAAGAGCGGCACCAGGCGCACGAAGGCGACGAACCTCCAGCCGTCGTCCTCGACGCCGCGCACCAGGTCCCCCATCCGCCCCCCCAGCCGCCGCTCCACCCACGCTCCCCCGATGGAGCGAGCGAACAGGAAGGCCAGCGTCGCGCCCAGGGTAGCGCCCACGAGGCTGAGGGCGCCCCCGGCGACCGGACCGAAGGCCGCACCACCGGCGAGCGCCAGGGCCGAACCGGGGAGGAACAGCAGCGCCGCGAGGGCGTAGGCACCGACGAAGGCGAGCGCAGCCCAGGGTCCGAGGCCGTCGAGCCAGGCAGCCACAGCCGGACCATCGATGGCATCCCGGTGGGCCAGGGCCCAGGCGATCGCTGATGCCAGCCCGCCCACCGCGACCACACGCACGAGCATCCGGCGCGTCATGACCACTCCCGTCGATCGATGGCGTAGCCGCCAGGCTCACCCTTGAAGGGGAGCAGCAGCATCCAGGACAGCGACTGCACGCCCCCCTGCTGGAGCTGGTCGACCCCGATACGCATGGCCTCGTGCCCCGCCGCGGGTTGGTCCCTGTAGGTTCCACCCAGGCGGTCCCACCAGGGGAGGCAGAACCCGAAGTTGCTGTTGGCCTCCGCCGCGACGACCGAATGGTGGACCCGGTGCATGTCCGGTGTCACCAGCACCCAGCGGAGCACCCGGTCGAGCGCCGGCGGGAGGCGGACGTTTCCGTGGTTGAACGTCGCCGTGCCGTTGAGCAGGATCTCGAAGAGCAGCACGGCCACCGCCGAAGGACCGACCACCAGCACGAGGGCGATCTTGATGCCCATCGACAACAAGATCTCCAGCGGGTGGAAACGCGCGCCGGTGGTCACGTCGAAGTCCAGGTCGGCGTGGTGGACCATGTGCAGCCGCCAGAGCGCTGGCACCGCGTGGAACAACACGTGCTGGAGGTAGATCGCCAGGTCGAGCAGCGCCAGGGACAGGAGGAGCTCAACCACCGCTGGCAGACCGACGAGGTTCAGCGCGCCCCAGCCCCGCTCCGCGGCGAGCGCGGCCACAGCGACCGCGGCGGTGGGGACCAGGAGGCGCAGCGCGACCGTGTTGACGACCACCAGCCCCAGGTTGGCCAGCCAGCGGCGACCCTTGGAGACCGCCAGCTCCCGTCGCGCTGCGGCGACCTCCCAGGCCGCCACCAGCAGGAAGACGCCCGCGAAGACGCCCAGGCGCAGGGCGGGCTCGTGCGCGGTGAGCCAAGCTGTCATTGGGACTCCTCGACAGGCAGGCCGCGAGCCCGCCACTCGGGCACTCCCTCCTCCAGCCGCACGGCCCGCAGCCCCTGATCGCGCAGGAGCTGCACGGCCTCGATGGCCAGGACGCAGAACGGTCCGCGGCAGTAGGCGACGACCTCCCGGTCTCGCGGCAGGTCGGCCAGCCGCTGCTCCAGCTCGCCCAGGGGCACGCTCAGCGCCCCTGGGATGTGACCCGTGCGGTACTCCTCGACGGGGCGCACGTCGAGCACGGTGACCTCACCGCTGCGGACGCGCTCCACCAGCACCTGGGACTCGACGCGCTCCAGCTGCCCCCGGTCTTCCAGGAAGCTGCGCGTCACGACCTCGACGTCTGGGAGGTGAGCCTCCCCGAGATCGCGCAGGGTGCGCCAGAAAGCGGCGACGTCGTCGCCCGCGAGCTGGCAGGTCACGTATTGGCCGCTCTTGGTGCCGGTGACCAGGCGGGCGCCGCGCAGGACCTTGAGGTGGTGCGAGGTGTTGGCGAGGCTCTGCCCGGTCAGCTTGGCCAGCACATCCACGGTGCGCGGCCCCTGGGCCATGAGGTCCAGCAGCTCCAGCCGCCGCGGGCTGGAGACGGCCTTGCCGATGCGGGCTAGCTGCCCGTAGATCTCGTCTTTGAACTGGCGCGCGGGTGACGGCACGGCATACTCCTGTAATCAAACAAATATTTGATAGGACCCGCGGCCGCTGATGTCAAGCCCTCCAGGGGGGCGTTTTGCGCCTTGACAGGAATTCGCACCAGGCTATGATATAATAGTTGTTTGAGTATGAGAGGAGTTCTCATGGCCACGACCCCCCGCCGCCTCAAAGATCCCCTGATCCTGCGGCTCGCACAGGCCCTGTCGGTCGCGCTGCTGCTCGGGCTGGGGGCGCCGGGACCCGCGCGCGCGGCAGAGGTGTACCGTGACGGCGACCGGACCCTGGAGCTCGGCCTGTGGACACAGGGCTGGTACCAGTACGTACAAGACGCCACCGGCGGCGAGGCCGAGCTGGACCAGGATCTCCACGACCTCCTCGTGCGCAGGGTGTATCTCTCAGTCAAGGGCGGGGCGACGCCATGGCTGGGGTTCTTCATCCACTTCGCCGGTGACCGTTTCGGCCAGCAGGGCTTGGACAACCCCGGGTCGGGCCTCGGCACCGGTCTGGCTCTGCGCGATGGCTGGATCGCCGTCAAGCTGCTGGAAGGGCAGGTGAACCTGCACGTCGGGCGCATGTACATTCCCTTCACCCGCAACTACGGCACCACCAGCACGAAGGCCCTGCTGACGACCGACCTGGACTGGACCCAGGGTGGGTACCGCGGCGGCATCTTCTACCCAAGCAGGGTCGGTCGGGACGACGGCGCCACCTTGTGGGGCAACCTCGCCGACGGACACCTGCAGTACCGCCTGATGGTCGCCGACGGTGTCGACGACGAGTCGATCGTCGCCGCTGCCAACCCGCGCCTCGCCGGCCGGCTCTCGGCCTCGTTGTTCGACACCGAGACAAGCTGGTTCAACAAGGGGAACTACCTCGGCGAGCGTCGCGTCCTCTCCATCGGGATCGGCGGCGACCACCACCCCGGCCTGGCCACCGACACCTCGAAGGGCGACTACCTCGCCTGGACGGCCGACCTGCACCTCGACCAACCCATCGGGGACGGAGCGCTGGCGCTGGAGGCGTCCTATATCGACGTCCGCAACGCGCCCAACGCGGTCGGCTTCACGGTCATCACCCCGGGCAGCGACCTGGACACGGTCTCGGCCAAGGGTGGGTACCTCATCCCTGGCCAGCTCGGCCCCACGCGCCTGCAGCCCTTCGTCCATCACGAATGGATCCGGGTCGGCAGCACCGACACCAATGTCTCAGGAGCCGGCGCGAACCTCTTCTTCGCTGGGCACGGCAACAAGCTCAGCGTCGCTGCGGCCTCTGTGTGGAGCAGCTCCGAGTCGCTGCAGGATCACATCGTGGTCACCGTTCAGCTCGCGGCCGGGATCTGAGCCTGGAAAAGGAGCCCGCGAGATGAGAAATTCCAGGTTGGCGATGGTCGCCTTGGTGGCCGCGGTCTGCACCCTCGGTCTGCTCTGGCGCGCCCACCGCCCTGTTCCTCTCCGCGAGGTGACGCGAGCGGACGTGGAGGCCGAAGCCGACCGGGGAGGCTACCGGCTGGCCTCGGCGGCCCAGCTGTGGGAGCACCAGCAGCGGGATCCCGACAGCAGCCTGTGGATCGACACCCGGCAGGAGTGGGAGTACCGCACTGGCCACATCGCCGGCGCGCTCAGCTTCCCGATGGAGCCCGCCTGGTGGGCCCGGCTGACCAAGCGCGCTGAGCTGGCGGAGCTGCTGGGCCCCGATCTGGACCGGCACCTGGTCTTCTACTGATCGGGGATCACGTGAGTCCGCAGTGACTCAGCTGCCCGTGTGGCAGTCCAGCTCGGCTACCAGAACGTCCAGCGCTACCCCGAGGGCTTCCCGCAGTGGCAGGAGCTCGGCCACCCGACCGAACGAAATCCGCTGCCTGCCGAGGCGAGCGCCGCGCCGGCTGGGCGCGGACCGCTGACCGGCTGGGCCATGCTCTGGACCCTGCTGGGTGTCTTCGGCGGGGGGGTCGCCCTGAACCTGACCCCCTGCGTGTATCCGCTGATCCCCATCACGGTGTCCTTCTTCGGTGGCCGCAGCGGCCAGGGCCGGGGCCGGTTGCTCGTCCACGGTCTGTGCTACCTGCTCGGGCTGGCCACCACGAACTCGATCCTGGGGGTGGCCGCCGCGCTGACCGGCAGCCTCATGGGCTCCATGCTCCAGAACCCCTTCGTGCTCATCGGCGTGGCGCTGGCGTTGGTGGCGTTCGCCACCAGCATGTTCGGCTTCTGGGAGCTGCGCCTCCCCTCGGGGCTGACCAGCTTCGCGTCCCGATCCTACGCCGGCTACTTCGGCACGCTGTTCATGGGGTTGACCCTGGGGATCATCGCTGCTCCCTGTATCGGCCCCTTCGTGCTCGGCCTCCTCACCTGGGTGGCCAGCTCGGGGAGCCCGGCCCTGGGCTTCGCCGTCTTCTTCACCCTGAGCCTCGGGCTGGGGCTGCCGCTGTTCTTCCTGGCCATGTTCTCGGGCCAGCTGGAGAAGCTCCCCCGCTCCGGTGAGTGGATGATCTGGGTGCGCAAGGCCATGGGTTGGCTGCTCGTGGGCATGGCTGCCTACTTCGTGCGCCCGGTGCTGCCCCAGGCTCTGAGCGCCATCCCCGTCGCAGCTGTCGCCCTGGCGGCCGGCGTGCACCTGGGCTGGATGGAGCGGACCCGGGCCAGCGCTGGCGCCTTCAGGTGGCTCCAGGCGGCCTCTGGCCTGGCCGGGGTCGTGCTGGCCACGTACCTGCTGGGTCTGTTGATGTTCCGCGGTCCCGGCGTCTCCTGGCAGGCCTACTCCCCAGCAGCGCTGGAGGCGGCCCGCGCGCAGGGACGTCCGATCATCGTGGACATCTACGCCAGCTGGTGCACCCCGTGCCGTGAGCTGGACGAGGTCACCTTCCGCGATCCGGACGTGGTGCGCGCTGCCGAGGAGCTCGCCATGTTCAAGGTCGACGTCACCCACGGCGGACAAGCCAGCCACGAGGCCCTGCTGGAGCGGTACGAGATCAAGGGCGTGCCGACCGTGCTCTTCCTCGATGCCCGCGGGGAGGAGCGACGCGACCTGCGGCTGGTGGACTGCGTAGCCCCCAGCGACCTCCTGGTGCGCATGTCTGCGGTCGCACGGACCCGGCCCTGAAATTCCCACCCGAGCCCGCCTCGCCGCCGTGGCCATCGCTGTCCAGGGCCATGTGGGGGTGGGCGCGCGACGGGGAGTCGAACGGTCGCTCGCTGAACATCGGGCGGCCGCAGCCAAGGGCCGACCGCAGCCGCGGGTAGGCTTCGTCGCGCGCACGGCAGGCCAGGGCGGCCCGCAGGGAGCGGCGCAGCTCGGCCCAGGGCACGCGGCTCCAGCCGGGGCACCGAGGTGGGAATGGGCAGGCTGTCCTCCGGCGATGGAGTCCAGACGTCCTGGAGCAGGAATGTGGCCAGACAGGGGGCGGTCGTGACCGACGCCGGGCCGCCGGGCCGGTCTCGAGGGTCGTGACCTTCCAGCAGCGAACATGCCACGTTGCTGGGCTGGCGTGAAGGGTCCGTGCGCTTGCCTGGGGGTCGCACGGTTGGTGGCGGGCCCCCCATCCTCCGTGGCTCCCCTCTCTAGCCTCGGTGGCGGCCTGGATCGGCTCCCCGGCTCGCTCGGCGAGGCGCCCAGTCCGTGCAGATGCACGGGTGCGTCTGCCTGGACCCGTCAGATCGCGTGAGGGCCTATGCGTGGAGCGGCCGCGTGAAGACCGCCGTGGGGCCTCGGAACAGGCGGGTGTCCCGGCGATCACCTCCGTGACGGACCCTGGGGCGGTCGGCAAAGAGCGCCTGTGGAGCAGCATGCGCGCGGCTTGCCCCCGCCCATGCTCCCCGCTCGCATCGCGGATCGCCGCTGCGACCGAGTCGACCGGCGTGCGGATCGGCCAAGACGGCCTCAGTGAGGGGTCACTGGCTCTGTTTTGTCCGCTATCTGGCCTGTTTGCGGCCAAAACGGCCTCAGTGAGGGGTCACTGGCTCTGTTTTGTCCGCTATCTGGCCCGTTTGCGGCCAAAACGGCCTCAGTGAGGGGTCACTGGCTCTGTTTTGTCCGCTGTGAGCACCTGGAGAGGGCCCAGGGAGATGGACCGCGAGGTCGATGGATCTTTCCTCTTGACAGGCGCTCCAGGAAGAATAACACTAGTAACGAAACAGACGTTATTCAAAGGAGCCACCATGAACATCATCGTCATCAACGGCAGCCCCAACGGACTTCGCGGTGTCACCGCCCAGTCGGTGAACTACCTGGTCCAGCGCTTCCCCGAGCACGACTTCGAGGTCATCGAAGCGGGCCGGCGCATCCGCAGGATCGAGCGGGACCGGGAGCTGTTCGACTCCCTGGTGCAGCAGCTGGCGCGGGCGGACGCGGTGCTGTGGGCCTTCCCGGTCTACGTGATGCTGGTGCCCGCCCAGCTCAAGCGCTTCATCGAGCTGCTGTGCGAGCGCAGCGAGCCCTCTCTGCTGGCCGGCAAGCTGGCCACGGCCATCTCCACCTCGGCCCACCACTACGATCACACCGCCCACGACTACCTGCAGGCGGTCAGCTGCGACCTGGGCATGCGCTACCTGCGCGGCTTCTCTGCGGCCTCCGAGGATCTGCTGGGCGAAGAGGGCAGGCGGGATCTGGAGGGCTTCGCGCGGGAGCTCCTCCATCACGCCGCGGGCGCTCCCCTGGTCGAGTCCAGCGTAGCGCCGGTGGTGGACGCCAGCCCGGTGTACGACGATCCTGCGCCCGCCGCTGTGGCCAAGGACGGCGAGCGGCGCGTCGTGATCATCGACGACTCGGAGCCCGGCGACCTCAACCTGCAGCGCATGATCACCGCCTTCGACAACTCGGTGTCCCTGCCGGTGGATCGGCTCCGGCTGCGCACGCTGCGGCTGGACGGTGGCTGCTTGGGCTGCATGCGCTGCGCCGACGGCGACGCCTGCGGCTACAAGGACGAGTACGAGGCGGCCTTCGAAGGGCGGGTGAAGACCGCGGACGTGATCATCTACGCGGGAGCGGTGCGCGATCGCTTCCTCTCCGCGCGCATGAAGCTGTTCATCGACCGCTACTTCAGCAACGGCCATCGGCCCATCCTGGCGGGCAAGGCGGTGGGGTATCTGCTGTCCGGTCCGCTGCGGCAGCTGGCCACCCTGCGCGAGGTGCTGGAGGCCCACGTGGAGGTGGGCGGCTGCCAGCACCTGGGCACCGTCACGGACGAGCAGCCTGCGAGCACCACCGGCCGGCTGGTGGCTCTGGCCGGGGCGACGGAGCGCTGGGCCGCGCAGCCCTGGCAGCGGCCGGCCACCTTCCGCGGTGTGGGCGCCTGCAAGAACTTCCGCGACCTGGTGTATAGCAACCGCGGGGTCCTCTCGGCCGACCACCGCTACTACCGCGACCACGGCCTGTACGACTACCCCTCGCGCGACCTGCTGGCGGGGCTGTTCCAGGTGGCCTTGCTGTTCTGCAAGCGCATCCCCGGCTTGAAGAGGCGGGTCGAGCGCGCCATGCTCGACGGGCGTATGCGAGCCTACGAGCGTGTGCTCAGGGCAGGCTGAACGCTGCTGTTTCCGTCATCGCTGCTCTCTCCGGTGTCGCTCATTCGAGGTGGAAGTCATGAAACCAGCCACGCAGACAGACAGCGCGACCTCGCGCATCCTCGCCACCTGCATCGCGGTCGTCGCGCTGGTCCTCGGCGGCGGAGCAATCGCGGGCCTCCTGGGCCTCGAGCTGCCCGAGCCGGCCAACTCCATGGTGCACTCGCTGCTGTGGGTCCTGCTACCCATCGGCGGCACTCTGGCCCTGCGCCGGGGCTGGGCGTCGTCGCGCCTCCGCCTGTGGTGGATGGCGGCGGTGGTGGTGGTCATCGGCGTGCTGATGGGGACGCAGCCCAACGCCATGGGGGCGTTCACCCACGGCATCTTCGGCCTGCTGAGCGACGGCCTGGTGTTCAACGACTACCTGATCGGGATGGGCGTCGTGACCGTCGTGATGTTGATCGCCTCCAAGGCGGTCTGCAGCTGGGCCTGCCACCTGGGTACTCTGCAAGAGCTGCTGTACCGGCTGGCTCGCCGTGACGGAGACGGCGGCTTGCGCGAGCTGAAGCTGCCCTTCGCCCTGTCGATGGCCTCGCGCGCGGTCATCTTCGCCATCTTCGCGGTGGTGGCCCTGGGCTGGGGTGTCGACATCTCGCTGCCCTGGGATCCTCACCGGCTCTTCAGGCTGAGCACCATGTTCATGCTGCCCGCCCTGGTCACGCTGACGCTCACGCTGGCCCTGTCGCCCTTCGTGTACCGGCCCTGGTGCCAGCTGGCCTGCCCGCTGGGCCTGCTGGGTTGGGTGATGGAGCGGGCGGCGCTGCTGCGCGTCCGGGTGGACCCGGCGAGCTGCACCTCCTGCCGCAGCTGCGTCCGCGCCTGCCCCTGCTCGGCTATGGAGGGCATCCTGGACGGCGAGTCCGTGCGCCCGGACTGCTGGTCCTGTGGCAGCTGCATCGAGCGCTGCCCCGCAGGAGCCATCCAGTTCCGCTCCCCTCTCGGAAGCTAGACCATGCCCCGGAAGATCTCCGTCCACGAGGACCAGATCCTCGCCGCCGCCCTGAAGCTGGTGCGCCGCGAGGGTCTGCGGGCACTCACCGCCCGCGCCGTGGCCCAGGAGCTCGGCTGCTCCACCCAGCCGGTGTACCGCGCATTCGGGTCCATGGAGCGGCTGCGCGAGCAGGTGGTGAGACAGGCCGAGCGACGCATGCTGGCCTACCTGCTGGAGCGTTCCACCGACGAGCCGCCCTTCCTGCAGCTGGGGCTGGGTAGCCTGCGCTTCGCCCGCGACGAGCCGCGCCTGTACCGGGCCGTGAATCGACACGGGAGGGTGCTCCGGGATCTGCACCGGGGCAGCCCGCCCCCCCCCGAGGTGCTGCAGCAGATGAGATCCGAGCCCATCCTGGCCAGCTTGAGCGACGAGCAGCTCACCCGGATCCATGCGCTGATGTGGTTCTTCAGCCAGGGGCTGGCCACCCTCGTCTTCGGCGACACCGACGGTGACGCCATGCTGCGCGCCAGGGCCTACCTGGAGCAGGCCGGCCGCGCGGTCATCGCCGCCGAGCTGCAGGGCGAGGGCTCCTAGGGCCCCTCGTCGGGTTCGCCCAGATCCCAGTAGCCGCGCCGCTGCAGGGCGCGCCGCTCCTGCTCGCTGATGGGCGGCAGCGCTCCATCGGCGGCGGGCCTGCGGCCCTCGAGCCAGGACTCCAGGGCCCGCACCATGGGCTGCGCCTCCTGGCGCTGCTCGTCGAACAGGTCCACCGTCTCGCCCGGATCCGTCTGGAGATCGTAGAGCTCGTAGCGCACACCGCCGCTGTGCTTCGGTGGGGGGGTCCGCACAGCTGCGCAGCCCGCGAGCCGTAGACCCTGGCTGGCGATGAGCTTGCGCTCGGGGGTGCGCACAGAGGCGCTGCGGCCCTTGCTCAGGCTGAAGACAGGCCGCGGCTCGTAGATCCCCTCGTCGCCTCCCAGCAGGGGCAGCAGGGACTGTCCGTCCAGGGAGGCGGAGGGGATCTGCGCCCGGTCCAGGATGCTGGGGGTGATGTCGATGGTCTGCACTACGCTGTGGATCTCCCGCGCCTGCGTGCCCGCTTCCCACCAGATCAGCGGGATGTGTAGCACCGAGTCGTACAGCGCGCCGTGGTCGAAGCAGATGTGCTGGAACAGGTCCTGGCCGTGGTTGGTGGTGATCACCACCACCGTGTCCTCCATCAAGCCCGCGTCCTCCAGGCGCTCCAGCATGCGCTCCAGGGCCTGGTCGTAGAAGGCCAGCTGTCCGCGGTAGTGCCCCAGCACGTGCTGGGCGGCGGCCTGGGCGCCCAGCTCGGGCTCCAGCTGCTCGTACACGAAGCCGGTGCCCCGGCCGGGACAGGCCGGGTGAGGGTCCGCGAAGCGGTGCAGCGTCTCCACGGGCGCGCTGGGTTCGGGGGTGTGCAGGTCGATGTTGTGGATCAGCGCGAGGAAGGGCGCCTGGACACCAGCGTCGATCCAGTCCCCCATCGCCTTGTCGTAGGGGAGCCACGATGGCCCACAGCGCTGGGGGCTGCGGTGCTGGAAGGGCAGCTCCGAGCCGAAGGTGCAGGCCAGGGTGGCACCCCAGAAGGCGGCGGTGGAGTAGCCGTAGTGGCCCAGCACCTCGGGCAGGGTAGGGGAGCCAGTCGCCTTCAGGGCGCCCGCGGCGCTGCCCTTCTCCCCCAGGGGCGGGTAGCGACCGGTGAGCAGCGAGGCCAGCCCCGGCAGCGTCCAGCCCGCCTGCGCGTAGGCCTGCTCGAAGAAGGCGCCCTCGCGCGCCAGGCGGGCGATGGTGGGCGCGGGGTCGGGATCTCGCCGGAGCGCGTCGATGGTGGCCGCGTCCAGGGACTCGATGACGACCACCAGGAAGCTGGCCCGCGCCGGCTCCGCGGGCTCGGGCCAGGAGCTGCAGCCGAGGGCCAGGGCGAGGGCGGGGACGAGTGTGCGCGGAGACATGCCTCGCGCAGGCTACCAGAGCGCGCCCCGGAGGAGCCTGGTCGGAGCGTGCTATCGTGGCCCGAGCCGGGGCCGCTGAGCGCGCCCTGGCCTTCACCATGCGGTTCCCCCTCACGCCCTCCTCCCGCCGCTGGCTGCCCCTGGCCGCGGCCTTCTTCGTTCCACTGGTGCTGGTCTGCGCGCTGTGCTGGCCCTTGCCGGTACAGCTGCACCAGGCCTGGGCCCCGTCGCTGTTCGGGGCCTCCCATGCCTGGCTGGGTGACCACCTCTGGCGGGCCCTCACCGAGGGCGAGAGCCTGCACTCCACCCTCAGGGCCGGCTACCCGTGGGAGCGCAGCGCGGCCTTCATCGGCTGGCTGCCCCTGCTGGCCATGCTGCCGCTGCGGCTGGTGATGGGACCCCTCGGCGCCTTTCACCTGGCGCTGCTGCTGTCGCTGCCCTTGTCTTCCCTGGCTGCCTGGCCGCTGCTGCGGCGCTGGACCGGCGCGGGCCCCTGGGCGGTGGCGGCGGGCTGCGTGGCCTTCGCGGTCAGCCCCTTCGCCCTCGGGACCTTCAGCACCGGGGAGCTGCCCAAGCTTCAGATCGGCCTGATCCCGCTCTTCCTCTACGCCCTGGACCGAGCGCGCTGCCAGGAGCGGGGCTGGAGCTGGGCCCTCGCCAGCGGACTGCTGGCCACGGTCACGGTCTTCACCTCCCCCTACTTCGGCCTGTGCCTGCCCCTGCTGTGCGTGGCCTTGCTGGCCGTGGACGCGCTGCGGCGCCGCCGCCTGCTGCGCCCGCTGGTCTGCGGCCTGTCGGTGCTGGCGGGCCTGTCGCCGGCGGGTGCCTACTACAGCACGCTGGGCCAGCAGGTCATCCATGGCCTGTACCTGCCCGCGGGCTTCGCCCGCTTCAAGGACGCGCTGCCCGAGCCCCACCCGGTGGCCTCCCTGCAGGACCTGCTGCTGGGCATCCCCGCCCAGATCGCCTCGGGCTGGGACACCCGCCACGTGGCCTACCTGGGCAGCATGCTGGCGCTGGCCCTGCTGCTGCTGGCGCTGCGCCGGCGTGAAGCGCGCCGGGGTCGCTGGGCGGCCGCCGCGCTGCTGGTGGGTGGGGGCCTGCTGTCCCTCGGTCCCAGGCTCTACCTGGTGGACCAGGTCACGGGCGTGCCCCTGCCGGCGCTGCTGCTGTGCCTGGCGCACTACCCGCTGGCGGTGGGCGGCATGTTCTACCGGCTGGCGGCGCTGGGCTCCCTGGGGCTCGCCCTGTGGCTGGTGGCGGAGTGCGCCCGCCGGCCGCGGCTGGCCTGGATCCTGCTGGCCCTGCAGCTGGGGGACGCGGTCCGCGCCAGCGCGCCCTGGCCGCTGGAGGTCCAAGAGGTGCCCGCGGTGGAGATCCTGGCCGAGCTCGAGGGTGACGACGGCGCCGTGTTCAACCTGCCGTTCGACGCCGGCCTCGAGCCCAACCAGCGGGCGCTGCTGCTGGCCAGCTTCCACGGCAGGCCCACCACCGGGCTGCCTCGCATCTCCCTGCCCAGCGAGCAGGCGGTGATGCACCCCCTCTGGAAGAGCGCGCTGTCCGCTGACGATCCGGCGACGGCCCTGGGAGAGCTGGGCGTCCGCTACCTGATGTCGGATGGGTCGGATCTCCGGGACGACGAGCGGCTGACCAAGCTGTTCGGGCCGCCCGATCATCAGCAGGGCTGGCTCGCGGTCTGGGACCTGGGCCCCACGCAGCTG
Source organism: uncultured Enterobacterales bacterium (assembly GCA_964512185.1). GTDB lineage: Bacteria > Myxococcota_A > UBA796 > UBA796 > JAFGLY01 > CAZEJJ01. The sequence goes on along the minus strand of CAZEJJ010000080.1, from coordinate 21,051 downwards.
CGACCCCGCCCCCTCGCGGAGCTGGAGGGGGGGCGCAAGCTGGCGCGGCCACCCGCTGGGCACCGGCCGCCGCCGCAGCGCGGCGAGCCGCGGGGTCCGTGACATGGCGCCTGCCGCTCCAGTCCACCAGGCCCGCCCCCCGCGCTGGAGGTCGCTGTGCCTGGTGTTCCTGCTGGTGCCCCCCCTGCTGCTCTGGCCCCTGCCGCGGGTGGGACTGGAGAAGCTGCTCACCATGCCCCAGGGCGAGGCTGCCGGGCACCTGTGGGCCCTGAACGCGGCCCTGGAGCAGGCTCGGCCGCTGCACTTCCACACCCAGCTGGCCTGCTTCCCCCAGGGTGTCCAGGCCCTGCTCATCGATCCCGTCAACCTGCCCTTCTTCGCGCTGGGGCGCCTGCTGGGCCCCGCCGCGGCGTACAACGCCATCTTGCTGGGCGGGCTGCTGCTGATGGGCCTGGCGGGTGCCCTGCTGGCCCGCCGGGTGGGCGGCGCTGCCTGGCTGGGCGCCCTGGCGGCCATGGCCTGCCCCAGCTTCCTGGCGGGGACCACCCGCGGTGCCACCGAGCAGCTGGCGGTGGCCTGGGTGGGCATCGCCCTGGCGCTGCTGCTCTCGGCCCTGCGACAGGGCGGCACGGGGCGCATCGCCCTGGCGGCCCTGGCCATGGGGGCCTGCGCCTGGGCGGGCCCCTACAACGGCGTGTGGATCGCGGTCGTGGGGCTGGCTGTGGGGCTGACCGTGCTGCTGCGGGATCCGCGCAGAGGCCTCTCGCGCGCCCTGCCCGTGGCCCTGGGAGCGGCCGCGGTGGCGGCGCCGGTGGCCTGGGCGCTGCTGGCGCGCTTCGGCGTGATGAACGATCCGCGCTTCGCGAGTCCCCAGCCCGAGCAGGTCTTCGAGCAGCTCCGCTTCCCGCGCGGGGGCAACATCGGCTTCGCGGATCTGCTCGACCCCTGGCTGCCGGCTCCGCTCACTGGCCCCTCTTCCGAGCTCTCCCAGACCACCTACCTGGGCCTGGTGCTGATCCTGGCGGCGGGCCTGGCCGTGGCTCGGCGCAGGCAATTGTGGCCCTGGCTGCTCGGGGCGTTGGCGGCCGCGGCCGTGGCCCTGGGGCCGCGGCTCTACCTGAACGGGCAGCTGCTGCGGGTGGCGGATCACGCCCTGCCTGGGCCCGCTCAGCTGCTGGCAGAGCTGCCGCTGCTGGGCAGCATGACCCACTGGTACCGCGCGGCGCCCGTGGCGGGCCTGCTGCTGGCCGCGGTGGTCTCCACCTGGGGCTGGCGTCGCTGGAGCCCCCTGCTGGCCCTCGCGCTGCTGGTGGATGCCACCCTGCTGGCACCCTTCAGCTGGCCCCACCGGGCCCACGCCCCGCCGGGACAGGGCGCCGCCCTGGAGCTCGTGGGCCCCGGCGCCATGGTCGAGATCCCCTACAGCACCCAGAGCGATCCACCACCCGGCGCGTGGCGGAACGCGGGCGGGCTGCACCAGCTGGCTCACGGCCGGCCCATCTCCAGCACCGTCATGCTGCTGGCACCCGAGACGCCCAGCTGGGTGCAGGGGCCAGTGCTGCACACGCTGCAGGCGCGCGGGGTGCTGCGGCGGGAGGACAGGCAGCGGCTGCTGGATGCCGGCTTCCGCTGGCTGGCGGTCTACCCCCAGTTCAAGCCGCGGCGCGCCGCCAGCCTCGACCCCGCGCCCCTGGAGCGCTGCCTGGGCCCCATGGTGGGCCGGTCCGACGATCTGTGGCTCTTCGACCTGGCCCTGTCGCCGGCTGGGGATTGTGGCGACTGAGCGCCAGCGGGGTCAGGAGGGGGTCCGGGAAGGGCGCGCGGGGTGAGCTGCTTCACCCACGCAGGCGCACCGGTGGGCGAGGCCGGCGTTAGCTTTGCTGCAGGAGGCGGCATGACCGACGCGGCGATCATCGGGTACGAGGACGGCGCGCTGGTGGTGCCCCGGCACCCAGTGGTGGCCTGCATGCCCGGCGACGGCATCGGTCCGGAGGTGTGGGCTGGAGCCAGGCCGGCCCTGGACCAGGCCGTGCTGAAGGCCTACGGCGGCCGGCGGGCCATCGCCTGGCGGGAGCTGCCCCTGGGGCAGGGCGCGCTGGCCAGCCACGGCGAGCTCCTCCCGGAGGCGACGGTGCAGGCCATCCGGGACCTGCGCGTGGCCATCAAGGGGCCCACCATGACCCCGGTGGGCAGTGGGCATCGATCGCTGAACGTCGCGCTGCGCCGAGCGTTGGATCTGTACGCCAACGTCAGACCGGTGCGCTACTTCGACGGCGTCGTGGCCCCGGTGGTCGATGCCGCCGCGCTGGACGTGGTGATCTTCCGCGAGAACACCGAAGACGTCTACGTGGGCATCGAGTTCGAGCGCGGCAGCGCAGGGGCAGCGCGCCTGCGTGAGCTGCTGGGCAGCCTGGGGCACAGCGTGTCCGCCGACGCCGCGCTGGGCATCAAGCCCATCAGCCGCGGCGGCACGCGACGCCTGGTGCGCGCGGCCATCGAGTACGCCCTGGAGCAGGGTCGGCGCAGCGTCACCCTGGTTCACAAGGGCAACATCATGAAGGCCACCGAGGGCGCCTTCCGCAGCTGGGGCTACGAGCTGGCCCGTGAGGACTACGCCGGGAGGGTGGTCGCAGCCTCGGATCTCGCCGGGCGCGAAGCCCCCGAGGGCGTGGTGGTCATGGACGATCGCATCGCCGACGCCATGTTCCAGGACCTGCTGCTCCGGCCCGGGCGCTTCGACGTGATCGCGGCCCCCAACCTGAACGGTGACTACCTGTCCGACGCCTGCGCCGCCCAGGTGGGCGGGCTGGGCATCGCCCCCGGGGCCAACATCGGTGCAGGTGTAGCCCTGTTCGAGTCCACCCACGGCACCGCTCCCGACATCGCGGGGCGCGATCTGGCCAACCCGGGCTCCATGATGCTGTCGGGAGCCCTGCTCCTGGAGCACCTGGGCTGGTCCGAGGCCTCGCAGCTGGTGGTGGCCGGCTTCGCGGCGGTGGTGGCATCCGGGCGCATGACCGGCGACCTTGCCGCGGGCCGCGAGGGCGTGCGGTCCCTGGGGACCATGGCCTTCTCCGAGGCCGTGCGCGGGACCATCCGCCAGGGCTGATCCACCTGATTGTCGCGAGATGTCTCGTTCAAGCTGGATTGCCGGCGCGCGAGCCGGTCCGGTGGCGGCCTCGGCCGGGCGAAGATCCGCCCCGTATGCGGATCAACGGCGCATTCGACGTTTGACACCCGTCGGCATCAGGGTCACAATCGATGCAACCCCCAGCCGCTGGAGCACCCATGCGCACACTCCTCGCGATCCTGCCGGTCCTCCTTGTCACATCCTGTGGGGAGCTCACTCCGCTGGACGCGGTCCGGGGCGAGGCCGAGGGTGACTGGGCCCCTGCCCCTGCGCCCGGCTTCATGGATCCCACCATGGACGGGCTGCAGGGCGCGGCCTGCGCCTTCTCCGAAGATGTCTGGCAGACCAGCGCGCTGCCGCTGCTGGAGGACCGCTGGTCCCAGGTGCAGCGCATCGAGCTGGGGTCCCGAGTCCTCGAGTCGCCCCAGGACCTGCTGGATCTGCTGGCCAGCGCCGATGACCACAGCCGGCAGCGCGCGGTGCTGGCGCTGAACCTGGCCCTGCACGACGCGGGCATCTACGGTCGCTACGCCGACCTGGGATCGGCCCGGCTCACCAGCGGCTCCTCCGCCGGCTCCACGGCCCGCGATCTGCTCTCCAGCGCGCTGCAGCTCACGGCCAGCGTGGAAGACCTGCGCTCCTTCAACGAGGGCTTCGCCGGCTGCGATCCTGAGTGGTACACCAGCTGGTGCGACGATCTCGACTGGGACGGCGTGCCCGGCGATCTCGACTGCAACGACCTGGACCATCGGGTGGGCACGGTCCTCTACGAAGACGACCTGGGCGTCGACAGCGGCTACCTGGCCACCACCCCGCAGCTGGACGATCCCTGGCTGTGGGACGGCGACTCGGTCATGGCCACCGACGGCAGCCAGCAGGCCCTGCTGGGCGAGGACGAAGGCTGGGACGACGTGGTGGTCTTCGCCAGGCTCAGCTCCGAGGGCACCAAGGACAACTGCGCCCCCGTGGACCCCTGCGATGCCCGGCCGCGCATCACCAATCGCTGGCGCGCGGGCGTGCTGCTGCGCGCCCAGCTCGACTCGGATCAGAACGAGGGCTATCACGGCTACCGCTGCGCCCTGTCGCGCAACAAGAAGGACGACTGCTTCCCGGCCGGACACTTCCTGCAGATCGGCGAATTCAAGGACGAGCCCGAAGACGATCTGATCACGGAGTGCAACGACGACTGCCCCGAGAACACCACCTTCGCCGAGCTGGCCCGCGTGGACCACGACGGCTCCCTGGACATCTCCGTGGGTGACGTGAGCGACCTGGAGTTCTGGATCGTGGGCCAGCAGATGTTCTGCCAGGCCAGCGACAAGTGCGGCGTTCCCCATGTCAGCGCCACCGCCAGCGATGGCTCCTTCGCCGCGGGCGGCACCGGCTTCGCCACCCTCAACATGTTCGGCGACTTCATGGACGTGCAGGTCTGCGAGGCCTACGACCTGCCCTAGACCTGCCCTGGACCTGCCCTGGACCTGCCCTGGACCTGCTCCTGCTCCTGGGCGGGTTCCCTCGTCCGCCGCATGGTGGCATGATGGGCCATCGCACCCACGGATCGAGCAGCTCCATGCAGACTTCAGCCCTGTTCTCCTTCCCGCTGGCCGCCCTCGCGCTGGGCTGCGCCGGCGAGCTCTACCAGGCAGCCCCGGTGGTGGGGCCCATCAGCGGGGTGGTGGTGGACATGGACGGCGAGCCGCTCTCGGGGGCGGAGGTGAGCACGCTGGCGGACGGCAGCTGGGGCGCCGCCGTGCGCAGCGACGGCTGGGGTGAGTTCGAGACGACCGAGAGCGAGGGCAACCGCTTCGTGAGGGTCGAAGCCGACGGCTACCTGTCCAGGGTGCGCCCGGGATCGCCGTCGGAGCAGCTGGTGGTGCGCCTGTCCGAGGACGACGGTGCCACGGCGCGCCTGCGCTTCGGCGGCAACACCATGTTCGGCCGCCGGTACTACGACCCCGACGAAGATGGCTACCAGGACGACGCGCTGATCCGCACCGGGCTGGAGCTGCTGGATGTGCAGCGCATGCTGGCGGGCGTGGAGCCCCTGCTGAGGGACGCCGATCTCGCCGCCGTCAACCTGGAGTCCCCCGTCACCCTGGGGGGCGGCGAGCACGCCGACAAGACCGACAGCTTCCACTCGCGCCCGGGCGCCCTCACGGCCCTGCGGGCGGTGGGGGTGGACCTGCTGGGCCTGGCCAACGACCACGTCTACGACCACCTCGACTCGGGGCTGACCGACACCCTGGCCCTGGCGGGAGAGGTGGACCTCGCTACGCTGGGTGCCGGGCGGGACGAGTCCGAGGCCTGGGAGCCGCTGGTGCTGGACGTGGGCCCCGTGCGCGTGGGCTTCGTGGCCTGCACCACCGTGGCCGGCGGCGACCAGCAGCTCAGCACCGTGGCCGACGACGACGCGGGCAAGGGCGGCGCGGCCCGCTGCGACGAGGACTGGCTGCAGCAGGCCATCACCTCTGCGGACGAGCAGGCCGACGTGGTGGTCTTCCAGCTGCACGGCGGCTTCGAGTTCGAGGCGGAGCCTTCTGAGGCCGCCGTGAGCTGGACCGAGCTGGCCATGCTGCACGGCGCCACGGTGGCGGTGAACCACCACCCCCAGCTGGTGGGTGGCATGGGGGCCGTGGACGGTCACCTGGCCGCCTGGTCCCTGGGCAACCTGGCCTTCGACCGAGAGCACTGGCTGGCCTACCCCAGCGCCGTGCTGGAGCTGCAGCTGGGCCGGGACGGGAGCCTGCGCCGCGCCTACCTGGAGCCGCTGCTGCTGGATGACTACCAGCCGCGCGCGGTGCTCGGCTGGCCCCAGCAGCGGATCGCCCGCGACATGCTGGGCCTGTCCGACGCCTCCGTGGCCATCGACGACGGAGCGCTGGAGCTGGACCTGGAGGGCAGGGGTGCCCTGCAGGAGAGCGTGTTCGAGGCGCACAGCGAGGGCGATGGCTGGTCCTCACCCATCGATCTCCGGCAGGGCTGGGTGGCCGAGGTCAACGGCGCCGACGCCTATCGCCTGGGTCGCGATCTGCTGCTGGTGGGCGACTTCGAGGACGACGACGTGGACACCGATGTGGCCGAAGGCGCGCTGTGGGACCTGGACTCCAGCTACGAGCGGGTCAGCGAGCTGGCGGCCTGGGAGGGCTACTACGGGCTGCGCCTGAGCCGCGACTTCACCGCCGAGGGTGCGGTGTGGTGCAGCCCCTCCAACCGCATGCCCCTCGATGGCGCCAGCCGCGTCACCGTGGCGGGTCAGGCCCGGGCTACCGGCACGCTGGAGCTGCAGGTGTCCTGGTACTCCAGCGCGGACGGCAGCAGCAGCGAGCGCGAGTACCACCTGCTGGAGACCGCCGAGGACTGGGGGCATTTCGAGCTCGATCTGCTGGCTCCCGACGACGCCGTCGCGGTCAACATATTCTTCAAGCTGCATCCACCCGCTCGCGACCAGGTTGACGCCGATCTGGACGCCCTGCGGGTCATCGCCTGGAGCGACGAGCTGCCCGAAGACAAGGTGGGCTACGACGCACTCCAGGTGCAGGGTGCGGCTGTGGTCAGCGTGAACCGGCGCGTCATGCCGGTGACTTCTCACTAGGAGCCTGGAGGCAGCATGGCCGGGATCGCGAGCGAACAGATCGACTTCCTGGTGGTGGGTTCGGGCTTCGGCGGCAGCGTGGCGGCCCTGAGGCTGGCCGAGAAGGGCTACTCCGTGCTGGTGCTGGAGGCCGGCAAGCGCTGGCGGCCTCGGGACTTCCCGCGCAACAACTGGAACGTGTTCAAGTTCCTCTGGGCCCCGCGCCTGGGCTGCACCGGCATCCAGCGCATCATGCTGCACGACGACTTCATGGGGCTGGGTGGAGCGGGCGTGGGCGGCGGCTCCCTGGTCTACGCCTGCGTCCTCATGGAACCCCTCGATGACTTCTACAGGGATCCCCAGTGGGTGGATCTGGACGAGGACTGGAAGGCCCGCCTGGCGCCCCACTACCAGGAAGCCCGGCGCATGCTGGGCGTGGCCACCACTCCCCAGCTGTGGGCTGGCGATCGGCTGCTCAAGGACTACGCCGAGAAGATCGGCCGGGAAGAGCACTTCCGGCACACCGATGTTGGCATCTTCTTCAGCGACAACCCGGGCGAGACCGTGCCCGACCCCTACTTCGACGGCCGCGGGCCGCCCCGCACCAGCTGCGACTTCACGGCCGCCTGCATGGTGGGCTGCAGGTCAGGCGGCAAGAACACGCTGGACAAGAACTACCTCTACCTGGCCGAGCAGCTGGGCGCGCGCATCGTGCCCGAGACCCTGGTCACCGGCATCCGCCCCGATGGCCGCGGGGGCTACGTGGTGGAGAGCCGCAAGGGCACCTCGCTGGTCAACCGGCGCTGGCGCACCTGGCGGGCGCGCAACGTGGTGCTGGCCGCCGGCGCGCTGGGCACGCTGGACATCCTCTGGCGTTGCAAGGAGCGGACCTGGCTGCCCTACCTGAGCGACCGGCTGGGCGAGAAATTCCGCACCAATTCCGAGGTGATCTGCGGGGTGGAGACCACCCGCAAGGACCTCTGCTTCGCCGAGGGCGTGGCCATCGCCTCCTACCTGCAGGTCAACGACCACACCAGCATCGAGCTGGTGCGCTACAACCCGGGCTCGGACGTGATGAGCTTCATCGCGGTGCCCCTGGTGGAGAAGGGGGGCTGGTTCACCCGCCCCATGAAATTCCTCTGGAATTGCCTGCGCCATCCGCTGGTCTTCCTGCGCAGCCTGTGGCCCTTCGGCTTCGCCCGCCGCGCGGCCATCCTGCTGGTCATGCAGGTGCTCGACAACAGCCTGAACATGGTGATGGGGCGCAAGTGGTGGGCGCCGTGGAAGCGGGTGCTGCGCTCCAAGGCTCCCCAGGGCCCGCCGCCCAGCTACATCCCCGAGGCCAACGCCGCCGCCACCGCCATGGCCGCGCGGGCCGAGGGGATCCCGTCCACGGCGTTCTCCGAGGTGCTGCTCAACCGCCCCCTCACCGCCCACCTGCTGGGGGGCTGCTCCATGGCCTCCAGCGCGGAGCTGGGCGTGGTGGACAAGCACGGGCGGGTCTTCGGGCATCCGGGATTGTTGGTGGTGGACGGCTCCATCGTCTCGGCCAACCTGGGGGTCAACCCCTCCCTCACCATCACCGCGCTGGCCGAGCACGTCATGTCCGCGGTGCCCGCCAAGGGAGACGCCGCCGAAGACGCGGAGGAGGTCGAGGCCTCCCAGGGCTCCTAGGCCTCCGCCTGGCCGCCGCACCAGGCGGGCAGCAGGTCGCTCAGCTCGTCGTGGGCGGCCTGCCAGCGCTGGCAGAGGGCGGCGTTCCGGCGGGGAGCGGGGTGCGCGTCCAGCAGCTGCAGCGCGCCGCGCAGCTCCTTGAAGTGGGCGCTGAAGAACCCCTCGCGGCCCAGCTGGAGCATGGGAGCCCAGAAGCCCAGCTCCTCCCAGGCCTTGTGCACGGCGGCCACCACCTCTTCGCAGCGCTGGATGTCACCCAGCCCCATCAGGGAGAGGCTGCGGCGGCCGTCGAGGTCACGGGTGGCGCGGCGGATGGAGGCCAGGTGGTGCTCGAAGGAGCGCGGCCAGTCGGCTCTGGGGGAGGTCTCGTGTGGGGCCTGGAGCTCCTCGGTGAGCTCCTCTGAGTCGTCCAGCTCCTGCAGGCAGCCCTCGTCCAGCAGGGGGAGATCCTCGCCGAGCTGGGCCTCGAAGGCCTCCAGGTCTTCGATGAAGGCCAGCGGGAGCTCCTCCAGGCGCGCGACGGCGCCGGCGAGGGGATTCGGGATGGTCGCGGGCAGCTCGGTGGCGAGGTCGAGGGTCATGGTGCTTCTCCGGGAGGGACCCGGAGGGCATCTCCGGGGGCGTGCCGTTCCTGGAAGCAAGCCGCGTGCCGAGCTGGCTCATTCAACGAAGATCGTGTGAGAGCAGTGGCTTACGCGCAGGGCGTGGCTGTGGATTCCGCCCGGCTGTGCACTGGAGTGCAGGCGCCCCCGGGCCCTGTGTGCACTGCAGTGGAGGGTCAGATCTCTCGCAGGGCCGGGCCGGCCGGAGCGTCGTGACAGCCGCGGTCCATCACCAGGTCCCACCAACGGGCCTGGCCCTCGGGCCGCAGCACCAGCTCCCAGCGGCCGAAGCCCAGCCTGCCCGCAGCGCTCCTGTGTACGGCCTGTCCCGCCAGCAGGTGGGCCAGGCAGCGCAGGACCCTGGCCGCCGGCCTGGGGTTGCTGCGGCGGTCCAGCAGGCCGTTCCTGGGGTGGTAGCCGCGGTCCTTGTCCTGCAGCAGGTCGAGGTAGGCGGGCACCGTGGGCCAGGCTGCGGCCGCCAGGCAGGCCACGGCCACCCGGCGAGCCACTGCCAGGTCGTCCAGCTGGGGGTGCAGCTCCGTGCCCCGGGGCAGCTCCACGTGGCAGAGCGCCTGCAGACCCAGCTCCGCGGCCCTGCCCTTCGCCGCTGCCAGACCCTGCCAGATCTCCTCGCCGTCCGGGACGCGGAACACCAGCTGGGTGAGGCAGGCAGGCAGCGGATCCGGCAAGGCCGGCAGGGCGGGATGGGCGGGGGTGAAGCCCTGGGTGGGGAAGTGGGAGAAGTAGCCGCGACCGCCGGGCGCCAGCTCACCCCCGATCACCGACAGGGCCACGGGAACGGGGCTGGCGGCTGCGGCTGCTGTGGCCGCCGCGAGCTGGTCGGGGCGGGCCAGCAGCTCCCAGCCCTGCGCGATGCCGGCCAGCTGGCCGAGCAGGGCGAGCTGGGCCGGGCCGGGCACCCCGGCGCTGAAGACCAGCAGCCGAGCGCCGCGGTCCACCAGGCGCAGCGCCCGCGCGCGGAGCTCGTCGTCGGCCAGGTCCGCCAGCGGGAGCCGGAGCCTGTGCACGCCCATGTCCCACAAGGCCAACAGCGGCCAGTCGTTCCGGGCTCGCTTGCAGGTGAACTCGTCCAGGTCGCCGCAGGGCAGGTCCACCTGCCGGGCCCAGCCTCCCCGCAGCCACAGGCCCAGCGGCGCCTTCCCGGGGGGGTGCAGCGCGGCGCCGTCGGCCAGCCCGGTGCGCAGCAGCTCCACGTCGTGTCCGCCGTCGCGCACATGTACCATGAAGAAACCCAGCTTGGCCGGGTCGTTGCGCCCGTTCTCGTCGGCGGGGGCCACGGGGTGCAGCTCGGCGTACTCGGGCCGCTGGAAGGCCACCGATGGCAGCACGTAGAGCTCGGTCTCTCCATGGCGATCGTGGAAGAAGCCGTGCACGTGCCCGGAGAACAGGGCCTCGACCCGATGCTGCCGGAGCAGGGCGAGCAGGCGGCGGCGAGCGGCCAGGGGCAGGTTGTCGTAGTGCTCCGGTTCGTCGGGCCGCAGCAGGAAGGGAGGGTAGTGCAGGAAGATGAAGCTGCGCTGGCAGCCAGCCAGCGCCCGCTCCAGCCAGGCCCACTGGGCGTGCTCCATGTCCAGCCCGGTGCCCATCAGCGGAGCGTCCAGCAGCAGAAAGCGGCAGCCAGCGTGGTCGAAGGAGCGCCAGGGGGGGCCGAAGACCCTCTCGAAGGCCTGGTGGGAGGCCTCGTCAGTGGCGGCGGCGGTGGCCGCGGAGCCCGGCTTGTCGCCCACGTCGTGGTTGCCCGGGGCCACCATGACCGCGAACGGCAGGCCGCGGTAGTGGGCAGCGGCCTGCCGCAGGGTGGGCTCATGGCTGGGCAGGGCGGGCAGGGTGTGCGTGACATCGCCCAGGTGCACGGCGAAGGACGGGCTGCGGGCCCGGAGCAGCCGGAGCACCTCGCGGTTGCGGGCGTTGTGCAGGGCGTCCGAGGGGTATGCGGCCTGGGGATCCTCGGGCGCGCTGCGCCAGTGGGTGTCGGCCAGGACGGCGAAGCTGAAGCTGGGGCTGCTGGGCATGGCAGCATGCTACCGCATGCCCGGTGGCGGCTGATCAGCGCGTGGCCATGGCGCCCCCCTGGGCGCAGGGCAGCGGAGCTCCCGGGCCCGATCCCTGCCAGGTGGACCACCAGTGGGCGGAGTCCTGCAGGGGCTCCCGCGCCCTCGCCAGACCTCGCAGCTGGTTGATCCATGCCAGGTCCTCGCGGGGCACGCGGTGCATGTCGCCCCGGAAGCGTGGCAGCACGAGCAGGGCGCCGGCGGCCTCGAGCTGGTCGAGCACGGTCTGGATGCACGCGCTGCCGGACTCGCCCTGCTGGCAGCAGGCGCCCGGCGCCAGCACCGTCCAGGGGACGCCCGCCAGCTCCGCCCCGGCCATGGCGTGGGCCTCGCGGCCATCCTGCAGGCGCACGGTGGCCAGCCCAGCGATGGGGGCTCGCCGGGCGATGGACACCAGCTCTGCGGCGCCGATGGCCGACTGGGACTCGTCGAAGCCCAGGCCGCTCCAGCTGCGAGCCCAGGCCTGGGGCGCGCGCGGGAGCGCGCAGGGGGCGGTGCCCACCTGTTCCTGCCGGGTGTCGCTCCAGGCGTGCAGGAAGGCCAGGCTGTCGAGGGCGAGCAGGGCCGTGACCACCAGGGCCAGGAGCCAGCGGAGGGGGCCCAGGCGATCCGCCATGGAGGCCAGCAGGCCCAGCCCGGCGCCGGCGAGCACCAGCAGGCCCATGCTGGCCGGCACGAGGTAGCGCAGCCGGTACCAGGCCTCCAGGCTGGCGGCGACGCCGCCCAGGATGGCCAGGGAGAGCAGCAGCAGCAGGGCGCGCGCTCGCCAGGCGCGCCCGGGGACCAGCAGCCCCAGCAGGGCCAGGCAGGCGAGTTCGGGGAGGCCGCCGTCGGGCGCGCTGTACCGGGCTCCAGGCCAGAGGCTGCGCTCCAGGCCCGCGAGGAGCCCGGGGAGGTCGGGGGTGGCCTGCTGCACCGAAGCCTCGAGGTGGGCGGTGTGGCCCAGGAGCTGGTGGCAGGCCAGGCCTCCCAGGAGCACCGCTGCCAGGGGAGCGAGCCGCCAGTGCAGCTCGCGAGGTCCCAGGAAGGGCAGCAGGCCGGCGAAGAGCAGGACCGGGATGGCGGTGGTCTTGATGCCCACTGCCACAGCGAGCAGGGCGCCCGCAGCCAGCCCCACCAGCAGCCCTGCCCCCCGCAGCCTGGGTGCCCACCAGGCGAGCCCCACGCCGAGCCAGGCCAGCCCCGCCGCGGGCCCGTCCATGCCCAGCAGCAGGGCGAGCTGCAGGTTCATGGACCAGGTGCCCGCCACCAGGCCCGCGGAGGCCGCCGCCAGCGGGCCCCCCAGGGCCCCTGCGGCGAGCATGATCCCCAGCACCCCTGCCATGTTGCAGAGGAACATCAGCAGCCGCGCGGCCAGGAGGGGATCCATGCCCGAGAGCTGGATCACTCTCCGCAGCAGGGCGGCCTGGAAGGGGGGATCGAGGCCGCGGGTGTCCAGGGCCAGGGCCAGGTACTGCACGCCCGCCGGGCCGGGCAGGTCCGACAGGTCCAGACCGGACAGGCCGAGCCAGCGCACCCAGGCACACCACAGCAACACCAGCGCGCAGGCCAGCAGCGGGCTCGGGTCCAGCAGGGTTCGCCACCCGGTGGCTCTCGGCGGCATGCTCCTGGCCTCTCTGGGTTCCGCTCGTGGGCGTCGATACAGAGGCAGAACCCGCGTGCCTTCTGCAGAACGTGATAGGCTTGGCCCCGATATTCTCCCCCAGAACGCCGCGACGCTCCCGATCCCTGGAGTCTGGAACCATGCGATCAGCCGCCTTCTTCCTGATCCTCTGCCCGATGATCCTCGCAGCCCTGGCCGGCTGTCCAGAACCGCCTCCCGGGGCTGTGCCCACCAGCGGCGACGAGGGTGGAGGCGCGGACCAGGGCGGAGACGGCAGCGCGGGTGCTGCGGCCGACGATGGCAAGGGCATCCCTCCGGGCATGCGCATCGAGCCCCTGGGCTTCGAGCTGGCCGATGGTGAAGGCGTGGAGCTCTCCGGCACCATCACCATCAGCGACGAGCTGCTGGCCGCCGGTCAGCTGCGCATCGAGATCCTGTCCGGCGGGGGGGCAGAGCCCACCCTGCTGCACGCCGAGATCCTCGAGCAGGGGGGCCCCTGGAGCGTGATCGCCCCCAAGGACCTGGGAGAGATCCAGATCCTGGCCTACATCGACGAGAACGCCAACGGCCCCAGCGCCGACGAGCCCCACGGCGAGATCGTCGAGGTGGACGTCGAGGACGAAGCCCTGCCGGGCCTGGACTTCGCGGTCGAGGGCAGCGTGGATGGTCGCTCCGCCACCCCGCACTTCTCCGTGGAAGAGGGCCAGGGAGTCAGGATCTCCGGCATCCTGACCTACGATGGTCAGTCCGAGGACGGCTTCAACATCGCGCTCCACGACGCCACGGCCGACGCCGACGCGGGCCCGGTGCACGTGCACTTCCTGGCAGAGCCAGGCAACTGGGAGATCACCGCGCCGGTGGGCGCGGGCGCGTTCACCATCGAGGCGGTGGCCATCACCCGCGCAGAGCCGGGCGGGATCGGCGCCACGACCGCGCGCACCAAGGAACGCCAGGAGCTCGAGATCGGGGACGATCCCATCAAGGGCATCGATCTCATCGTGGAGGACGTGGAGCCCGAGATCGGGCCGGGTCCCGCCGAGGAGCCCCCACCCGCCGAGCCTGGCGAGGAGCCGCCGGCCCCCGCCGATGCCGAGGCGGCCCCCGAGGCCGCACCGCCGGCCGAGGCCGCGCCGCCCGAGGCCGCACCTGAAGAGCCGCCCGCCGAATAGTCGTACTAGAACGGCAGCTCGGACGCCCAGCTGGGGTCGTGGTCGTCGGGCTCCGGGCTGGAGCCGAGGGTGCCGTGCAGCTGCCCAGGGCCCAGGTCTGTGACCCGCTGCCCCTGGCCGTCGTCGCAGGGCCAGTACAGCTGCAGCTGCGGCTCGCTCCCCGACAGGACCCTGCCGCGGTGGGCCTCGATCTGCTGGGGGCTGCGGGCCACGCTCCAGATGCGCAGCTCGTCGAGCGATCCGGCGAAGGGGCGCTGCTGGGCGCCGTGCAGCGGGTCGCCTCCCAGCCAGAGGGGCGCGGGCCCCGTGCCCGGGGGGAAGGGCGCCTCGCGCACCGCGTCCAGCTCGCCATCCACCACCAGGCTGATCTCCGCGCTGGCGGGATCCCAGCTGGCCGCCACGTGGCTCCAGCGACCATCGGGGAGGGGGGTGGTTCCCGACATGCCCCAGGTGCCCTCGGCTGAGGCGATGCCCAGCTCCAGGACCCGGCCGTAGTCGCGGCGGATGCGGAAGGTGTAGCTGTCCTGGCCGCCGCGTGGAGAGCGACGGGCCACGATGTCGGGCCGCTGTTGGTCGGTGGCCTGGGGCTTGATCCAGGCCTCGACGGTCCAGCCCCTGGCCCCCGGCTCGGGCATGCTGGCCAGGCGCACCTGGTCATCGCGGCCGTCGAAGCGCAGGGCGTGCCGGTTGGCGCTGCTGCTGCCCGGTGGATCCTGGGCGCTGCAGCCCAGCAGCGCGCCGAGGATGAGCAGGCCTGGCTGGTGGTGTGCGATGGCTGGCTCCGCCTCCGGGTGCGCTCGGGTCGCGGCGATCCCTATCTCAGGGCTGCGGGCCCCGCCCGGCGACAAGTTACCCCCCCTTGTTCACCATCCCACTACTGCGACCGCCGAGCCACGGCGTTCGCCGCCCGCGCTGGGTCTCCTTCCTCGGCGTGTAGCGACACGCCTTCGGTCAGTCGGCGCTGCGCGCGGCCGCCGATCACTCGCGCCTCGGGGCTCTCGCTACGCGGTCTGATGAACAAGGGGGGGTTACCTTCCCCGCCCCTCCCCAGCACCGGATCGCTGCCACCATGGCTTCGAGCTTCCTGGCCAGCTTCGCGGGATTCCTGGCGGGCCTGTTGGCCCTCGCGCTGCTGGCGTCGCGCCTGCCGGCGGCGCGCGGCCCGGGCTCCCGGTCTGCGCTGGTGGAGCTGGGGATCGCCGCCGCGGCGGGCCTGGCCACCGCGGTGGCCTGCGGCTGGTGGCTCGGCCCTGAGGCGCTGCAGGGCGGAGCCGTCACGGGCGCGGACTTCCAGGAATACTGCGCGTCGGTGGCCTCCCTGCGCCCTGACGGGGATCCCCACTGGTACCCCATGCGATCTAGGCTCGCCGGGCTGCTGCCCGGCCTGCTCTCGCGGCGCCTGGGAGTCCTCGACGGCCTCGCGGCCTCGGCCTTGCTGGGCTCAGCGGGCCTGGGCGCGTCCCTGTACCTGTGGGGGCTCGCGCTGCACGGGCGGCTGGCGGGGCTGGCCGCGGTGGCCTTCTCCTGGGCCGTACCCTCGCTGGCCCTGGCCGGCCGCCTGCTGTCCTTCTACCCGCTGATCACCGCGCTGCTGGTGGCCTCGGCGGCGGCCGCCGCCATGGCCCTGCGGCGCAGGAGCGGGCTCGCCCTCCTGGGCGGGGCCTGCGCAGCCGGGCTGGCCCTGCTCGCCGATGGGATCGGGCTGATCTGGGCGCTGCCCTGCTGCCTGCTGCTGCTGCTGGCCGCGCTGCGGGCGCCGCGGCGGCGCTGGCCCCTGCGCCTGGCTCTGCTGCTGGTGCCCCTGCTGCTCGCCTGGCTTGGAGGTCGGGCCGCCTTCAGGGACAGCCATCCGCTGGAGCTGCAGCTGTCGGTCATGACCGCCACACGGCCCGGCCAGCCCGGCCAGCAGGCCTCGACCGGCCCGCAGCAGGGCTACCGGCCCGGGTGGAGCAACCCCTTCAGCGCGCCCTTGTCCCTGCTGCGCGTCGCCACGGCCTCTGGCCGGGTGGGGCAGCAGCTGCAGCAGCATGACGAGCTCTCCAGGCAGCGCGATCTGCGGGTGCTGCCCTGGCTCGCGGTGCTCCTGGCGGCCGGGCCGCTGGCCTGCTTGTCGCTGCGGCGGCGCCCATGGCTGCTGCTGGCGCTGCTCTGTAGCTGCCTGCCCTTCCTCGCCATGCTGCAGCGCGCGGCCCGGCTGGAGCCCAGCCAGAGGTTCCTGCTGCTGGCCCTGCCCGTCGTGCCGCTGCTGCTGGGGCTGGCTCTGGCCTGGAGCCTGCTGGGGCCTCTGCCCGCCCAGCCGGAGCGGCAGGATGTCCCGGGGGCAGGGGGCCGGTCCGGCTGGCTGCGCCCTGCCCTGGGGCTGGCGCTGGTGATGGCGCTGGTGTCGGGCCTGGTGCCCACCCCCCTGTCGCCGGGCTGGCCGGCGCGGGAGCCCTTCGCCGCGGTGCCCGACGCGGCGGCGGCCCTGGACCATGCCGCGGGCCGGGCCCCGGCGCCCAACCCCAGCGTGGCGGCCTGCCAGGCGGCGCTGCGAGCCGATCTGGCAGCGGGCCACCCCCACCAGAGCCGCTTCTTCGGCCCGCTGCGGGGCGAGTGAGCCTCACAGCAGGCGACGGGACCGCCGCTATGCGGCGGCCGGTCCTGTCGCCTGCTGTCAGGGAACCACGTAGCCCAGCGCCGCGCGCGCGCGGCGCGGCGGCGGGGGGTCGCGGGCCCACGGGGGTGGATCCGCAGGGGTGCGCGCGCCCCCGCCCGGCGCTGCGCCGCGGGGCCCCCCCCGCGCCCCCCGCCGCTCGGCGGCCTGGGGCAGCTCCGCCAGCCGGTCGGTCTGCTCCAGCGGGTCTCCTGACAGCAGGTAGAGCTCCTCGAGGCCGATGGGCAGGTGGTTGGTCAGCGCTTCGGGATCCAGGCCTGCGGCCTCGATGTGGCTGCCGGGGATCAGGGCGGGGAGGTAGCCCCAGGGGTTGAAGACGAAGCGGTGGCGCTCGGTGCGCAGGCTCAGGATCCGGTCTTCCAGCTCGGAGATGACGGGCAGCCCGGGGGCGGGCCCGCTGCCGAGCAGGAGCGGAGCCAGGCTGCTGCCCTGGTAGTCGCCCGGCACGGGCAGGCCCATCAGCTCAAGGATGGTGGGCGCCAGGTCGATGCTGGACACCAGCTCGCCCTGCCTCACACCGGCGGGGAGCGTGCCCGGCCAGCGCATCAGCAGCGGGATGCGCAGGCTGCTCTCGTAGACCGACGCGTTGTGGAAGGGGTAGCGGTGGCGATCCAGCAGCTCCTCGCCGTGGTCGCTGGTGGCCACCACCAGGGTGTGGTCCAGCAGGCCGCCGCCCTGCAGTCGCTGGATGATCCTGCCCAGCTGCGCGTCGCTCCAGGCCACCTCGCCGTCGTACAGGGCCAGCAGCTGCTGGCGGTCGGCCTCGGTGGGCTCGTCTTCGCCGAAGACCAGCCGCGTGAGGGAGCCCCGCGAGCCGTCCACCGGCCCCCGGTAGTCGCGGTCCACGAAGCCCCGATGCGCCGCGGGGGGCTGGTAGGGATCGTGCGGGGCCACGTAGTGGATCCACAGGAAGAAGGGCTGGCTGCCGTGCTGGTCCAGCCAGCCGAGGGCCTCGTCGGAGGCCAGCTCATCGCGGGGCTCGACGCCGATGGGCAGCAGCTCGTCGAAGCCTCGCCAGCCCAGCTCGGCGGCGTTGGTCAGCACCGCGGCGCTGCGGTAGCCGTGCTGGCCCAGCACCTGCGCCAGGCCGGTGGTGGCGTTCTGCAGCCGCTGTCCGTTGCCGCGCACGCCGTGTCGCACCGGGTGCTGGGAGCTGAGGATGGACACGAGGGAGGGCCAGGTGGACCCGCGCTGGGCGTAGGCGCTCTGGAAGAGCACGCCCTCGGAGGCCAGGCGATCCATGTTGGGGGAGGTGCCGCGGCGGTTCCCGTAGCAGCCCAGCCGGTCAGCTCGCAGCGTGTCCACCGTGATCAGCAGCAGGTTTGGGCGGGACGCCTGCTGGACCCCGGGCGCCTCGGGAGGGGAGCTGCAGCCTGTGGCCAGGGCCAGCGGCAGGGCGGTGGGCAGGACCAGCCGGGCCCAGGAGGGCGGGGCCCGGCGACTGCTTTGTTGGGGGGGGGACATCTGCATCGTCGCGGTCGCGGCATACAATAACCCCTCACTCCTCGCCCAAGTCCTCGCCATGGCCTCTCCATCCCCCGCCGCGCCGGTAGGAGCCGGCCGCGCCTGGCCCGCCGGCGCGGTGGCCTTCCTGGCGGGCTCGCTGCTCACGCTGCTCGTCCTGGGGGTGGCGCCCTGGGAGCTGGCGGGGACGCGAATCGAGGGCGCGTTCCACGACGGGCATGTGTGGGCCTTCGAGCACGTGGCCCACATGCTCACAGGGCAGGAGCCCCTGTCGGGCGTCACCACGCGCGTGGGCTATCCCGGGCCCGTGCTGGCGCGCTTCATCGGCTGGTTTCCGGCCCTGCTGGCGGCCCCCCTGCAGGCCGTGCTGGGCCCGCTGGGTGCCTACAACACCGTGCTCGTGGCCAGCCCTGGTCTGGCCGCCCTGGCCACCTTCCTGCTGCTGCGGCGCCGGGTCGCGCTGGCCCCCTGGGTCGCCGCGGGGCTCTGCTTAAGCTACGCCCTGTGCCCCTATGCCATGGGCTGCCTGTCCAGCGGCCAGGTGGCCAAGCTGCAGCACTGGTTGCTGCCCGCGCTGCTGCTGGCGGCCAGCCACGCGGTGCGCGGGCCCAGCCGGCTCCTGGGGCTGCTGGCCTGCCTGGTGGTGGGCGTGGTGACCGCCTTCACCACGCCGTCCACGGCCCTGTTCATGCCCATGGCCGCGGGTCTCTGGGTGCTGAGCGAGTGCTGGGATGCGGGCACCACCGAGCGCGCCTGGCGGCCGCGGCTGCGCGCCTTGCCCTGGGCGCTGGGTGCCCTCGCTGCGCTGGCGGCGGGGCTGGCTCCCGCGCGCTGGTACTACGGCGATCTGCGCCGCGCGGCGCTGCTGTTGGTCTTCGAGCCGCGCACGCCTTCGGAGGGACTCGGCGTGTTCCCGCTGCCCATGGCGCAGCCCGAGGGGCTGCTGCTGGGCCTGGGGGGCATGGGCCACTCGCCCGAGGTGGCCAGCCACGTCTGCTACCTGGGGTTGCCCTTGCTGGTGCTGGGGCTGCTCGTCCTGGCGCTGCGCAAGGGCGGGCCGCGCCTGGCGGGCCTGGGCCTGCTGCTGGCGGGTGTCGTCCTGGCCCTGGGGCCGCTGCTGGTGAGCCAGGGCGAGTACGTGCTGTGGAACGAACGCCGCATGCGCCTGCCCGCGGCCCTGCTGGAGGCCCTGGGCTACCCCACGAAGGAGAGCGGCATGTACTACCGGGCGGCGCTGCTGGCCTCGCTGGGGCTCACCGTCATGGTGGCCCGGGCCTGGACGGGTCGGCTGGGCTGGCTGGCCCTGGCCCTGGCCTGGCTGGTGGGGCTGGGCCAGGTGGCCGACGGCTGGCGCGCCACGCGCAGCCTGTGGCCCGCTGCTCACGGCCCCCAGCCGGGTGAGCAGGCGCTGCTCGCCATGGCCGCCGATCCCCTGGAGGGTGCGGTGCTGGACCTTCCCCTGGAGGCGGGCACCGTGGAGGGCGGGGTCTACCTGCTGGCGTCCACGGAGCACCGGCGCCCCACCACCGGGCTGCTCAGGCGATCGCGGCGCGAGACAGAGCCCCGCGTGTCGCGGCTCTGTCGGCACCTGGACAGGGCGCTCGCCGCTGGCGATCCCGCCCGGGGCAAGGCCATCCTGGCCGAGCGCGGGTTTCGCTACCTCACCTGGAGGCCCTGGCTCGACGGGCGCGATCGACTGCCGGAGCTGGAGCGGGCCTTCGGTGAGCCGCTGGGGAGCGAGCGGCTGTACTACTGGCCCCTGGAGAGCGCCGGATCAAGCGAGTAGGCCACCAGCAGGTCGTCGCTGTACACGGCCGGGCCCAGGAGCTCGTCCAGCTGCTCCTGCACCGTCTGTAGATCGGCCCGCACACCGTGGCCCGCCAGGGTGGCGTAGGCTTCGGGGTAGACCAGCAGGTAGCGGATGTCCTGGCGCCAGGCCCGGGCGAGGATGGAGGCCGTGAGCGGCGGCGCACCCCCGGCTCCCTCGTCGCGCCCCAGCGTCCAGAGGACGTGGGCCAGCTCCAGCTGGAAGCACCCAAGGGGCGGCGGTTCGCCCGCCCGCAGCGCGCCCAGCGCGTCGTGGTGGTCTCCCACCCGGCGCTTGCCGTGCACCAGCTGGAAGGCCGCCAGGCCGTGGCCCAGCCCCATGGGCAGCTCGACGATGGCGAAGTTCCCAGGCATGTCCGCCAGCTGCTGGTGGAAGGGGTGGGGCTCGAAGGGCCGCACCTGCTGCAGCAGGCCGGCGCGCTCGTGCAGGGGCAGGGCCGCGCCCAGCAGCAGCAGGCCGGCGGCGACGGCCCAGAGGATCCCCTGCCCTCTGGTGGAGATCCGGACGCGTTCGAGCCAGCCGCGCGAGCGCGCCTGGAGCTGCTCGAGCGCCAACCCGAGGGTCATCACCAGGGCCAGCAGCAGCCCCGGGAACAGGCGCTCGGGCTTGGCGAAGCTCGCCAGGACCGGCAGCAGCTGCAGGGCGTACCAGCCAGGCAGGCGCAGCTGGTCGCCACCCACGAGCCAGGGCACCAGGTGCTGGTCGCGGGTGAGCAGCGCGAAGGGGCCCAGGGGCAGCAGGTACAGCAGCGCCGTGGCGGCCACCCAGGGCCAGGCTCGCCGGCCTCCCGCCAGCCCCAGCAGCAGCACCAGCGGAAGCAGCCAGGGCTGCGGCAGCGCGCGCTTGGGGTGGCTGGCAGGCAGGCTGGCGTCGAAGCCGTAGTCCACGGGCAGGGAGTGGGCCGTGAGGGCCTGGATCTCCTGCTCCCGGTAGGCGGGGTCCACCACCGGCCCCTCGCCCTCGGGCTTGGGGAGCTGGTCGCGCACCACCTGGCCCAGGAAGCGCCAGAGATCGGGACTCCAGGGGCGCAGGCGGGCGGAGCTGCGCGCCCCCTGCAGGCTCGCCTGCTCCGCAGCCTGGGCCAGCTCGACGCTCGAGGCGGTGGCCAGGCGCGGCTGCAGGATGGTGGCGCGGTAGACGTAGGTGGCCGAGAAGAAGCCGGCGACGAGCAGCGTGGCGGCACCCACCAGCGCCACGGTCCTGCGGCGGGGGCAGGGGGGGGGGCGCCCCCCCCCCCCCCCCCCCCACCCCCCCCCCCACACGGCGGCCCCCCGCCCCGGCCCCC
>CAZEJJ010000079.1:0-34017 GCA_964512185.1 uncultured Enterobacterales bacterium | reverse complement strand
GCTCGGCCTTGATGGTCTCGATGGGCGCGATGCGCACGATGTTGCCGAAGCGCTGCGAGCCCAGCCCCTTGGCCTGGAGGATGGCACCGAAGGCCTGGTCCCATGGGACGTTCTCGAGGCGTACGGTGATCTCGCCCACCACGTCGTCCCCCGACACGATGTTCAGCTTGGACACGTGGGAGATGAGCCTGAAGACGGAGTGGATGTCGGCGTTGACCAGGTCGAGGTTGATGCGCTGCCCGGAGTACGGGATGGAGGAGGCGGAGGCCGTGTCGAACATGAAGCCTGCGGCCATGCCCATCAGTGACGAGGGATCGTGGGAACCTGCGCCAGCGCCGAAGATGTCCTGGGGCTTGCTGGTGCGGCCGCTGGCTCCGATGAGCAGCTCTTCGTGGTGGGCGCTCTTGAGGCCTTCAGAACCCGATGAGCTGGGTGTGGACGGGGCGGCTCCGGTGTAGCCCTGCTCCGCCAGCTCTCGGTCCGCTTTCATGCTGGCGGGCACGTCCACGTCGATGTAGACGAGGTTGCCGGCACCCCGGTGCGCCTTGAACTCGGTGTCGCCGCGCAGGTTGATGGCCACCCGGGTGCCATTCCGGGTGCGGTAGGCCTTGACGGTCCGCACCGGGTTGATGAACTGGGAAGCGTCGAGGGGGCGCTCCAGGCTCGGCGCCAGCGCCGCGCCAGGGAAGTCGATGACCACCAGGTTGGGCTCGGGACGGCTCACGTCGTAGTCGAGATCACCGCTCATGCCGATGATCACGCGGCCCACATCGTCGAGGTTCTGGAAGTCCAGGGTAGCCACGGTGGGAGGAGCGTCGGGAGAGAGTGCCGGACCGGAGAGCGCCCGGTCGCTGGCAGGAGCGGCGGCGTAGGTGTCAGGTTGGCTGCGCCCGGAGAACGCCACGTTGATGGTGTCGCCTTCAGCGGTGAAGATGTGGTCGGCCGAGCGGGAGAGGTGCAGCGTGATCCGCAGCAGCTGCCCAGCCTCGTCGCTGACCTGCTCGGTCTCCACACTGGTGACCAGCCCACCGAGCCCGGCGGAGGCGTAGGGCTGCTCGGCGACCTGGGCCTCCGGCACCTCGATGACCAGGCGCTCCGGGTTGGAGAGCAGGAAGCTGGCGATGGCGGCTCCCTCCACGGACGAGGACAGCTGCAGGGCCACGGTGGTGGTCTCACCGTCGACGACCTGTACGGCCTCGAGGTGGGCCGCCCCAGCCTGCTGCGCGAGGGAGTCACCGATGGGACCCCAGGCCGCGCCCAGGATGAGCAGACCGGCCAGCACACTCTTGGCGGATGTCTTCACCATCTCGCTTCCTCCTGGAATCGCGCGAAGCGCTGGATTCCTGACCCTGTTCCTGCAGGGTTAGTCCTCTTCGTACTTGAGCTTGATCTCGATAGGGTTGACCACCAGCGCGCCGTCGGGGGTGAGGTACTCCTCGGTGACCACCAGCTGGTTGCTGGTGATCTGGGTGACCTTGCCCCACTTCTTGCCGATGTAGGTGCCCAGCTCGATGACATGCCCCATGCCTTCTGGGTCTTCTACCAGGGCGCGGGGACGATCGACACCCCAGACGATGCCGGTGAGCTGGTACTGCTCCAGCTCGTAGCGTTGGAGCGGCGTGGGAGAGCGGATCTCCTCTTCTTCTGCCGTGGCGATGAAGGTGCGGAACGGGTCGCGCTTGCCGATGGGGTTGTAGACGTACTCCACTTCCAGGTTCGCGTCGTCGCCAGAAGACCCAGCCCGTTCAACCATTTCGGTCGGAACATCGCTGGCTGCGGACGACTGGCTGGCGGGCGCCACGTCACCGCTGCCACAGGCGCCGAGCACCAGCGCCAGACCGCAGACAGCCACCAGGGTCCTCGTCATGTCTGTGCTCCTGTAGTTCACCGCTTCCGCCTCTCGCGCTGGCCTTCCTTCGCCTTGTTGGTGCGCTCTCCCTCACCGAGGAAGCGGAAGGTGGTGAGCTTGCCCGTGACCGTGATGATGACCTTGCCAGAGGTCTCCATCGGGTTGCTCATCTCGATGTTCTGCACATAGACGATGCGGCTCAGCTTGGACAGCCGATCGAAGAAAATCGCCACCTCGTGGAAGGAGCCTTGCAGCTCCAGCTCCACGGGTACCTCGGCATGGTATTCATGGCTGACTTCGTTCTCCGGCAGGAAGCGGTGGATCTCCAGCCCGATTCGCCGCGCGATTGTGCTGATACGGGAGAGGAGATCTGGAATCTCCCGGTCGTCCGGGAGCTGGCGCAGAGCCTGCTTGAGCTGCAGGGTGAGGTTCTCGAGCTCCAGCTCGAAGGCCTCTTTATCTGCGGCGCGCTTCTCGACCACTTCCTTCTTGGCAACCAGCTCCTGGTTCTGACTCTGCAGGACCGAGATGGCCTTCTGCTTGGGAGAGTAGAGCAAGAACCAGAAGGCCGCGCCGAGAGCCAGGTAGACCAGTGCGATCACTCCGAGCCGTTGAGGCCGCGGGAGCTTGCCCAGTCGTTCCAGCAGTTGGTGAAGGTCCACTGCGCCTCCGGCTGCTCGTGATCAGGCGCCCTGCGCCGCCGCACCCTCGGCTCGCCCCGATTCGGGGCTCTCGGCCGTGGGAACGATGACGCGGGCAGATACCTGGAAGTTCTTCAGGTTGAATTCACCCACCGACTGCTGGTCGATGGAGATGAGGTAGACATCATCGAACCAGTCGCTCTTCTCGAGGTTGATGAGGAACTGGGAGATCACCTCGTTGGAGGCGGCCTGGCCTTCGAGGGACAGGCGCCCGTTCTCTTCCTCGAGGGTGGTGAGGTAGAGCTTCTCCGGGCTGGCTGCCGAGAGCTCGTCGAGCATGTGGACCGGCCCGGTCTTGGAGGCCTGCAGGCCACCGATGACCGACAGCTTGCGGCGCAGCTCGTCGTTGATCTTCTCGACCTCATCGACGCGGGCGACCACCAGACGCAGGTTGTCGAGGTCTTCCTGCAGCTGCGCGTTGGCCCGGCGGAACTCGTTCGCCTTGGCCGACTGGAACATGAACACCACGCCGCAGATCACCAGCAGAATGGCGATGCCCACCGCGCCCAGGATCAGCTCCTGCTTGACGGCCTCGAGCCGGCGGCTGGTTCGGATGGGGAGTAGGTTGATGCGGATCATTTGTCGCCGGGCCTCCGCAGAGCCAGCCCGACCACCACGGTGGCCTGGGCGGCCGCGTCCTGCAGGAACCTTGGGTTGAAGGTTCGCTCGTCGATCTCGATGTTCCGGAACGGGTCGATGGTCTCGATGGGCGTGCCGGTGACCCGGGTGAGTGCCGGGCCGAGGCCCGGAGTCAGGGCACCTCCACCCGACATGTAGATGCGCGACAGGCCTTCGCCCGTGGCGGTGGAGAGGTAGAAGTCCAGGGAGCGATGGATCTCGGTGGCGATGGACTCGGAGACGCCGCGGATCACGCGCTCGACTTCTTCGGGGACCACGGCGGAGGCGTCGCGCTCGTCCCTGCCCACCTTCATGGACTCCGCTTCTTCGTAGGAGATGTTCAGGGTGCGCTGGATCTCTTCCGTGACCTGGCGACCGCCCATGCTGATGTCACGGGTGAAGGCGGTGATGCCCTCGCGCAGCACGATGATGTTGGTGGTGCTCGCGCCCACGTTGATCAGCGCCAGAGTGCCCATGGGTTGCTTGTGGCTGAACTCGAAGGCGTTGCCCACCGCGAAAGCATCGACATCCACCACAGCCGGTACCAGGCCTGCTTCGTGGATGATGGAGACATATTCGTTGACCAGCTCCTTGCGTGCCGCCACCAGCAGCACCTCCATCTGGCCCGCCTCGTCACCCGCAGCGTCGAGGATCTGCACGTCGATGTTGACGTCGTTCACGTCGAAGGGGATGTACTGCTCGGCTTCCCACTGGATGGACTCCTCCAGCTCCTCGGAGGTCATGACCGGCAGGTTGATGCGCTTGATGATGACCGAGTGGCCGGCCACCGACGCCACCACGTCGCGGCTGCGGATCTTGTGGCGCGCGATGAGCTCCTTGATGGCATCCACGACAGCCGAGGTGTTCATGACCGCGCCGTCGACGATCGCTTCTGGGGGAAGGCGCGTCATGCCAAAGTGGAGCAGGCGCTGGGTGCCCGACTTGGTCTGCTCGAGCTCGAGCACCTTCACGGAGCTGGAACCGATGTCCAAACCGATAGCGTTCTTCTGCCTGGAGAAAAGGGCCATTTCGAAGTACGTCCGCTCGCTCGGGCTCGTTAAAGGTGAGACAGGATCTGGTGATGAGGGCTCGGCGGATCCTAGCCAGCCGCAAGTATACCGAAAATACTGCAAGGGGGTTGACGAGTAAAGCTGTCACCCTCTCCTGCCAGCCATCCCATGCGTGATGGCGGGGGGGGCCGGAGATACAGGACGGTGAGCCGACCGATCCCAGGACAGGAGAGGCGACCCGGATCTACCAGAAATGATCGGCCCCGGTCAATTCCTCCGCAGCCCCAGCAAGCGCACCCATGAGCATACAGCCGCCCAAAACCCCGTCGAAAGTACCTATGTGGGACCGCTGGTTCTCTGCGCTGGTCTTTCCAGCGGCCTTGGGTGCAGCCACCGGCGCGTCGCTGGTTGGCATGCCGGCGCTGCTGGGATCCGATCCCGGGGCCCAGACCTGGGCGCTGGCCCTGCCGATTCTGGCGGCGGCCCTGTCCCTGGCCCTGCCATGGCGGCCTGGTCGTCCGCTCCGTCTCGCGCTGCTGGCGCTCTCCGGCGCGTTTGTTCTTGCGCCCACACAGCTGGCGCGGGTCGCGGCGACGGCATCCTCCAGCCTGCACCTCTCCCCGCAGCAGGGCCTCGAGCTCTTCGGGCTCACCTGGTTCCTGGTGCTCGGCGCGTTCCTGCTGGCCAGCTTGCCCGGCAGGGGACGGCCCGCCACGAGCGCTCCGGGCGTGGCCCTGGGCGCCTGCCACGTGACCGCCGCCTTCCTCCTGCCCACCTGGCTTCCCGTGGCGGGAGCGGCGCTCCTCAGCGGCACCCTGTGCCTCCGCGCCAGCGCGGATCAGTCGCCCTCGGTCGCGCCCCCTCCCCTGCCCTCTCATAGGGCCTCCCTCGTCGCTGGACTCGCTGCGGCCGCCGCGGCCTGGGGTGGGAGCGCCACCTGGTGCACCTACCGGGCCTGGCTCGACCCCACTCCCTGGGCGCTGGCGTGCGGCCTGGTCGCGTCCACGCTGCTCTTCATGCTGGGAGCTGCGCTCGCTCGGCGCCTGCGCCACTCTGGCTGGAGCGCGCTCCTGCTGGCCACGCTGGGCGCCGCCACCGTCACCCTCCTGGTCCCGGCCGGCATGGCCGCGCTGCCTTCGAGGCTGCCCGACCTGCTGCAGCAGGCCCCCGCCCAGCTGGCGCTGCCAGGCCTGCTGGGGGCCGCTATGGCCGCTCCTGCCCTCTTCTACGGCGCCGCGGCCAGGATCTCCCCGAGAGCCGTCCAGGCGCCGGCAGGGGCCTGTTCCATCGGCGCCGCAACAGGGTCGCTCCTGGGCGTCGAGACCGGGCTGATGAGTGCGCCGCTGCTGTTGCTGGCCACGGGGCTGCTGGGGGGCGCCTGTCTCGTGGTCAGCTCGCGGACCTCCACCCGCCTGGCCGGCCTGGCGGCCGCGTTGCTGGCGGTGGCTGGCTGGGTGCAGCGTCCACCGCTGGACGCGACCGCCAGCACGCACGGGTTCTTCGTCTCCCAGCGCGACGAGCCCACACGTCAGCGGCACCAGCAGGCGCTGGAGCGTTCCTCGTGGATCTTCGCTGGCTGGGACTCCGAGGGCAGCATCGCGCTGCGCGATCTGGAGACGCGCCTGGTGGCGGACGTGGATGGCAGCCCCGTGCTCACCACGGGTCGCTTCGCCAGCACCCTCCGCTTCGTCGGCCACCTGGCGCCCCTCCTGGCCCCGGAGGGCGGAAGGTTCCTCGTCCTGGGTGACGAGACGGGTACAGCGACCACCCAGCTGGTAAAACACCAGCCCCGGATCGTGCAGCTGTCCGTGGCCCAGCCTCGACTGCTCCGCGCGCTGGCGGCCCACGACGAGCAGCTCAGGAGCGCTCTGCTGGCCCCCGGCGCACAGCTGCACTCGGTGCCGCCCGGCTGGCTGATGCTGCACGCAGGCCCCCAGGAAGCCATCCTGCAGCTCTTCCCCAGGCCCTGGCCCGACGCTGGTTCCGGCTTCCCGGTCGAGGACCAGCTCCGGCTGGCCTCGCATCAGCTCGCCCCTGGGGGGATCTACCTGGCGGTCATCGATCTGCTCTCGCTGGAGCACGCCGAGCTCATCTCGATCCTCGACCTGTTCCTGGACCGCTTCCCTGGAGCCTGGGGTTGGATGCCCCCGGAGGGTGCCGACTCCCTGATCCTGGTGGGCGCATCATCCAGCGATCGCTTCGACTACCAGCGGCTCCAGCCGGCACTCGCCAGCCTGCCCCCGGGCATGGATGCCTCCCCCTCCCGGGCGCCGCTCGACTACGCGGACCGCTGCCTGTTCCAGCGCGCCGGCCTGGCGCAGCTCGTGTCCGCATCGGAGCCCCGACGCCGTCGGCCCCGCCTCTCCCTGGCCCCCGCGCTGCAGCGGCCTGCCGCTTCGCTCCTGTCAGGCTTCACCGAGGTGATCTCCTCTCCCGCCGGCTGCTGGGAGCTCGACGACGACGCACCGGAGATCGCCGCGCTGGACACCCGGGGCGAGGCAGCGGCGAGCCTGTTGTCCCTGCTCGCCAGCAGCCACTCGGGCGACCTCCAGGCACTCTTCGAGCAGGCCCGCGAGCTCCAGACAGCCGACATGGGTTCCAGGGAGCTCGACACCCTCATCGCCCCCCACCTCGCTCGCGCGCGCGATCATATAGGTCAATCCGCCAAGGCCGGGCCGCGCCACCCTGGCTGGCAGGCGGCGGCCAACGAGCTCACCCTGGCCATCATGCTGCATCCGAAGAACCTGGAGGCGCGCCTGATGCTGGCCGAGGTGCACGAGGCGCAGGAGGAGCCGGCGCAGGCCGAGTCCCTCTACCGCGCCGTGCTGGAGATCGAGGGCGACCAGCTCGACGCTCTCTTCGGCGTCGCGCGCACCAGGGCGCAGCGGGGCGACCCCGCAGGTGCCGAGGAGATGCTGCGTCGGGCCACCGAGCTGCACCCACGCGACTGCCGCAGCCACCAGAATCTGGGGGTCCTGCTCCTGCAGGATGCCCGCCTCGATGAAGCGGAGGCCAGCCTGCTCAAGGCTTCAGCCCTGGCCGCCGAGGACGCCAGCCTGTCCGCTGAGGCGAGGGCCGCCACCAACGCGGCGCTGGCGGAGCTCTTCCTGGCCCAGGGGCGTCCCATGGTGGCGCGCGCCGAAGCCCTGCAGGCGCTCCAGCGCTCGCCCAGCGCCTACCACCACTTCCTCGTGGGGCGCTGTCACTACGACCTGGAGCTGCCGGGCCCGGCCGAGCGGGCCTTCCGCCAGGCCGTGCTCATCGACCCAGACTTCTTCCCAGCTCGTGGGGCGCTGGGGTTGATCTTCGCCCAGCGCGGAGACCTGGAGCAGGCGGCGGCGGCCTTCCAGATTGTGCTCACCCAGGATCCTGGCAACCCAGCAGCCCTCCGCAACCTCCAGGCCGTCCAGCGCCTGCAGGCTGAAGATGAGGCCACCCGCAGCGGTGAGGCCTTCCCCGTCGACCCCCGTTGAGCACGGTCAGCGCGCCGCGCTGGAGGCCCTCGCGCCTGCCCTTCCCATCGGCCAGGCTGCCGCTGTCTCGCGCCAGTGCACGCGCCCGGAGGTTCCTGGCCACCTACGCCCAAGCTGCCTGCGCGTGCTCTATGCGACCGCGGAGCGGTCGCCTGGGGGAGCGCCGCAGGCGCGTGGGGGCCGAGGCCCGCCGAAGAAGCCTGGTGACCGTGTGCCGCGGAGCGGCATGTATGGTCGCTGGCGACCGTACGGCCGAAGTATCTGGCCGCCCAGCAGGGTGGGCAGATACTTCTGGGTACGGGCACTGGACGCCCACCTGGAGAAGACCCATGCAGCGCAGCCTCACCCTCGCTCTGATCAGCCTGTTCGCCTGCGATCCGGCGGGCGACAGGGACTCGATCCCCGACACCGGTGACTCCACCACCGGCGACACGACCCCTCAGCCCGCCGAGCTCCGGGAGCTCAGCAGCGGCGAATGTCCGCTGTTGGAGGCCACGGGCACCACCACCACCACCTTCCAGTCCTCGGACGAAGAGCGGAAGGTCTCCGTGGTGCTGCCCGAAGAGCCGGTGGAGGGCATGCCGGTGGTGTTCTTCTTCCACGGCCTGCTGGACACCAGCATCGAGCCCACCTCGTACCACGCTGACGCCCTGGGTCTGCAGGCGGTGGCGGACGATCAGCAGGTGATCTTCGTGCTGCCCGAGTCCCGCACCATGTCCGAGTTCGGCTTCACCTTCTACATGTGGCAGGTGATGGACGAGGACGACCACGATCTCGTGCTGTTCGACGATCTGCGCAGCTGCATGGCCACCGAGCATGGCGCCGACATGTCCCGGCTGTCTGCCATGGGCTTCTCAGGCGGCGGCCTGTTCACCACCGTGCTCGCCCGGGAACGGGGCGACGCGCTGGCGACCATCGTGGAGATGTCGGGCGGATCGGACGTGGAGTTCTCGCTGGCCTCCGAAGATCCCATCGCCGCCTACGGCACGCCGGCCAACACCATGCCGGCCCTGTTGTTCTCGGGCGGAGACGAAGACGGCTGGCCGCAGGGCTTCGTCATGGTGGACTTCCAGGCAGCCACCGACAACCTGCAGGCCGCCCTGGCCACAGACGAACACTATGTCTGGCGCTGTCGGCACGACCAGGGGCACACCATCACCATGTCGGAGTGGGGCCTGGCCAAGGCCTGGGCCCTGGCCCACAGCTTCGGCCAGCCCTCCCCCTACGAGGGGGACTCCATCGACGACTACGCGAGCTGGTGCGAGATCGTGACTGCGGAGTAGCGGGCGTCAGAAGATCTCCATCCAGCTGATGGTCTGCGTGCCCATCATGGGGTCGCTGGTGGGCGTGATGGCCACGATGCCCGCGCCGTCACCGCTGGCGTCGGAGGTGCCCACGAAGACCGTGCCGGTCTCGGAGATGGCCACCTGCGAGGGATAGCCGTCGACCTCGGTGGAGTAGTCGTCGTCACCGTCTCCGTCCAGATCGCCCAGGGCTGGGCTGCAGTCGTCGTACCAGATGCCGTAGAGACGGCCGGTCCCCAGCTGACACATGTCGGATGTATTGGGCTGATACGTGGTGAAGTAGACCACGCCCGCGTAGACGATGGGATCGGCGGTGAGACCCTCACCCGAGCCGAGCTCGAACAGCCCGTCCTCTCCATCGCACTCGATGCCCGTGCCGGAGCTGCAGATGGACGGGTTCTGGTCCTTCACGGCGAAGAAGTAGCCGTTGTCGGTGGTATAGCGCTCGTAGGGCGAGCCCGTACCCCAGTACAGGGCCAGCGAACCATCGGACATCCACGAGGTGGTGATGGCGTAGTAGACCACGGGCCGATCGCCGACGGACTCGTCCATGTCGTAGAACTCGGTGGAGCACCACTGGATGTCGTAGTCCTCGTTGGCGGTGCCGGCGCCGAGATCGATGAGGGCCTTCCAGATCCATGTGTCGCCCGGCTCCACGTAGTCGCGGCCTGATTCCTGGTCGTCCACGCGCCGCCAGGGACGCGGCGCCGGAACGTCGTCGTCACGGCTGCCGTAGGTGGTGGTGACCGGGAAGTACACCACGTCGGCGTCGCCGTCGGAGTCGGTGTCCACCACCGCGGGAGTCGCGGCGATGTAGGCGTGCTCGTAGTGGGGATCGCGGTCTTGCCAGCCGCCGCCGTTGTTGAGCCCGGTCATGTTGCTGTACCAGTACTCGGGGTGGCCGTTGTTGCCGCCCGCGTCCAGGCGGTAGCCGGTGGAGTTGTTCCAGCTATCGGAGTCGTGGGACAGGCCGACCGCAGAGTAGGACTTGAAGTAGTCGTCGCCGATGGCCCACATGTACAGGTTGGGCTCCACCAGCTGGTAGTAGGCGATGCTGGTGCCGGAGGGAACCGCACGACCGCCACCCCAGATGGTGACCCACACATAGGCGGGGTTGCTGATGTCGCTGTCGTCGTACACCTTGGTGATGATGGGGCGCCCGACGCCGTAGCCTTGAGCGGTCTGGTCCCAGAGGTCTACCTGCTCCCAGAGGTAGCGGGGGTCGAGGGGATCGGTGATGTCCAGCGCCATGGTGACGGGGCCGCCCTTGCCCTGCTGCACGACCAGCACGCGGTGCCACTCGCAGTCGGAGATGACGTCGTCCAGCCCCGCTCCTGCGGGGAGATCGCAGTCGCGCGTGCCGTCGCCGTCTGAGTCCAGCCACACGTCCTCGACCGCGGGAGAGCCGTCGAAGAGGAAGGTGCGGCCGTAGAGCATCTGGTCGATCAGGCGGCCCGGCCAGGTGTACTCAGGCTTGTCCGAGTCGAAGGAGCCGTAGTAGTCCTCGTGGTCGTGGTACAGCAGGTAGCTGGGGATCCAGGCCCAGGCCTCCTCTCCCTCTTCGGTGTGGGAGGAGGTGACGTCGTCCTCGAGGTAGAAGGAGTGCAGCATGCCGTCGTTGGCGGCGATGTACACCATGGTGGGCACGTCCACGTCTTCCATGGTCTCGAGGAAGGAGCGGTAGGACGGATCCACTGTGAAGGTGTCCGCACGAGCCTCCACGATGGCCGGCGTGGAGTGGGGTGAGTCTCCCAGCTTCCAGTAGCCGCGCTCCTCGTCCAGGTAGCGGAAGGTGGACAGGTGGTAGCCGCGGGCGAAGTCGATGAGGGTCTGCAGGTCTTCGTAGTCCACCGTGCAGCCGTCGCCGTTGAGATCGTAGGTGTCGTCGTCGGCGCAGGAGTCCGAGTCGGCGTCGGTGTTGTCCAGGAACAGGCCCAGGGTGACGTCGTCGCTCGCCAGCTCGTCGGCGAAGTTGACGTCGAAGTCCATCCGACGCGCGGTGACGGACGCGTTGGCCCAGGACGAGCCCGAGGCCATGTCGTCCACGAAGGTGAAGATGTCGCGCGTGTAGTCGCCGTCCATGTCGGTCCACTGGTCCTCGGAGGCGAAGACCGGGCGGCTCTGCAGGAGGACGCCAGCGTCCCAGTAGGCGCCGCCGTAGTCGTCGTAGGGGGTGCCGGTGAGGTACTCCACCTGGCCGTAGTCGGGCTCGGCTGGATCGGTCTCGACGGTGTAGGCGCGCACGTGGCCCTCGGCCAACGGATTGCTGCCGTCGATCTCGTAGAAGGCGTGGATCAGGTATTCGCCGTCGGAGGTGAGCACAGGCGAGGAGCGGCTGTGGAAGCCGGCCCGGATGTCGGCCATGATGGTCAGCAGGGCGCCCAGGAGCTCGTCGGAGTCCTCGGCGATGGTGTAGATGCCTTCGCCGTCGGTCTGATCGATTGAATTGCCGAACAGGGACTCGGCCACCGTGTCGGTGTCGAGGCCGATGGCCACGATGTGGGTGACCAGGTTCTGGGCACCGTCGAGGTCGCTGCGAAAGTCGGTGTTGTAGATGCCGCTCGCCACGTTGTCGAGCAGACACTCTTCGTCGGTCCCGGAGCTGATCACCTCGTCCTGGTCGCACATGATGTCGAGGGTGGAGAGGGTGTCCACGTAGGAGGAGTCGGGATCCTCGTCGTCCTCGGAGCGGTCGACGGTGATGATGATGACGTGGTTCTCCTGGCAGTAGTACTGGATCGGTGCGCGGTTCCAGTCGGCGTTGCCGTCGTAGCTGTCTTCGTCGGAGTCGAGGTCGTCGTCGATGGTGTTGGTGTAGTAGTCATCGGCGAGGCTGGAGAGCACCTCGGAGAGGTTGCGGGTGTCGCCGGTGTAGGCCGTGAGCGAAGCCAGGGAGGCGGAGACCTCCGCGTGGGTGGAGCCCAGGGCAGCGATGGGCGTGAAGACATCGTCGCCCGCGTCTTCGTTGGTGCCGACCACGCCGTAGCGCGCCCAGTCGTAGTGCTGGGTGACCTGCCCGACGGCGGAGATGACCTCTTCGAGGCAGCTGTCCTCGGACTCTTCGCCGTCGGAGTCCGGCGAGACCGGGCAGGGGTCATCCATGGCCGCCGACAGATCGAGCACGAACATGATGTTGGGCTCGACGGCCTCGGCCACCGACAGGTACTCCTCACCGCTGGACGACGAGGAGGCCAGGGCGAGCCTGGGTCCCAGCAGCAGGAACAGGAGCCCCGCGGTGCGCGCGATGTGCGCACCCGTCATGGGGGCTGTGCCGCTCGGTGGTCTAACCATGATCCCTCCTGTTCCTCCCCCTACTTGCATGAGCCGCGCACCACCTTGCGCACAGTGGCGACGATGGTGGCGGTGGTCTCGTTGACGTAGGCGAGCGAAGCATCACGCATGGTGGCGGTGGACTCCAGGCGCCAGTAGTCGGATCGGAATTTCTGCCCACCTTCTTCTGTGGAGTAGCCGGGGGGCGGCGCAGCGCAGCGCTTGAAGATGGCCTCGACGCGGTAGACACCCAGGTTGTGGGTGTAGGCGATGCCCTGGAATTCGGTCTCACCGTCGGACAGGGTGATCCAGGCACCCGTGTCGCCGGAGTCGTCCCACTCGTGCTCCGGGTTGCCGAAGGTGAACTCGTTGCGGGCGTGGACCGTGCCGGCGTCGGCCGTGTTCATGATCATCATGTGCTTGCGGTTGTGCAGCGCGATGCGTTGGTCGACGCCCGCGACCGACAGGGTGGTGGCACCGATGACCGTGAGGATCGCCATGAGGATCAGCGCCACGAGCAGCACGTAGCCCTGCCGGGCTCGCTTGTTCCTGGTATGGACGCTGTACAGGCTCACTCTGGTGCTCTCCGCCTAGCCGCTGGTGAGGTTGGTGTAGAAGCGCATGTTGCGCAACAGGACTTCGGTGGTGAGCAGCTGCCGGTAGTAGGAGTCGGCCGTGCTGGCTGCCGAGTTGTCTTCCACCGCGGGGCGCAGCCCGGGGAATTTCCCGGTCGCCTCCTCACGGCGGCTGCGCGCCAGCACGTTGATCCTCACCATCCAGGGCCACTCGGTGGTGGCCAGGTCGTCGTTCCAGGAGGTGGTGCTGGTGCAGGGGGTGGTGCCGTCGAGATCCTCGAGGCAGTAGGCGAACTGGAGGTCTTCGATGTCGTCCACGAGGGGGACGTCGTCGTCTTCGGGCCAGTCGTGGTCCAGATCCATCATGAGCACAGGGTGGCCAGCCGATCCGGGGCCCATGCCGTCGTCGTTGTCGTCGATGTAGAAGGTGACCACCTCGCCCTTGGAGCAGGTCATGACCGAGGTGAGGTTCTGCCCCGGGGGAGCCACGGTGGTGTAGTCGGTGAAGCCGGTGTTGTCCGCCACGTAGATCTCACCCCAGCTCGGATCTCCGGTGTCTACCGAGGAGATCACCCACAGGTAGGACTCCATACCGGAGGGATTGGCGAAGTCGTAGCAGAGCAGGAACTCACCGGCGGCGTAGTTCTGGATGACCGAGTCGTAGTCCTGCATGGACATGTCGAAGGTGAAGTGGTCGGTGTCGGTGGGGTAGATGAACATGGTGCTGGTGTTCATCGTGAGGGACGGGTCCATGTGCACGACGGTGATGGCGTCGGAGCCGTTACCCGCGGTGTGGGCGTTGTGCGCCGTGACCGGGTTGAGCACCCAGCTGTCGACCCCTTCGTTGCCGAGCACTCCGGTGACGTGCTCGCCCGTGCCCAGCCCGGCCTGGCGCACCGTGCGCGTGAGCACGTCGGCGGCGAAGCGCAGGTTCTGGTTCATCTCGGTCTGCATGTCCAGGAACTGCAGCTGCCGCGACTGCATGATGAACAGCTGGTACAGGCCCGCGACGATGAGCGTGGCGAGGGCGATGGCCACCGCCAGCTCCACCATGGTGAAGCCGCGCCGCAGCACGCCGGGCTTGTCGGTGGGGGCTGGGGCCGGCATCAGTTGTCCCTGTAGCGGTAGGAGGAGATGGTGGTGCCGTAGTAGGTGGCGAAGCGGACGTCGTAGTAGGTGCAGCGCACCCGCAGCCGCAGCCAGGTGGGATCGGAGTCCATCTCTTCCACCGACCAGGAGACACTGTAGATGGCCTGGCCGTAGGTGAGGTCGGTGTTGCCCGCCGCGTTGACGGGCACGATGGAGCTGGGGTGCGACAGGTTGACCCACTGGTCGCTGGACGAGGTGACATCGCCCAGCGGAGCGGACAGAGCTGAGGGGCGATAGTCCAGGTCCCAGGCGAGGGAGAGGAGCTCTTCCACCTGGGTCTGGGCCAGGTAGGTGCAGGCGGTGATCTTGCGCGCCTGGATGTTGGAGCGCGCAGCCTGGGCATGGAAGCCGAACATGACCACCAACGAGAAGCCCAGCAGCGCTGTGGCGATCAGCACTTCGACGAGGGTGAAGCCTCGTCGGCCCTTCCAGGCGGCTGGTCGCGGATCAAGAACCATGGGTGCTGCTCTCTGAAGTGCCCACCGTACCAGATTCCGGCGAGGCCGTAGACTCGAGGCGGACGTAGCCGGACCGGGCGATGCGGACATAGACCTCGTCGGCGTACCCCTTGGACAGCGCTGACTTGTTCACCAGCCTGAGGGTGATGTAGCCGTTGGCATCGAAGTCGCCGGCGGGATTCGACAGCCAGCCGCGTGGGGTGAAGACCACCGCGTTGCCGTTGCCCGTCCCCGGTCCCCTCAGGGCCTCCATGGTGGCCAGCCCGACCCCCGGGCTCTCGCGATTGCCGCCCGGGCCGAGGTCCACCGGCCCGCCCCCCTGCTGGTCGTCGCTGCCGTCCACGTCGGCATCGATGGGGAGGTCCTCCCAGCGGCGGCTGTTGGTGGAGGCGTCTCCGGCCTGCAGCCTCCAGGCGCCGCCATAGACATCCGGATCTGAGCCGTCGGGATCGAACTCCTCGAGCACGAGGCGAGCCTCGCGGTTGGAGGTGATGGCCAGCATGCGGAGGTTGGCCACGTCCTCGGCGAGCTCCCTGGACGCGGAGATGAGCCTGTACCGGGGGATGTTGTCACGCAGGCTTCCCCAGGCCAGCGCCGCCATGACCCCCAGGATCGCGACCACCACTACCACCTCCACGAGCGTGAAGCCTTCGCTGGGGCTGCGGGAGCTCCGGGGATGGGAGCTTCGGGTTGTGCGGAGGATCGGCAGGGGTGCCTCGCGAGGTACACCAAGAGGATCACGGGCACATGATGCAAGAATCATACCATGGCGTCACCTGTGGAATTATCGCTTTCTCCCGCTGTCACTAGGAATTCTTTTCCTATCTGCTAGGAATTTTGTTCCGGTATGGCAGGCTCAGGGAGCGGCGCGGCCACCCTCACAGATGCGGTCCAGCGCGCGCTGTCGCTGTCGTACCTGGCCCCTCACCTGATCGAGATCGGGGGGGACCAGCGAGAGCAGCTCGGCCCTGTCCAGCGAGCGCTCTGCCTGGACCAGCCAGGCCAGGAGCGGGGCCAGGGTCTGCTCACAGCGAGAGCTGTCCAGCCTGCCCGCCGTGGACGCCAGCAGCACCCGCGCGTGGAGCATCAGCAGCAGACCCTTGGTGCGGACACTCTCGGGCTCGCTCTCCAGCGCGTCCTCCACGAGGGCGCGAGCCTCCTCCAGGCGGTCGAGCCGCAGGAGCGCCTCCGCGTGCCCCGTGGCCAGCTCAGCGGGATCGGCCGCGCCCGGCTCGAGTCCTTCGTAGATGGCCAGGGCTTCTTCGACCCGCTCCGCCCGCATGTGCAACAGGGCCAGGCTGTTGAGGATGGCCGGATCGGCGGGAGAGCGCTGCAGAGCCTGCTCGAAGCGTTCCTTGGCCACCACCAGGTTCCCGGCCACCAGCGCGACCGAGCCGAGGCCCTTGTACCCGAGGGCTCTGTCCGGCGCGATCTGGACGCAGCGATCGAAGGTGTCCCGAGCTTCCTCGCCGTAGCCCGCGAGGTGGTAGGTCCAACCCAGCCCGTAGAGGGCGTCCACGTTGTCGGGTTCGCGGGCCAGGGCGCTGCGAAACGCCTTCTCGGCGCGGGGCAGGTCCATCTGCACGATGGCCT
The DNA here is from genome assembly GCA_964512185.1 of uncultured Enterobacterales bacterium. Lineage (GTDB taxonomy): Bacteria > Myxococcota_A > UBA796 > UBA796 > JAFGLY01 > CAZEJJ01. Next base: position 18,017 of record CAZEJJ010000079.1, on the reverse strand, counting down.
GCTGGCCACGGCGCAGCTGCCAGTCCACCCCGCAAGCTGCGAGCCAGCAGAGGGCCAGGAGCCACCAGCGGCTCATCAGGACTCGAGGCCATAGGCGCGGATCTTGTAGACCAACGCTTTGTAGGAGATCTCCAGCAGGCGCGCGGCCCGGCTACGGTTGCCTCCGGTGCGGCGCAGGGCGCGGGCGATGAGCTCACGCTCCAGGTCCGCGACCCGACGCTTGATGGAGAGCTCCTGGTCGCCCTCGGGATCGTCGCCCCCCGGCTCACGGAGACGGGCAGCCGACGCACCTGCACCCAGCAGCAGCTCAGGGGGCAGATCCGCGTTGGTGATGGTGTCGTCTTCTGCCAGGAGGACCGCACGCTCGCAGGCATTCTCCAGCTGACGCACATTGCCGGGCCAGGCGTAGGCCTCCATGATGCCCAGCGCCTCCGGGGAGATCCTGAGCTGCGCCCGCCCGAGCCGAGCTGCGTGGCGCGCGAGGAAGTGACCCACCAGGAGGGGCACATCCTGGCTGCGCTCACGCAGCGGGGGCATGTGGATGCAGACCACGTTGAGGCGGTAGTAGAGGTCTTCCCTGAAGGTCCCTCCAGCCACGAGGGCGGGCAGGTCGCGCGAGGTGGCCGCCAGGATGCGCACGTCCATGGCGACGTCCTGGCTGCCCCCCACCCGGCGGATGCGGCCCTCCTCGATGGCGCGGAGCAGCTTGACCTGCAGCGCGGGAGGCATCTCTCCGATCTCATCCAGCAGCAGGGATCCGCCGCTGGCCTGTTCGAACAGGCCCTGGTGGCGCTTGATGGCCCCGGTGAAGGCGCCGCGCTCGTGACCGAAGAGCTCGCTCTCCAGCAGGGCCTCTGGAATGGCGCCGCAGTTCACGGCCACGAAGGGTGCCCTCGAGCGCGCGGACCAGGAGTGGATGGAGCGCGCGAGCACCTCTTTGCCGGTGCCGCTCTCACCCGTGATGAGGATCGTGGCCGGCGCGGCGGCCACCTTGGCGGCCAGCTCCACCACCCCGCGCAGCCCATCTTCTGCGCCCACGAGGCTCGTGGTCGAGCGCTGCTGGCCGAGCTCTCGGCGCAGCACCTCGTTTTCACGGGCGAGCCGCTCTCGCTCCTCCAGCTTGCGGAGCGTGATGACGATCTCGTCGGGCCGGAAGGGCTTGCTCACGAAGTCGTAGGCCCCCCGCTTGACGGCTTCTATCGCCGTGTCCGTGCTGCCGTACGCGCTCATCATGATGACCAGCAGGCCGGGAAAGCGCTGCCGCGCCTGCTCCAGGAAGCCCAGGCCATCGAGCTCCGGCATGCGCAGGTCGCACAGGGCCACCCAGATCTCCGGATCGCCCTCCAGGATCGCCAGGGCCTCGCGTCCCTGGGCCGCGGTGACCACCGCATAGCCAGCACGCTCGAGGATGAGCCGGAGCATGTGGCGCAGGCTCTCCTCGTCGTCGACGACCAGGATGCGAGGGCGGGCACCTGGAGCAGCGCCGGGGGTGTCGATCATGGATGCTTCGTGGACATGGAGACCATAGGGGTGGGCCACTCGGGCCCGCTCGACTGCAGCAGCCTGATTGTATACTGCCATCCGCCCTCCGGCGGCGAGACCGACATGCCCACCGTGCTGCAGGTCGTCCACGGCTATCCCCCGCGCGAGGTCGCGGGGACCGAACTGGCCACCGCCAGACTCGTGGCGGCGCTGGGTGAGCTGGGCTGGCGGGCCCATGTCCTCGCGTCCACCAGGGCACCCGCTCGCCGTCAGAACGAGCTGCTGGAGACGGACGGCGAGCCGGGGGTCACCCGCCTGGTGAACAACCTCCCGTTCCGCTCGTTGAGCACGCGTGAGCGAGATCCAGCCGTGGAGCTGGCGGTGCGGCGGGTGGTGGAGCGGGTCCAGCCCGACGTGATCCATGTCCAGCACCTGGCGTTCCTGTCCTCCGGGCTGCGCTTTTCGCGGCCCGCGGTGGGCACCCTGCACGACCACTGGCCCTGGTGCCCGGCAGGGGGCACCATGCTGCGAGCGGACAGGACCCACTGCACCGAGCCCGAGCCTGGCGTCTGCCTCGACTGCTACGGGGCGTTCGCCCGCCTCCCAGGGCGGGGCGAGCAGGCCGCGGTGGGCCTGGCTGGCGCGCTGGCGGGGATCGTCCCGCCGGAGCGCCTGCACGCTGCCTGGAAGCGCCTTCCTGGTCGCCTGCGCGCGGGCCTGCGCGGCCCCCAGGTCCACGCGGGTAGCGAACGGGACGTGGTGCTGCGCCGCCGAGCGGTGACCGCGGCCTGGGCAGCTCTGGATCTCCGCATGGCACCGTCGGCCTTCCTCGCCCGGGAAGCTGAGCGGCGGGGGCTCGCTCCTGTGCGCGTGGTGCCATCGGGAGTGGATGCCACGGCCTCGCGGCGCGGCGGAGGTCCGCTGGTCTTCCTCGGCTCGGTCCTGCCGCACAAGGGCGTGGACCTGGTGGTGGACGCCTACCGGCAGGCCTGGCCCGCTGGCGACGGTCCCGGGCTGGAGATCCACGGCCCGACCGAGAGCGACCCTGGGTACGCCCGGTCCCTGCGTTGGCCCCTCAGCGGCAGGCTGGACCCGTCCGGGGTGCCGGATCTCCTGTCCCACGCCGCAGGTCTGGTGATGGCGTCGCTGTGGCCGGAGAACGCACCCCTGGTCATCCTCGAAGCCCGCGCCGCGGGCTGCCCGGTCGTGGCACCCAGGATCGGCGGCATCCCCGAGCTGCTGCGAGATGGTCGAGACGGACTACTCTTCCCCGCCGGCGACACAGAGGCGCTGGCCAGCTGCCTGCGCCGACTCGTCGGATCGCAGGACCGCTGGCGAGCCGTCGCAGCGCCACCCACCATGCGGCAGCATGCCATGGCGGTGGAGACGGCATACCGGCAGGCCATGGCCGAGCACCGCTCCCCGCGCGCCACGCCCCCTCCACCGGGAGATGCTCCATGACGAGCCCCAAGCTCGACCTCCTCCAGGACAAGGTCACCGGCTTCCTGCTGGAGCTGGGCCTGCCGCCCGAGTGCCACGCACCGCTCGCCTACGCGTACCGCTACGACGACACCGTGGTGCTGGTCAGCCTCATCGAGACCGACGAGGGCGCCTGGGTGCGGCTGGCCTCGACCCTCCTCAAGGAGTTCAGGCCCAACCTGGAGCTCGTCACGCGGGTCCTGCGGCTGAACACCGAGGTCGTCATGGGCGCCTTCCTCATCTTCGAGGACGACACGCTCACCTTCTCCATCACCTTGCCCGCCGCCGGGCTCGAGCTGGAGGGGTTCTGTGCGGCGATGGACCAGGTGGCCAGGGTCTCGAACCAGCACGGCGAGGAGCTGCGCGCCCTGGCGGGCGGCCGGCTGGCCGTCGACATCCTGCCGCACTGAGGGGCTCCATGGGCAGCGATGTGCTCAGGTTGATCCAGGTGGCCCATGGCTGGCCACCCGCCCGCCTGGGCGGTGTCGAGCTCTACGCTCGGACGGTCCAGCAGGCCCTTCGCCAGCTGGGCCATCACTGCAGCTCTTTCGTGGCGGCGCCCCAGGCCGGCACCAGCTCCGACGGCCTGCAGGTGCTGGGCCCGCACCCCGATCCGCGCTCCTTCCGCGACGGCTACCTGCGACCCGATGTTGAGGAGCGCTTCCGCGAGTGGCTGGCAGTGCAGCGCCCCCACCTGGTCCACCTCCACCACCTCGCGCACCTGTCCACGGGCCTGGCGCGCGTGGCGAGCGAAGCGGGGGCCGCGGTGGTGATGACCCTGCACGACTACTGGCTGGTGTGCGCCCGCGGGCAGCTGGTGGACAACACCGGGCGTCGCTGTGCTGGCCCCACGGAGCGACGCTGCACCCCGTGCCTCGCGGGCCAGCTGGCGCTGGATCCCGGCAGCGCCCCGCTGAGGTCACTCGTGCCCGGGCTGCCCGAGGCGCTGCGGGTGCAGCTGCGGGAGCTGCTGGGCCGGCTGAAGGGCTCGGCTCTCCAGCAGCAGGTGGTGGAGCGTCGTCGCCTGGTGGCCGCGGCCCTCACGCGGGTCCAACGCTTCGCCTCCCCGTCCCATCACCTGGCCGATCGCGTCGGCGCACTAGGCGTTCCGCGCGATCGCATCGACCTGGTCCCGCTGCCCCTGGTGCAGCCAGTGCGACCCGCCCCTATGCCTGGAGCGGGCCCCTTGCGCCTGCTCTTCCTCGGTTCCCTGATCCCCACCAAGGGAGCCCACCTGCTCGTGGAGGCGTTCGCGAGCCTGCCGGCCGGTGCCGCCACCCTGCGCGTAGTGGGTCCTCGCCCCAGGCCAGATCTGGACCCCCACTACGGCGATCGCCTGGCTGACAGGATCTCGCAGCTCCCGGGCGCACGGCTCGAGGCCGCCTTCGCTCCGGGCGGGGTGCAGCCCTTCCTGGACGAAGCGGACGTCCTGGTAGCACCCAGCAGCTGGGAGGAGAACAGCCCCCTGGTGGTCCGGGAGGCCCTGGCGGCGGGCCTGCGGGTGGTCGCCAGCCGGATCGGTGGGATCCCCGAGATCGCACCCGGCGCGCGCTGGTTCCAGGTGGGTGAAGAGAGTGATCTGCGCAGGGCGCTGGTGGAAGAGCTGCGCATCGGCCGCGCGCGGAATGCGCCCGCACAGTGGCCCACGCCAACAGAGCACGCCGAAGCCCTGGTGGCCTGGTATCGACGAGCCCTCTGTGGATGAATCTGCTAGGTTCTCAGCATAGAATCCCTCCACATGGAGGCACCGCTTGATCCCGCTGCTGCTCAGCATCGTCATGGGCGCCATGCCGACCGAGGCCGGTCAGGACGAGTGCGTCGCATGCTGCAGGTCTGCCGGGCTGGTGGGCTGCCGCAGCACGCTGCGCATGTTCGGAGAGGGGTCGGTGGCCAACCGCGAAGCCGGTGCCTGGCGCATCCTCGGGGTCTGGATGCTGGACTGCGACGGATCAGGTCGCTTCGAGCCGGGGAGCACAGCCGTGGTGGCCGATCTCCCGGTCACCGGCGAGCTGCTGCTCGCTGGAAGTCCTCCCATGGCGCTGCACTGTTTCTCGCAGGCCTGCTCGTTCCCACAGAACGCCTGCTTCCACACCGGGAGTGATGGCCGGGTGCGGCTCGTGGACTGCAGGGATGGTGCCTCGATCCCGGCTGCCGCGCTGAAGGCCGGCGGCCCGGCGGCTCCGGGTAGCGAGGCCGTAGTGGTGGTGGTGGGAGGCCAGCCCCTGGTGGTCACGCCTGTGCAAGGCCGGCCCGCTCCCCCGCGTGCCTCCAGCTCGAGCGGATCCAGCTGTTGTGGTGCCGATGTGCACGCCGCAGCGACCGCGGCAGATCCCCGCAGCGCGCAGGTCACACGCAGCGGCAGCTCCTCAGGGGCGGCCTCGGCGCCCGGAGCCATGGTCCTCCAGGCGGAGCCCTCGCACGCGGAGATCGTCCTGGAGGTGCCGGAGCCGCCTCTCAGCGACGAGTGCGACACCGCCGAGGCGCTCCGCACCGAGTCCAGGCGCAGGGTGGAGGCAGGCGACGATGCCCTGCTGGCGGGTGAACTGCAGCGGGCCATCGACGAGTACCGAGCGGCCCTCACCCTCGATCTGTGCAACCCCTACGCCTGGGCCGACCTCGGCTCCGCGGCCTTGCAGGTGGGACAGGTGGAGGCCGCCGCGCTGGCGCTGGCACAGGCGGTGGAGCTGCAACCCCGTCACTACACCGCCTACACCAACCTCGGCCTGGCCTACGAGCGGCTCGGCCGCGGCGACTTCGCTCGCGAGGCCTTCCTGGTGGCCCTCTCGCTCCGTCCCCACCACGCCGCAGCCCAGGTAGGACTGCGCAGGGTAGAGTCGGGCCTCGCTGCACCCTGAACCGCGCCCTTCTGGGGTTGCCCCCAGGGCCGCAGTCCTATTAGCTTTTCCGCTACTGAAACCGCAGCCCCAACACGAGGACTCCATGGCCAAGCACCAACCCTTCGTCATCCCAGCAGGTGTCAACCTCGACCTCTCCGACCGGGGAGTCTCCATCGAGCATGCAGGCGACGTGATCCTGCACAGCTCTCTGGGTGACACCATGAACCAGGTCGTGTCCACAGAGGGCTCGGTCACGCTCAGGGGCAAGCTCTCCCTCGACCGCATCTCCGCCCCCCAGGGCACCGTCCGCATCGAGGGCAACGTACAGGCCAACAACGTCCAGGGCGACGTGGTCGAGATCGTGGCCCACAAGTTCCAGGCCAAGGCCGTCCAGGCCAACAAGCAGATCGTGCTGGGCGCCACCCGAATCTCCGCCGATGTCCTGGTGGCCCCGCGCATCGACATCGACGCCAAGGCCAGCGGGCGCGTTCCCGTCATCGAGTGCCACAACGAGCCCGGCCCCAACGCCGTCAAGGGCGGCTTCACCGCCGCCGAATACGACGAGCTGCTCGGCAACGTGGAGAGCTACCTGGCGGAGCGCGGCGTCGAGCCTCTCGAGCCCGGCAGCGGAGAAGAAGAGGAAGAGGAGGACGAAGAGGAACCATCCGACGTCATCATCGAGGCCCACGAGGCCGACGAGGCCGAGCTCGAGGCTCTCGATGACGACTCCGAACCTCCGTCTGAAGATCTCGAGCCCATCGAAGACCCGGACACCTACACCGAAGCGGATCCGTCCGGTCTGCGGGTAGGCGTCGCCACGGCGGCCCCGGCCGAAGCCGTGGTCGTCGACCAGCCGGCCGAGCTGGGCGACCAGGCGCTCACTCCCATCGCCACCGAAGACCTCCAGCTCCCCCCGGGAGCGCGCGGTGGGCAGCCGCAGCAGCAGCCCGTCGAGGTGCAGGTTGAACCCGTGGCCAGCGCGATCTCGCAGGTGGACGAGACCTTCGAGGACCTGGGCGACGACGGCGAAGCCAACTCCTCCCACGCGCAGCTGCTGGAGATTCTGGCCGAGCTCCGCGGCTGCTACGACGATGGGTCCGAGCCCCCCGTCATCTCCGAGCTGGGGGCGCTGGTGGAGTCCCACGACTACGACGAGATCGTCTCGCGCCTCCCCCAGATCTGGAACGACCTGGTCAAGTACCATCGAGAGAGGGGCCTGCGCATCCGCCGCCAGGTCACCACGACCTTCAACAACATCATGACCATCGTGAAGAACGCGCCCTCGGTGACCCTCGGTCACCAGTGAGCTCCGTGTCCACGCCGGCTGGACCACTCCTCGCCCTCCTGGCCCTGGTCCTGCTGGGCAGCGGCCCCGTCGCCGCCGACAAGACCGATGGTGCCGACTTCCTCGAGCGCCGCGCCGAGATCCACGCGCTGGCCGAAGGCGGCGGTCCGAGCGCCATCGAGCAGCTGGCTGCCCGCCTGGAGCTCGAGCCCGAGCCGGAGCTCAGGAGGATCGTCCAGGACTCCCTGCTCCGGGTGGCCCTCGACCCCGAGCAAGCAGCGGATCTGCTCGCCCACAGCGAGATCGAAGCCGCCAGGGCCTTCGCGGCCCACAGCCTGGGTCACCGGGGAGGCGCCGTCGCCAGCGCCGCGCTGCTGCTCGCCACCCGCGATCCCTCGGCTGCCGTCCGCCGCGAGGTCTATGAAGGCCTGGTCACCAGCGGTGACCGGGCCGCCATCCCGGAGCTCGTCAAGGCTGCCGTCCGCGAGCGCTCCCCAGCGCTCCGCGAGCTGGCGGAAGAGTCCGCACGACGCCTGGCCGAGCTGCCTGTGCGGCCCCGCGAGGTGCCCGTCGCCATCTCCCTGCTGGAGGGGGGCAGCCCCGACGATCAGCTCTGGGCCGTGAAGCTGCTGGGACAATCAGGCGACTGGCGCGCCCTCCAGGCGCTGCAGCGGGCCGCCACCGCTCAGAGCCTCGAGCTGCGCTGCGAAGCCATCAGGGCGCTGGGCAGCCTGGGTGACCACCGGGCCATCCCCCTGCTGCACGAGCTGGCGGGCTCCACCCGTGGGCGCACCCGCCACCACGTGATCGGCGCCCTGGCGCTGCTCTCCAGCGAGTCCTCGCTGGAGCACCTGGCCCCCCTGGTGGAGGATCCCGACCCGGGCACCCGCGTGCTGGCGATCCGCGCCCTGTCCAACCTCCCCCTCCCCCAGACCCCCCAGCACCTGCTGGTGGCCCTGCGAGACCCCGAAGAGCCGGTGCGCGTCGAAGCGGTGCACGCCCTGGGGCGCCTGGGAGGGCCTGTCTCCAGCCAGGGCCTGGCTGGAGCGCTCTCCGATCCTTCCCCCTTCGTCCGCGCTGAGGCGGCCCGCCTCCTGGCTGAGCTGGGAGGCGAACGGGCGGTGGCTGCCCTCGTGGCTGCCCTCGATGATCGCGATCCGCTGGTGAGGCTCACCGCCGCCGACGGCTTGGCCACCCTGGGCGCCGAGCAGGCCATCCCGGCGCTGGAGAGGCTCGTGCAGCGCAGCCGTGAGGACGAAGAGCGAGAGGCCTACGCGGACGCTCTCCAGAGGTTGCAGGGGTCTTCACCCGACCAGCCCTAAGCGCTCCGGGTTCAGTCCCAGGCCGCCAGCATCTCTTCGACCGAGGCGCGGTCCTTGGCCTCGAGCTCCTCGAAGCGCACACCCATGCCGGGCTGCATGACTCCGGCTTCTTCGGCTGAGAGCACCCAGCAGACCTCACCCACGGTGTCGACCGGGGCGTCGCGTCCAGGGATGCGGAAGCGCAGCCGGAAGCGAGTGCCCACCTCGAGGGGGTTGCTGGTCTGGATGAACATGCCGCCGATGCTCATGTTGGCCGTGTAGTCGATGAGGAAGTCCTCGCTGGACTCGTACTCGACGAGCATGCGGATGGGCAGGCGCTCGGTGGTGCGCTTTTCCGTACTGTCGGCCACGGAGTACTCCTCGTGCTGGAGCCCAAGAAGGAAGGAGCGGGCATCGTGCCCGCAACGAGGGAAGCCTAACACCTTCCGCGCAGGCGCGGCGATGTTGTTCGAAGCTTGACTTGCACCGCCACATGCGGCGGGCATATGCTGCCTTTTCACCGTGCGGAGGTTCCGACGCCATGCGTGTCCTCGCCCGATCTGCGCTGCTGGGCGCGGCCCTTCTTGGGGGCTGCAACAGCTACGAGTACTTCAGGGTGGCTGGCTACGAGCAGGCCAGCTTCGCCAACGAGGCGGACATCCTCTTCGTGGTGGACAACTCCCCGTCCATGTACGACGAGGCCAGCGACCTCGGGCTCAACTTCAACGCCTTCATCGAACGCCTCGTGGACCCGGAGCAGGGCACGGGTGTCACCACCGAGGGCCTGGCCGACGCGGTGGACAACTACGTCCTCTACGTCACCCAGCGAGGCCGCTTCCTGGACTACCAGCTGGCGATCACCACCACCTCCGCAGATCCGCAAGAAGACGCCGACGGCGACGGCGACGTGGTGGATCCCGGCGAAGCCGGTACCCTCACCGGATCCCCTGACATCATCAGCGAGGACATCTCCGCCAGCGTCGCCGAAGACTTCGTGGCCAACGTGCTCTGCGACACCACCTGCTGGCCCGGCGAGTGCCAGGGCGAGGACACCACCGGCTGCATCCCCTACGACCCCTACTACGAGTGCGGTGACGACCCCCAGGGCCAGGTCACCTGGGACTACCTCGACTGCACCTGCGGCAGCGACTGGGACCCGCCCGCGTGCGGCTCGGGCACCGAAGAGGGGCTCGAGTCGGCGCTGCTGGGCCTCTGCAGGGCGGTGGAGAGCCCCCCCGAGGCCTGCTACGAGCACGACGGCTCCCAGCTCACCACCAGCGACGACGGCAGCAACGCCGGCCTGGTGCGCGATGGCGCCAACATCATCGTGGTCATCGTCACCGACGAGGGCGACGGCTCCCGCCTGCTGGCCCAGGGCGAAGACGACCCCCAGGCCTATCTCGACATCTTCGACCAGTTCGACAACCGCATCACCTTCGCGGTCATCGGTCCCAACTACGACCCCGACGCTCACACCTTCGACTGCAATTCGGGTGGCGGCACCAGCTGGGGCACCCGGCGCTACCAGCTCATCGCCGAAGCCACCGGTGGATTCTTCCGCGCCATCGAGACCGAAGTGGACGGGGAGTGCGAACCCTCCGACTTCTCCGTCCACCTGCAGGACCTGGGCGATCTGCTCAACTCCCTGCTCAACCAGTTCCCGCTGCAGTCCATCCCCGATCCCGACACCATCCTTGTCTACGTCGACAATGTCGAGATCGCCGAGTCCGAGTGCCTGGAGAACTGCGAGGTGGACTCCACCGGCGATCCCATCTGGGGCGATGGCTGGACCTACGAGACCGGCGAGAACGCGGTCTACTTCCACGGCACCGCCGTGCCCGACTACAACGCCAACGTCCGCATCTACTACCGGCCGGTCTCCGACCTGCCGCGCAGCCTGCCCTTCTAGCAGCGGGCGCCCTCCCCGCCTCCACCCATCCCGAGGATTCTCCCGATGCGCAGCCGCAAGTTCCTGTCGCCGCTCCTGGTGGGCCTGGTGGGCCTGCACGCCTCGGTCCCCGCGCTCGCCCAGGACACCGTCGCACCGGTGGATCTCGGCCTGCTGCGCGACTCCGAGATCTCGGTCATCCAGAAACGCCTGTACAGCATGGAAGAGCGCTCCGAGCTGGGTCTCCACCTGGGGCTCATGCCCTTCGATCCCTACACCACAGCCCCGTTCGCGCGCTTCACCCTCGGCCTGCACCGCACTGAGACCTTCGGCTTCGAGCTGATGGCGGGTGGCGGCTATGGCTTCAAGAACGGCGCCTACCGCGAGCTCGAGGGGCCCGCCTATGGCATCGCCCCCGAGGCCTACCGCTACCTGGGCCAGCTGGGTGTCGGCGCAGAATGGACCCCGGCCTACGCCAAGCTGAACTGGCGCGGAAACCGCGTCTTCCACCACAACTTCTACCTGCTGGGCGGGGCCGGGCTCACGGTGGAGCAGAGTGTGCTGCCGGCCCATGACATGGCCTTCGGTCCGGGCGCGTCACTGGGCCTGGGCCTCAGGGTGTTCCGGGGCAAGCGCGGAGCCATGCGCTTCGAGCTGCGCGACGACATGTTCATCCAGTCCCGAGCGCAGACCGGCACCACCGCCTTCAAGCAGAACGTCTCCCTCTCGGTGGGGCTGTCCCGCTTCAGCAAGGGGAGCTGACATGCGCGCCGTCCGGCTGTCACTGCCCCTCCTGCTGCTGGCTGCAGCGGCCGCGCCCTGGCCCGACGCCGCGGCTGGACGGGGCGACGAGATCGAATTCCGGTCCTCGGCCGACGACGTCACCCTGGGTGACGAGCCTGTGGGCCCCACACCCGAAGAACGGGAAGCGGCCTTCGCCGACTACGAAGCCGAGCTGGCCCGCGGCCAGAAGGCGCGCGCCGCCGACGCCCTCACGACGCTGGTGGGCGATCCCGATCTCGATGACTTCCACGCAGAGGGCTTCGCCAGGCTGGCCCTGCTGCTGGCGGATCTCGACCTGCCCTACGGTGCCCTCGTGGCCTACACCAAGGCCCTCGAGCTCGACTCCCAGGCCCCCTGGTCCGGCCCCGCCATCAACGAGGCCTTCAAGCTGGCCGATCGAGTGGGCGATCCTGCCATCCTCGAGCCGGTCTTCGCCCGCAACGTGGGCGGCGACGTGGATCGCACCACGCGCTCACGCATGGCGTGGCTGGCCGCTCGCGAGAACTACCGCCAGGGCAGCTACTCCCTCACCCTCGGCCTGCTCAAGCTGGTGGTCGAGGAGTCGCCGATCTACCCCGACGCCAAGATGCTCGAGGGCGTCGTGCTCAACCAGCAGGGCCGACCCACCGATGCCCTCAAGCCCCTGCTGGCCGCGCTGCAGGCCGCCGAGGGCGTCGAGCGCGACGAGCGCTTCCTCAACGCGCTCACCATGAACGTGGCGCGCTCCTACTACGCGGCCAACAACTTTCCCCGCGCCATCGAGTACTTCGCCAAGGTGTCGCGCTCCAGCGACTTCTGGCTCGAGGCACAGTTCGAGCGCGCCTGGGCCCACTTCCGTCTCGAAGACATGAACGGGGCCATCGCGCTGCTGCACAACCACGGCTCCCCCTACTTCGAGGGCTACTACTACCCCGAGGGCGAGCTGCTCCGGGTCTACGCCCTGTTCCTGCTGTGCAAGTTCCCCGAAGCGTCCAAGGAGATCGACAGCTTCAAGGAACGCTACCAGCCACTCCACCGGCAGCTCCAGGGCGCCACCGCCGGCATGACCGCCGAGCAGGCGTTCCAGCTGGCGCGCGCCTGGGTGCAGCGGGGCGAGCCGGGCGAGGTCCCACCATCGGTCCTGCTGCCGCTGCGCAAGGAGGCGCGGCTGGCGGGTGCCATCGACGCCGTGAGCCACGCCGAGAGCGAGCTGGGGCGGCTGGCCAACATCTCGGCCAACCCCTTCGTGGCCGAGGTGGGCTCCTGGGTCCGCGCACGTCGAGACGGCGTCGTGCAGGCCGAGGGCGAGCGCGTCCTCGGCAAGCTCGACGCCAGGAGCGAGCAGCTGGCAGGCATGCTGACCAACGTGGAGATCTCCAAGCTCGACATGCTGCAGTTCGAGACCCGCCTCTACGAGCAGGCCAGCGTCACGGGGCAGCTCGCCGATAGGGAGCGCACGGTCATGCGCCAGCAGCGCGTGCGGCGCGGATACGTCTACTGGCCCTGGCAGGGCGAGTACTGGGCCGACGAGCTGGGCTACTACAGGGTCAACGCGATCCCCGAGTGCCCGGCCGGCCTCAGGAGCAGCCAGGAGTAGGCCCCATGCCGGGTGACCGGAGCGAGACGGCAGACCCGGACGGAGCGAGCGAGCAGGATCCGCCGGTCCACGACGACACCCTCGCCCGCGACGTGGTGCTCGAGAGCGAGGTGCGCGCGGTGCTGGGCGAACGGCTGGCCCGTCGCATCGCGGCTCGCCGCTGGGAGCGGGCGCCCATCGTGCACTGCTCCGCTCGCATCTACCGCCGCTACGACCTGGCGGATCCCTGGGATGTGGAAGCCGAGGACCGCCCCCTCGCGCTCGGCCCCGTGGGTATGAAATTCGAAGAGCGCCGCCAGCCAGCTCCCCATGCCAAGGTGCGCGACGTCTCCAAGCCCGGCCGGCCCACCTGGACACCACCCACCGGCATCCCCGATGCGCCCCGCAAGCGCAAGGAAGACAAGAGCGCCCCCAAGCCGGCCCAGCCCGCAGCCCCCCAGCCCCGCGTCGCGCCCACACCGCCACCTCCTCCGCAGACGGGCCTGGAACCCGAGAGCGGGCTCCAGGCCGACCCGAGCCCGGCCCACAGCCCCGCGGGCCGTTCACGAAGAGCCTCGTCCGGCCGCTTCCGCATGCGCCCCACCTCCACCTCGGGCCCACGAATCCGGAAGGTACCGCAGGTGGCTCCTCCCCGGCCGCTCGAAGCCTCGCAGAGCCAGGCAGCGGAGCCCGAGCTGGATCGCAGCCCTCAGCCCGCGCAGCCCGCGTCCCTGGACGATCTGTTCGGAGGCTTCGCCATGGGCGGGCGGGACAAGCGCGTGGGCAAGCGCGAGAGCAGCGACGACGACGAGAGCGGCGAGGACGGCTAGCTCACCCCGCCCGCTGTGGCCCACAGGGCGCGCTCCGGAGCGAGGTAGCGCTCGATGACCTTCCGCAGCTGCGAGCTGGAGACCTGGCTGGCCTGCAGGAGGTTGGAGCGGTACCGGCGGCCGTCCAGGCCCAGCAGCTCGTCCTGGGCGAGGTGGGTGGCGCGGAACCCCGCGCGCTGCAGGTCCAGCGCCACACCACCGGTCACCGCAGCACGAGCCCGCTCCATCTCCACGTCTGTCGGCGGGTCCCGACGCAGCTCCTCGAGGCTCCGCTCCAGGCCTCGTCTGGCGTCGGGCATGCGCGCGAGGGGACTGCTGATGCTGCAGTTGAGCAGGCCCGCCTGCAGCGTGGAGAGCTGTGAGGCCTGCACGTCGTAGGTCAGCCCCGCTTCTTCACGCAGCCTGATGAACAGCCTGCCGCCCTGCGAACCGAGCAGGACTCCCAGCAGGTCGAGGGCGGGGCGATCCTCGTGGCGCACGGGCACGGTGCGGAAGCCCAGCTGTACGTGGGCCTGGCTCCAACCCCCGCGCAGCAGCCGGCGCCTGCGGGTGGGCTGGCGAGGCGTGGAAGGCAAGGAAGTGCCCTGTCCCTCCGCGAGCCCGCCCAGCAGCGACTCCAGCGTGCGCAGCGTCGCGTCGATGTCCATCTCCCCCGAGATGGCCAGCACCAGGTTGCTCCCCCGGGCGAAGCGGCGGTGGAAGCGCTGCATGGCAGCCGAGTCGAGGCGTTCGATGCTCGCTTTGGTTCCGCCCGAGGGGAGCCGATAGGGGTGCCCTGGGAAGGCGACGGAGCGCAGCGCGTCCCAGGCGAGGCCGCCGGGATTGTCCCGCTGGTTGCGGACACCGTCAGCCATGCTGGCCCGCACACGGTCAACGGCTGGCTCGTCGAAGCGCGGGAGCAGGAGCGGCATCAGGGCGGTGGGCAGACCCAGGGAGAACCGATCCGAGGGAAAGACGGCACCCATGCCGGCCATGGACATGGAGCTGAAGCCCCCGGCGGAGCCGGACATGCCGTCGATGGCGCCGCTCCATGCAGAGGCGTCCAGCGGTCCGGAGCCCTGTCCCAGGAGCACAGCCCAGGCCTCACCGTGGCCGGCCGAGCGGGGCGTCTCGAACAGCGAGCCGCCCAGGCCCACCACCCGCATCGCGGTCACCGATGATCCTGGCACCTGCTCCAGCATCACGCGCAGCCCGTTTGGCAGCAGGTGGCGCTCCAGCCGCGTGTCGGTGGCCCGCCGAGCTGCACGCCGGCGTGCGCGGGGGGGGCGCATCAGGCGGGTGAGCTCTGCCTGGCCGAGGTGGGCGTCCTGTGAGACGAGCCCGTAGACGGCGCGGTCGGGTCGCAGGTACTTGAAGGCTGCCGCGTCCACCTGGCGCGGATCCAGCGCGGCGATCTTGTGGCGATAGGCGCGCTCCGCGTCGGGGTTGCCATAGTTGCCCGTGTACCAACACAGCGTGGAGGCGCGCCCTTCAGCGGTCTCGTCGTCGTACGCTCGATCCGCCAGGATCGTGGCCCGGGCACGGTGGAAGCTGGCCCGCGGCAGGCCTCCTTCACGCAGCTCCCAGAGGCACCGCCCCAGCTCGCCCATCAGATCGGTGGGATCATCCTCGGCCGGGGAGGCCCCCAGGACGAGCTGGCCACCCTGGGAGGCCACGTCCGTCTCCGCCCAGGCGGCGTGGGCCAGTGAGCTCTCCAGGTGCAGGCGCCTGGGGAGGATGGCGCTGCCACCTTCACCCAGGGCCGAGCAGAGCATGTCGACAGCGGGCAGATCGTCGTGACCGTGGCCAGGCACCCGCAGCCCCACCTCCAGCAGCTGCTCCTTGAAGCCACCCGCGAGCCTCACGAAGCCCAGGGCGCGATCGAAGGGCACCCGGGCGGGGGGCACACGCTGGAGGCAGGCGGGCGGCTGCGGGTGGGGTCTGGGCGCAGTCATCACCCGGGCGACGGTCCGCTTCACGGTCTCGGTCTCCACAGCGCCCGCCACCACGAGGATGGCGTTCCATG
The DNA here is from genome assembly GCA_964512185.1 of uncultured Enterobacterales bacterium. GTDB lineage: Bacteria > Myxococcota_A > UBA796 > UBA796 > JAFGLY01 > CAZEJJ01. Next base: position 2,572 of record CAZEJJ010000079.1, on the reverse strand, counting down.
GCTGGTACCAGAGCTCGTGGAAGGCGCGCAGGGCGCGCACGGTCATGTCCTGGATCCAGCTGGGGCTGCCCAGCACCGGGCGTCCATAGGGATGAGCCGGCCAGACCCGCCGTGCCATGGCTCTACCGAGCATGCGGGAAGGATCGTCGCGATTGCGGGCCAGCTCGTCGAGGATCACGGCCCGCTCGCGCTCCACCTGGTCCGGGTCGAAGCGGCAGCGGAAGCACATCTGCCCCACCAGCGCCAGCGCCTCCGTCATGTGCGCAGCAGGCAGCGTGCAGTGTACGACGGTCTCCTCGTGGGTCGTGTAGGCGTTCAGATCGGCCCCCAAGGCGTCCATTCGCCGACCCAGGTCTCCTGTGGAGAGCAGAGGGGCATGTCGGACGGCCAAGGAACCCTTGAACAGCATGTGCTCCACGAAATGCGCCGCGCCCCACTGCCCCACACCCTCGTGCGCAGTCCCGGCACCGATGCGCAGCCAGATGGCTGCCACGGGTGCGGTGCCGTGGGGTTCCACCACCAGGCGCAGGCCGCTATCCAGCCGCTCGAAGTGCATCTCTCCCGCTCCTCCGGACCCGTGTCGGGGCGCCGCCTCTAACGCGGCGCGGGCGCCCAGGTCGGCGCAGTGTTCGTGCGGTCGACCGTTGCTCGCAGAGGCGAGCAGTGGCAGAGTGCACATGTTAGGACCCGCTGCTCGACCGAGCCGAGCGGGCCACAGCGGAGCGTACTTGCCCAAGCGAGATCCACCGGACCAGGACCTGGATTTTGTTGGTCCGACGCTGAATATTGACGATGCGCTCCTGTCGGAGGCGCTGGCGGCGGTGGAGGCGCGCTCCAGCGCCTCCCAGGCCCGCGAGCCCGCCGCCGCCCAGCAAGCCGACGACCCCGGTGACGACAGCCTCGACGGTGCGGGCGCAGAGATCACCATCCAGACCCTGTCCGATGATCTCGTCATCGACCTGGACACCTGGGAGGAGCCCGAGTCCGACTTCGGCGACGTCACCGATCCAGGCGCTGTGAATCCCTTTCAATTCGCCATCCCCGACGACCTCCTCGAAGAAGCGCTGGACGTTCCCATCGAGGCCGACCAGGAAGACTACGACGACGTCACCGAGCCCTCCGGGCTGCACAAGGACCCACCGCCGCCGCCGCCGCCGCCGCCGCCGCCGCCGCCGCCGAGGATTCGCCCCCCGCGCGAAAAAGAGCTCCAGAAGCGCGTCACCAAGCTGCGTGCCAAGGCCCGCAGCCTGCGCGCCAGGGTCACCGACCTCGAGGTGCAGCGGCAACGGGACAAGGAGAGCCTGCGGCTGGCCAGCTCGCGCGCCCGCATCGCCGCCCAGGCCAGACAGGAGGCGGAGGACCAGCGGGACAGCATGGATCGCTTCGCCCGCTCGCTGCGCACCCGCCTGCTCAGCCAGGAGCAGGAGCTGGCCCGCATCCAGAAGCGCAGCAGCAAGGAAGCGGACCAGGCCAGGATCATCGCGACAGAAGCCACCATCCGCGAGCTCCTGCCGGTGTTGGACAACCTCAACCTCGCCATGCAGCACGTAGAAACGGACATCGACAAGTTCGTACCTGGCGTGCAGATGGTGTCCAGCCAGTTCGAGCGAGGCCTGGAGCGTCTCGGCGTCGAGCCGGTGGACGCTGAACGGGGCACCGCCTTCGACCCCTCCCAGCACGAAGCCATCTTCACCCTGGACTGCGAAGAGGTTCCGCCAGGCGCCATCGTCGACGTGGTGCGGGCCGGCTACCTCCTCAACGGCCGCCTGCTCCGGGCCAGCCAGGTCTCGGTGGCCGCGGGCCAGCCACCCAGCGAACGCCCCGTCCCAGAAGAGCGCGACGACGCGCAGGCGAGCTCCCCATCGTCGGAATAGGAGTGAGCCGCGTTCGAGCCGCTCGCGACACCCCCGAGAGGGCCGCGGCCTCTACGAGTGAATAGACTGTATGGACCTCATGGACCTCATGGACCTCATGGACCTCATGGACCGCATAGACCGCATGAACCGCATAGACCGCATAGACCGCATAGACTGCACCGACGAAGACGCCGATAGGCCGAGAACAGAGAACCAGCGCTAGTAGGAGCCCGCAGGCATGGCATCAGAAAAAGTCATCGGAATCGACCTGGGTACGACCAACTCCTGCGTGTCAATCCTGGAAGGCGGTGAGCCGCTGGTTATCCCCAACGAGGAGGGAGCTCGCACCACGCCCTCGGTGGTGGCGTTCACCAACGACGGAGTCCGGCTGGTGGGACAGATCGCCCGACGGCAGGCGGTGACCAATCCCACCCGCACGCTCTTCGCCATCAAGCGGCTCATCGGTCGGTGCGCCACCGATCCCGAAGTGCGTCACGCCCAGAAGCTCCTGCCTTTCGAGATCGTGGAGAACGACCGCGGCGACGCCTGGCTGCGCATCGACGACGGCAGCTACAGCCCTCCCGAGATCAGCGCCATCGTGCTCGAAGCCATGAAGACCACCGCCGAGACCTACCTGGGCGAGAGCGTCAGCCAGGTAGTGGTCACCGTGCCCGCCTACTTCAACGACGCCCAGCGCCAGGCCACCAAGGACGCCG